>NZ_CP115159.1:795000-1148000 GCF_027594425.1 Zunongwangia sp. HGR-M22
CCTAATGCAAGGAAAAATCTGGCGATTATAAGTGAAGTTAAATTACCAGAAAAATAGCATGCTGCTGCTGCTAATATATATACAAGTAGGCCGATTTGTAAAGGACGCTTTCTGCCAAATTTGTCCATAATTGGGCCGTAAGCCATTTGTCCTAAAGAAATTCCTATAAAGTAGCTGGTAAGTGTTAATCCTACTTTGGATACTGTTATATTAAAATCTTCAGCTATATTTTCAAATCCTGGTAGATAAGAATCTATGGAAAAAGGTCCTAAGGCAATAAGAGTTCCTAAAACTACTAAAATTATATACTCTTTCTTTTTATTGCGTTCTCCGGGGGTATAATTCATCTTGCAAATTTCGGTAAGAAAATCTTTCTGTCATTAAGGAAAATTCGGTTTAACGAAAGATTAATACGCGATTCTAAATCGGATAAATTTGGAATTTACCGTAAAATAAAAGAGTCGGAATAATAATATTCCGACTCTCTTTTAACTTAAAATTTATTCAAAAATTAGTTTCCTAAAATTTGGTTTAGAGTTTCGCTAGGTAACATTGCATTACTAGTCTTTTCATCATTCATTTTATAGTAACCTCCGATATCTTGAGCAGATCCCTGAGCTTCTATAAGTTCTTCAAGAATTTTTTCTTCATTTTCTTTAAGTTCTGAAGCTATTTTTTCAAAATGCGATTTTAAATCGGCATCCTTATCCTGGTTTGCTAAAGCTTCAGCCCAATACATTGCTAAATAAAAATGACTTCCGCGGTTATCAAGTTCATTTACTTTTCTTGAAGGAGATTTACCGTTTGCCAAGAATTTTTCTGTAGCAGCATCTAGAGCGTCGGCTAGAACTAAAGCTCTTTTATTATCATATTTGTTTCCTAAATGTTCTAAAGAAACCGCTAAAGCTAAAAATTCACCTAAAGAATCCCATCTTAGATGTCCTTCTTCTAAGAATTGCTGAACATGCTTGGGAGCAGATCCACCGGCACCTGTTTCAAATAATCCTCCACCATTCATTAAAGGAACAATGGATAGCATTTTAGCACTCGTTCCTAATTCTAGGATAGGGAAAAGATCGGTTAAATAATCTCTAAGCACATTTCCGGTAACCGAAATTGTGTCTTTTCCATCCTTTACTCTTTTAAGTGTAAATTCAGTAGCTTCTAGAGGAGGCATAATTTCTATCTGAACACCTTCAGTATCATGTTGTGGAAGATATTTTTGAACTTTTTCAATTAACTGCGCATCATGAGCTCTTTCATTATCTAGCCAAAATACAATTGGCATTCCGCTAGATTTTCCACGATTTACAGCTAATTTTATCCAATCTTGAATAGGTGCATCTTTTACCTGACACATTCTCCAAATGTCGCCAGCACCAACTTTGTGTTCGATTAAAGTTTCACCTTTTAGATCTACAACTTTTACCGTCCCGGCTTCAGGAAGTTCAAATGTTTTGTCATGAGAACCGTATTCTTCGGCTTTTTGAGCCATCAATCCAACATTAGGAACAGTTCCCATAGTCGTAGGATCAAAAGCTCCATTTTCTTTACAGAAATCTATGGTAGCCTGATAGATGCTAGCATAACTACTATCAGGGATAACGGCTTTAGTATCCTGAGTTTTGTCGTTTTTATTCCACATTTGTCCTGATGTTCTAATCATCGCTGGCATAGATGCATCGATAATAACGTCACTAGGAACATGTAAATTCGTAATTCCTTTGTCTGAGTTTACCATTGCAATATCAGGACCATTTTCTAAATCTGCCTGAATCGCATCGTTAATCTCTTTCTTTTTGTCTTCAGGGAGATTATCAAGAGAGCTTAAAACGTCACCTAAACCACTATTTGGGTTCCCGCCGGCTTTCTTAATATCTTCACCATATTTTTCAAAAACATCTTTAAAGAATACTTTTACAGCATGACCAAATATGATAGGGTCTGATACCTTCATCATAGTAGCTTTCATATGTAAAGAGAAAAGAACTCCTTTATCTTTAGCATCCTGAACTTGTTCATGAAGGAATTTCTGTAATTTATCGACATGCATCACAGTACCGTCGATTATTTCTCCTGCCAGTAACTTAATATCTTTCTTTAAAACTGTTTCCTCGCCAGATTCTGAAGTGAAAACAATGTTTACACTGTCATCTTCATTTAAAGTAACAGATTTTTCATTATGATAAAAATCGCCGTCTTCCATAGTGGAAACATGAGATTTGGAATCTGAACTCCATTCCCCCATAGAATGTGGATTCTTTTTAGCGAAATTTTTAACTGCTTTTGGAGCTCTACGATCTGAGTTACCTTCACGTAAAACAGGATTTACAGCACTACCTTTAACTTTATCGTATTTAGATCTAATTTCTTTTTCCTCTTCAGTTGCAGGTTCATCTGGATAATCGGGAAGCTTATAACCATTTTCCTGAAGTTCTTTTATAGCTGCTTTAAGCTGCGGAATAGAAGCACTTATATTAGGAAGTTTAATAATGTTAGCTTCCGGTTTTTTTGCAAGTTCGCCAAGCTCTGCAAGAGCATCGCTAACTTTTTGATCGTCCTCTAAAAATTCAGGAAATTGAGAAAGAATACGTCCCGCAAGAGAAATGTCTTTTGTTTCTAGAACAACATCTGCTGCTTTGGTATAGGTTTGAACGATTGGAAGTAATGAGTATGTGGCTAAAGCCGGTGCTTCATCTGTTTTGGTGTAAAAAATCTTGGTGTTTTCTGCCATTATTCAATTTTTTGATTTGTCAAATTTCGAAGAAACCCTTTGGTATTAGAGGGTTTGATGTATTCGCAATATACTATTATTTAGGCATTTTTGCTAGAAAACGCGCAGCAAAGCCTGTTAAGAAATGCTAAAATAAGGCATAAAAAAACTCCGTTGAAAAACGGAGTTTTAAATAATGTATCGTAAGCTGTAAAATTAAGATCTTTTAGCTTCTTTAATACGAGCTTTTTTACCAGTAAGTTCTCTAAAGTAGAAAATTCTAGCTCTTCTAACGCTACCTCTTTTGTTCACTTCGATCTTTTGGATCGCAGGTAAGTTAATAGGGAAGATACGTTCTACACCAACTGTACCACTCATTTTTCTAATGGTGAAAGTTTGTGAGCTTCCAGTTCCTCTTTTTTGGATTACAACTCCACGGAAAAACTGTGTACGGGTTTTTTGACCCTCTTTAATTTCGTAATAAACAGTAATAGTATCTCCAGCTGAAAATTCAGGAAGATCTTTTGTGGTAACGAATTCGTCTTGAACGAATTTAATTAACGATTCCATAGTTAAATATTTAAAATACAGGCTAAAACAACATTCACGGTTTTCGCCAGAGGTTATTTTAGAACGGATGCAAAATTATAAATTTAATTTTATAATTTAAGCTTTTTCTGAATAATTTTATTCGTCTTCTAAAAGATCTGGTCGAAGTTTTTTCGTTCTCTTAAATGCTTCATTTTCACGCCACTCTTCGATTTTTGGGAAGTTTCCAGAAGTTAAAATTTCTGGTACTTTCCATCCCTTGTATTCTGCCGGTCTAGTGAAAACGGGTGGTGCTAATAAATTGTCCTGAAAAGAATCTGTTAACGCGGAAGTTTCGTTGCCTAAAACACCAGGTATTAATCTAATTATTGCATCACACAAAATAGCAGCACCTAACTCTCCGCCAGAAAGTACATAATCCCCTACAGAAATTTCTTTAGTAATAAAATGATCACGCACTCGCTGGTCTACACCTTTGTAATGACCGCAAAGAATAATTATATTTTCAAACATCGACATGCGATTTGCCATTTTTTGATTTAAGGTTTCGCCATCTGGAGTCATATAAATAACTTCATCATAATTTCTTTCCTCTTTCAGTTTAGAAATACATTTGTCGATTGGCTCAATCATCATTACCATACCGGCACCTCCGCCAAATTGATAATCATCAATTTGCTTATAGTTATCGGTTACGTAGTCCCGCAGATTATGTAAATGAATTTCTACATGTCCTTTTTCTATAGCTCTTTTTAAAATAGAAGCTTCAAATGGACTTTTAAGAATATCGGGCACTACGGTAATAATATCAATTCGCATTGTACTTAGATTTTAAGACTATAAATATGCTAATAATAGCCCATTTTAGCTATTCATTTTATTCTGCTTATTCTTTTCATCTTGTAAAAGGCGTCCTAGTCTTTGTTCTTTTTCCAGCGCTTTTTTCTTGTACTCATCAAAATCCCTTTCGGTATCATCCAAGCGTTTTCTTGCTTCTTTAGTAACCGCATTAGAGTTTTTAAATTTATAGATAAAGAAAAGTAAAGCTAAAATAAGTATCCCTACAATGCCCCACATCATCGCCATATAGGTGCCTTTAGTTAGGGGCAAGCCAAGAAAGACAATATTGTCTTTTTCTTCTCTAACTTCCTGAAGATCTTGCTGAGTTGTTTTAAGTTCTGCTTCTAGATTATTGATCTCTTCCTCTTGTTGATTGGCAGTGTTTTTATCTACCGTAATTTGATCTTTTAATTCCTGAATGTAAGCATTGGTATTATCACGAAGCTTTGTTAGCTCATCATAATTTACAACCTTATATTCCTGGTAATTATTGGAAGATTCGATTAATTCTTGAAACTCTTTTTGAATGGGATTAGTTTTTGAAATACTATCCTGTGCATTTCCTGTAAATGTAAATCCTGAAAAAATTAATAGTGTAATTAGTAGCTTATTCATTTTTAAATGAAGTTTTCTAGTTTGTTAGTATCAACCTAACCCTCTAAATAGTATTTTATTGTTTTTGGAGTAAAGTTTTTTAGCAGGCAAATGTCTGAAGATTCCAAATTACTCACAACCAATATTCGATCTAATTATTTGTTGTCGTAAAATCGATTTATTAATAATTATTTTTTTGAATAGTCGTTTTGAGATACTTGTAATAAAAAAGCTCTCGAATTTACGAGAGCTTTTTATATATCTAATATTAAGAGATTATCTAAAGATAACACGTTGCTTTTGGCCTGTTTTATCTATAAAAGTCATGCTTAAACCTTGTCCTCTTTCTATAGCTTTAAAAGCTTCTTCCGCATCTCGAATGCTAAAGATTTTTTCGCCATTTATTTCAGTAATAATTGCACCAACAAATTCTTCTTCAGGATATTGGTCACTTAACGTCTTGCTTATTTTTACTCCGTTTTCTGTCTGGTAAAATTTAAGTTCATCTTTAGAGGCGTTGGTCACTTCTAAACCTATAGGTAGTTGTGCAACATTAAGCTTGGTTAATTTTACAGCAATTTCTTTCTCTTTGCCATTTCTAAGAACAGTAACATTAACCGTGTCGTTAGGTCGTTTGGTATTTATATAACCGGTAAGATCTGAAAATTTGTTGACTTTAATATTGTCGATTTTTCTAATAACATCTTTCGTTTGGATACCTGCTTTTTCTGCGCCACTACCTTTAGTTACTTCGCTAACAAAAACACCTTGTGTAGTACCATATTCTTCACTCATTTCTGGAACTCGATTGAAATCGCTTCCACGTATACCTAATATTCCTTGTTGGATATCACCATATTCCATAATATCATCAACAATTTTTTTAGCATTGTTAGAAGGTACTGCAAAAGCATAGCCAACATAACTTCCTGTCATGGATGTGATAGCAGTATTAATACCTATCAATTCGCCATTAATATTAACTAAAGCACCACCGCTGTTCCCTGGATTAATCGCTGCATCTGTTTGTATAAAAGATTGTCCTGTTGCAGCAGGGTTAAGGTTTCTTGATTTAGCACTAACAATTCCTGCGGTAACGGTAGATTTTAGGTTAAATGGATTTCCAACCGCTAAAACCCATTCTCCTATTTTTACGTTGTTCGAATTTCCAAAAGGAATATATTCCAAATCTTCATCTGGCTCTACTTTTATTAAAGCGATATCAGAAATAGCATCTGCACCGATAACTTTTGCCTTGTAGGTTTTGTTATTATTTAAAGTAACTTCTAATTCGCTGGCGCCTTCGATAACGTGATTATTTGTTACGATATATCCATCTGGTGTAATAATTACTCCAGACCCAGTTCCGCGTAAGGATTTGCTGGATTCTGTTCTACCTTGCATAATATCTGCCCAACTGCGAGGGCCATTATAGACGGCAACATTCTTAACATGTACCACGGCGTGTACGGTTTTTTCTGCAGCGGCGGTAAAATCTACGTTCGTGCCATAAGTATGTTCGGCATTATAATTGGCGTTAATTAGATTTTGGGCAGCACTTTGCTCATTTTTCAAAAAAGAAACATTTTCTTCTTCAAAAAACAGCTTGTAGCTTCCTAAAGTTAATGCTCCACCCAGGATGGAAACCATAAGTAAACTTGCTAATTTTTTCATCTTTTTTCGAAAAATTTATTGTTCAACTTTAAAATTATAATTATTAAAAATTCTATTTTCCTGTAAGTCAACTAATAGTTAAAAACGCCGAAGTCAGTTCTAAAATTGTATATTTGAGGCGTTAAAATCTGCTAAAAATGAGACTTCAGTTTTTCAAATACCAGGGTACAGGTAACGATTTTGTAATGATTGATAATCGCAATAATTTAGTATCCAAAAACGATACCAAATTGATTGAGAGACTTTGTGACCGTAAATTTGGCATAGGAGCAGATGGATTAATTTTACTTGAAAATGCCGAGGTGGAAGGAGACGATTTTAAAATGGTTTACTTTAATGCCGACGGAAATGAAAGTAGTATGTGTGGTAATGGTGGTCGCTGTCTGGTAGCTTTTGCTAAATTTTTGGGTATCATTGAAGAGAAAGCAAATTTTACGGCTATCGATGGAGCTCATAAAGCATCGATCGGAAATGATGGAATTGTTAATCTGCAAATGCAAGATGTATCCAATATTTATCAAGCGGGTAACATTGCTTTTTTAGACACCGGTTCTCCTCATCACATTGTTTTTACTGAAAACGTCAAAGAGATGGATGTAAAAGAAGAAGGTTCAGCAATTCGATATTCTTCAGATTATAAAGAAAAAGGAACAAACGTAAATTTTGTTGAAAAAACCGAGCAAGACGATACTTTTATAGTTCGTACTTACGAACGTGGCGTAGAGGATGAAACTTTGGCCTGCGGGACCGGAGTAACCGCCGTGGCAATTGCTGCCTTTAATAGCCATAGAACTAAAGCCAATGAAGTAAAATTGAAGGTTCCCGGTGGAGATCTTTCAGTTAGCTTTAAAGCAGATGGAGAAAATTATACAGATGTTTGGCTCAAAGGTCCGGCAAAACTTGTTTTTAAAGGAGAGATAGAATGCTAACCTTAAAAGGAGAAAAACTCTATTTAAGAGCTTTAGAACCAGAAGATCTAGAATTTCTTCACGATTTGGAGAATAACGAAGAGTTTTGGGAAGTTAGTGCCACCCAGGCTCCATTCTCAAAATTCATTTTAAAAAAGTATCTGGAAAATTCTCATTTAGATATTTACGAAGTCAAACAATTACGTTTAGTAATCTGTAATTTAAAAAAACACCCCATTGGTTTAATTGATATTTTCGATTTCGAACCTCGCGATCGTAGAGCAGCAATTGGTATTTTAATAGCAAAGCCCGAAGAGCGTCAAAAAGGATTTGGGGCAGAGAGTTTGTCTTTAGTGTGTAAATACTGTTTCAAACATTTGGGTTTACATCAGGTTTATGCCAATATCACTGCAGATAATGAGCGAAGTTTGCGGTTATTTGAAAATTGCGGATTTACACAAGCCGGTTTAAAGAAAGAATGGACGTTTATAGATGGACGTTTTAAAGACGAATATTTATATCAACTAATAAATAAGAATGTACATTAAAAAGATTTTAGTAGCCATAGCGATTTTAGGACTTGTTGGAGTAGGTATATTTAGTTATTATATCTACGAAAGCATTTTAGGAGAAAACACCAAATTCGCTTCAGAAAAAGAAATTGTTTTAATTCCTACAAATGCTGATTATAGAACTGTTTTAGATAGTCTTCGCCCATTGGTTAAAGACCTTAGTAGTTTTAATATTGTTGCTGAAAAAAAGCAGTATCCCGGCAATATAAAAGCAGGACGATTTATTCTGAAAAAAGGGATGAATAATAATGAGATTGTAAATACGCTGCGAAGTACCAATGTTCCTATTAATATAAGTTTTAATAACCAGGAACGAGTGGAAGATCTTGCCGGTCGAATTTCTAGTCAAATTGAAGCTGATAGCTTAAGTTTGTTAGAAGCAATGCGCGATGAGGAATTTCTTGCTGAAAATAATTTGGATGAAGCTACAGCTTTGGGAATGTATATTCCGAATAAATATGAATTCTTCTGGAATACTTCTGCTGAAGAATTTCGAGCGCGAATGAAAACTGAATACGATCGTTTTTGGTCACAAAGCCGATTGCAAAAAGCTGAAGAAATAGGTTTAACACCGGGACAGGTAATTACAATTGCCTCTATCGTTCAGAAAGAAACTGCGAAAGTAGATGAACGCCCAAAAGTAGCTGGTGTTTATATGAATCGTTATAAAAGCGGCTGGAAGCTTGATGCTGATCCTACAGTGATTTACGCGATTAAACAGAAAACACAAAATTTTGATACCATCATAAAAAGAGTTTTATATAAGGATCTAGAGTTGGATTCTCCGTATAATACCTATAAGTATCGTGAAATCCCACCTGGTCCCATAGCAATGCCCGATATTTCTTCTATCGATGCCGTATTAAATTACGAAGATCATGAATACTTCTATTTTGTTGCCAACGTAGAAAATTTTGGCTATCATAAATTCGCTAAAACCCTTGCTCAGCATAACCGCAATAAGCAAGAATATGTTCGCTGGATTAATAAAAAAGGAATAAAAAGATAATTTTTTCTGAATTTAAGGAAAGTCTAACGTTATGGAAGCCTGAATCTTAGTGCGATGTTAAGTCAGGGCATAGCTTTAAAAAAGGTTTAACAGCTTGTAGTTCAGATTATTAATATTTGTTGTACATTTGCACTCGCAAATTTGAAGAGAAGTCAAGTTTATAAATATAGAGATAATATTTGATTTATAAAAACTCTTCAGAAACAAATTGGAATGAGTAAGAAAATTGTTAAGCTTTCCTGGTTGCCCGTTGTTGCAGGATCATTATTTTTTAGTTTCAGCACAAAGAAAGCAGCCGATCTAGAGATAGAAGGTTTTACTACTCCTCATCTTGAATTAAATTATACGGTATCTGTAGATGCATTACCGTTAAAAGCTTCTAAGGCGCCGGCTAAGGCACTCCCTAAATTAGGGAAGTCTTACACGGGTTTTAAAGAAGCTATTGGCTTTAAAGAGTCGAGAGGAGATTACAGCAGTATTAACGAATATGGATACATGGGGAAATACCAGTTTGGTAAAGGAACCTTAAATCTATTAGGCGTTTATAATACTCAGGAGTTTTTGGAGCGTCCAGAACTTCAAGAAGCAACATTTTATACCAATGCTTCTCGTAACAAATGGATCCTGATTCGTGATATTAAGCGTTTTTCAGGAAAAACTATTAATGGGGTAGAGGTTACAGAATCTGGTATTCTGGCAGCTGCACATTTAGCTGGTCCCGGTAGTGTGAAAAAATATTTAAGAAGTTATGGTGCTCAAATGTTTAATGATGCATTTGGTACAAGCATTAAATATTACATGAAGCGTTTTGCCGGTTACGACACCTCGTTTATTGAACCAGTGAAAAATCCTAGAGTTGATTTTTCAAAATTATCTGAAATATAGTTTAAAAGGATTTAATCTTTTTGAATAACAAAAATGGTAGGTCTTTTATGAAGGTCTACCTTTTTTTGTTTCCACTCGTTTATAGAAAGCGTAACTATAGATTCTGTAGGTAAAGTAAGATCACAAGCAACGCAGAGGCGAGTAGAAGGATGAAGAGTCTGGATAAGATCTTCTAAAAGTTTGTTATTTCTATAGGGAGTTTCAATAAAAAGTTGCGCCATATTCTTTTCAGAAGAAATACGCTCAAGATTCTTTAATTCCTGCTTCTTTTCTTTTTTATCGATAGGTAAGTAACCATTGAAACTAAACGATTGTCCGTTCATTCCGCTTCCCATCATTGCTAATAAAATAGAAGAAGGCCCTACAAGCGGAACAACCTGAATACCATTTTGATGTGCTAGTTTTACAATTTCAGCACCGGGATCGGCAACCCCGGGAACTCCGGCTTCGCTAATTAATCCCATATCGAAACCTTTTTTACAGGCATCAAGAAAGTTAGGGATTTCAGTAACATCAGTAAATTTATTTAAAGTCTTAAACTTTAAAATTTGTTGTTTTTTCTGCGGAACTAATTTTTTGATAGCTCTTCTAGCTGTTTTTTCATTTTCAGCGATGTAATGATCAATTCTTTCAACATGCTTTTTTACGGTAAGCGGAAGCACTTCAATAGGATTGGATTCTCCCAAAGTTGTCGGGATTAAGTATAATTTGCCGGAAAATGAAAAGTTTGAAGCCATTAATATGTTCCGTTATTTAATTTTTCTACGATGTTAGTTGTCGCCTCGTCAAGCATTTGATACACATTTTCGAAACCCTGGTCACCACCAAAATAAGGATCGGGAACATCTACATTTTCTCCCGGGAAGATTTCATTTAAAATGAGCTTTATTTTTTCTTTCTGATCTTCAGTCTTTGCTAGCGCAATAGAATCGCGATAATTAGAGTTATCCATCACAAAGATATGATCGAAAGAGTTTAAATCTTCAGTACTCAATTGTCGTCCTCGTTGGTCGGTAATATCAAGATTGTGTTGTTTTGCCGTTGCAATCGATCTACGATCGGGAAGATCACCTATATGATAATTTCCTGTTCCCGCAGAATCTACATAAATTTCTTCAGGATTTACCTTAGATTTTAGAAGCCCTTCAGCAAGTGGTGATCTGCAAATATTACCCAGGCAAACCATTAAGATTCTTTTCTTTTCCATATTTCAGAAGATATTATAATGCAAAAGAGCCCTTAAAAAGAGCTCTTTATTATTCTAAATCGTTAATTTTTTATTGAGATCTTCTACAAATTTTTTGAACTGCTTATCTGTTGTCGATAGATTATCTACCGTTTTGCAAGCATGCAGTACTGTTGCGTGATCGCGACTTCCAATTTGTGAACCAATACTTGCAAGTGAGGCTTTGGTAAATTTCTTAGCAAAGAACATTGCTAATTGTCTGGCCTGTACAATATGTCTTTTTCTTGTCTTAGATTGTAGTGTTTCAACATCCATCTGGAAGTAATCACTTACCACTTTTTGGATATAATCGATACTTACTTCTCGCTTGGTGTTTTTAACGTAATTGTCAACAATCTTTTTAGCAAGCTCTATAGTAACATCTTTTTTGTTGAACGAAGAATGAGCGATTAGCGAAATAATCGCACCTTCTAATTCCCGAATATTAGCTTTAATGTTATTAGCTAAAAATTCAACTATTTCTTCGGGCATCTCTACACCGTCACGATAGAGTTTATTTTTTATAATTGAGACACGAGTTTCAAAATCTGGATGTTGCAATTCAGCGGATAGTCCCCATTTAAATCGAGAAAGCAAGCGTTGCTCGATATCCTGCATATCTACTGGAGCCTTATCACTGGTAAGAATTACCTGTTTTCCGTTTTGATGCAAGTGATTAAAAATGTGGAAAAATACATCCTGAGTTCCTGCTTTCCCAGATAATAACTGTATATCATCTACAATTAAGACATCTATAATCTGGTAGAAATGGATAAAATCGTTTCTGTTATTCTTTTTAACCGATTCAATATATTGTTGTGTAAATTTTTCCGCAGAAATATAAAGCACCGTTTTTTCTGGATATTTGTCTTTTATTTCTACACCAATAGCGTGTGCTAAGTGTGTTTTTCCTAAACCAACACCTCCAAAAATAAGAAGCGGATTAAAAGATGTTCCTCCCGGTTTATTTGCCACTGCTAAACCAGCAGATCTTGCTAACCTGTTAGAATCTCCTTCTAAAAAGTTTTCAAAATTGTAACTAGGGTTTAGTTGTGATTCAATTTTTACATTTCTAATCCCCGGTATTACAAATGGATTTTTAAGTTCTGGATTTTTATTTTTCACGGGAACATCAACTTCCTGTGAAGACATATTTGATCGTTGTGTACTAGGAATTTTCTCGGTAAAAGGCAACTTGTTACCGTAGGTGTTTTCCATCTTGATAACGTACACTAATTTGGCTTTTTCTCCTAGCTCTCTAGTCAAAGAAACTTTTAAAAGCTTAACATAATGCTCTTCCAACCATTCATAAAAAAACTTAGATGGTACCTGTATGCTTAGAGCACAATCTGTAAGTTTTACTGCTTGAATTGGCTCGAACCAGGTTTTGTAGGCCTGTGGCGAGATGTTATCTTTAATAAAAGCTAGACAGCTATTCCAAACTGATTGCGCAGTTTTCGACATGCTTCGTGTGACGTTATTATAGGTTATTAGATCTTTCGAATTATCTCCTGATAAGAGTATTCCTTTCAAATTTAAGGAGGACAAATATGTGAACAAAAAATGTAAAAAAAAAACCGATTGGGTATTGAATTTTTAGAATATTTTACGCATACTTATAAAGGATCAAATCACAAAATTTATTTTCAATTTAAAGCTTAAAATTCAGCAATGACAGAACATGTATCCATACTTAAAGTACGATATGCAGAGACAGACCAAATGGGGGTAGTGCATCACGGTAACTACGCTCAGTATCTGGAAATTGCGCGAATTGAGTGGCTTGAAAAAATTGGTATTTCCTATAAAAGTATGGAAAAAAATGGTATAATGCTGCCTGTTTATGAAATGAATTTTAAGTTTATCAAATCGGCTTTCTTTGATGATAATTTGAAGATCTATACAAGCCTAAGAAAGACGCCCGATGTCAAGATAATTTTCGACTATAAAATATACAATCAAGAGGATGAGTTGTTAACAACTGCAAGTACAATTTTGGTTTTTATGGATGCAAAAACGAGGCGCCCAATTCGATGCCCAGAATATGTTTTGGAAAAACTTTAAGCGATAGAATTTAGATCGAATTGCTTTAGATTTTAGACTCTAGATTTTAGAAAATAGAGAATAGACTTTTTATTTTGACTTCTACATGTTGAATGAGAATGGAACCAAGAATTAGGACGCAAGATGATGTTGACTATTTAAGTAAAGATTTTTTTATTCTGAATTTGGATTGATGAAAAAGGAATAGCTTATTTTGCTAATTGCTAATTGCTAATTGCTAATTGCTAATTGCTTATCGCGACTGCCGACTAAATTTGTTAACTCTCCATTCTTTTTATTTCTACCTTATAAGTGGTATCAAATTTATCGAAAATCGCCTCGGCTTCTTTTTTCCTTACCGATAAATAGATCTTGCAGTCTAACTCAAGCTTTTGTTCTAGAATATTCAGGTTATTTTCTTTGATTAATCGCATTACGATATTCATTTCAGGATAATCAAAATGAACTTCAAAAACCTCATCGATGGTGCGCTTTACAATATTTGAATTTTCCAGCGCCATTTGTGCAGCGGTTTTATATGCGTTTATGAGTCCGCCCACACCTAATTTTACACCGCCAAAATAGCGAACAACGACAATAAGAATATTAGTAACTTCAAAAGATTGGATTTGTCCGTAAATAGGCATTCCGGCCGAGTTGGATGGTTCACCGTCGTCGTTAGCGCGATAATAAATATCCTGTTCTTCTTTACCGGTTTGCCAGGCATAACACCAGTGCCGCGCTTTATGATGTTTCGATTTTAATTCTTCAAGGTGAAGATTGGCTTCCTCTTCATTTTTAATAGGAAAAGCATAGCCAAAAAACTTCGAATTTCGGTCTTTAAATAAAACTTCTTCAGACGCTTTAGTGATAGTTTTGTAGGTGTCCTTCATTTTAGTAAACTAAGGAATTTAAACGAAAATCGCCTTTAAGAGAATAATTCTTTCTTGGTGGTAAATAGATCAATCACATCTTCTCGAGTAGGTTCCAGATTCCAAACATTGATTCCTAAAGCAGCGGCAGCGTCGGTATTCTCTTTAGTATCGTCTATAAAAAGGCATTCTTCTGGCTTTAAATCATGCTGCTTAAGCACATATTCGTAAATACCGGCGTCTGGTTTTCTAAAATTGATTTCGTAAGACAAATAAAAAGCATCAAAGCATTGCTGAAATTCTTCAAAAAAAGCTACATTTTCTTTTACCCAATCAATATGAATTTCATTAGTGTTGCTTAAAAGTATAAGTTGATAATTATTTTCTGAAGCTAATTTTTTTATAAACTCTAATCGATATTTAGGAAAATCTACTAAAATCGCATTCCAAGCATCAAGAAATTGCTCTTTTTCGACCGTGCTGAACTGCTTTTTATAGCTGTTGAAAAAATCTTCTGAAGAAATTAGACCTTTTTCATATTCCTGGTTCGTCGCAACGATCGATTCTGGTAAATTTTCAATGCCGAATTTTTCTAATTGCGCCGGTGTAGCCGATTTATCAAGATTGATAAAAATATCACCAAAATCGAAAATTATGGTTTTAATCATTTAAATAGGTCTTTAATATATTGTCTTCTATGTATTCTTCGGAAATTAATTTTCCCTGAAATTTAGGAGCTGAAATTCCTTTTTTAAGCTGAATATTTCCGGTGAAAACTCGAGCTTCATCCCATAATTCAGCATCAATAAAACTCTGAAGTGTTTGCAAGCCGCCTTCAATAATAACCGATTGTAAATTTTCCTGAAATAATATCTTTCCAATTTGCTGCGGTAAATTTTGGTTAAAATCAGCTTGACGATATTCGATGTTCTTAGCGTCTTTTTCTGGAATACTTTCAGTAATAACAATGGTTTTAATACTTCCGTCGAAAAGATCCGAATCTGCTGGGATTTTTCCAGATCTATCGATCACTACCCGTACGGGATTGTTTCCCGCGTGTAATCTCGTATTCAGTTTTGGATTGTCGTCGATGGCGGTTTTGGTTCCCACTAAGATCGATTGTTCTTCAGCCCGCCATTTATGCACTAATTGTTTAGAATAGCGGTTGCTAATCCAAACGGGAGCACGATCTTCACGCTTATACGGAGCGATAAATCCATCTTCACTTTGCGCCCATTTCAATATAATATAAGGGCGCTTTTTGTTATGGAAAGTAAAGAATCGCTTGTTAAGATTTTGTGCTTCTTTTTCTAAAACACCAACTGTTACATCGCAACCAGCTTCCATCAGTTTTTTAATTCCTCGCCCGGCAACTTCAGCAAAAGGATCTACCGTGGCTACTACCACTTTTTTAATTCCTTTGGCTATAATAAGATCGCTGCAAGGCGGCGTTTTTCCAAAATGGCTGCAAGGTTCTAAGCTTACATAAATGGTCGATTTCTTTAAAAGCTCTGGATCTTTAACTGAATTTACCGCGTTAACCTCGGCATGAGCTTCCCCAGCTTTTTGATGCCATCCTTCGCCAATGATCTTGTCTTTGTAAACAATAACGCTGCCAACCATGGGATTTGGATAGGTACTTCCCAAGCCGTTTTGGGCGAGTTGCAAACAACGTTTTATATATTTTTCCTGTATATTCACAGCCACAAAAATAGGATTAATTAGTAAGAATGAGTAGGCTTAAAATTAGGGAAATTCAGCAGCAAGACAATCAGCAGGTTAAAAAAGTTATCCAGGATGTTTTGGTTGAAATGGGAGTTCCAAAAGTAGGAACTGCTTACGAAGATAAAGCTTTGGACGATATGACTGCGGAATATAAAGCAGATCGAAAAGCATATTTTGTGATTGAAGAAGACAGCAAAATTATTGGCTGTTGTGGTATTGGGCCGTTACCAGAATTTGAAACCGAGATTTGTGAATTGCAAAAAATGTATTTTTTACCTGAAGCTCGCGGAAAAGGTCTTGGCACCCAAATGATGGATACTTGTTTGAAATTCGCGAAAAATCAGGATTACAAAAAATGCTATATCGAGACTTTGCCATACATGAAAGATGCCTGTAAATTGTATAAGAAAACCGGTTTTGAAGAATTAGATAAACCCCTTGGAAATACAGGCCATTATAATTGTACGGTTTGGATGATAAAGGATCTGTAATTAGAAATTAGATTAGATCGCTTCGCTGTTAGAATTTAGATAGTAGCACTCTTATTTTTAATGCTGAATTTTGAATAAGGTTAGGAACCAAGAGTCAGGATGCAATATGATATTCGTGATTTTATTTAATTTTTTTACTCTGAATTTGAATTGATGAAATAAAGAATAGCTGAATGCTGAATGAAATCTCTAAACCGTCAAGTAAATTAAAACAATGACCACCACGCAACTCAAAAATCAATTCTTAGAAGATCTTGGCGGCAAATATCCAAAAGAGGAAATTCTGTCTTTTTTTAATTTGTTGGCAGAGCATATTTTAAAGAGGAGCAGATTGCAAATGGCTTTAGAACCAAATAAGGAAATAAGCGATGCTGAAGTTGGCCAATTTCAAGGTGCATTAGAGAAACTTAATGTGTTTGAACCTATTCAATATATTATTGGAGAAACTGAATTTTTTAGTCTGAATTTTAAAGTCGCACCCGGCGTTTTAATTCCGCGGCCGGAAACTGAAGAATTGGTACAATGGATTTTAGATGAGGTTTCACTTCAGCAGATCCAAAATTTGCAAATTTTAGATATAGGAACGGGGAGTGGTTGTATCCCGATTAGTTTAAAAAAACACCTGCCAAAAGCTCAAATTTCAGCAATAGATATTTCAGAAGAAGCTTTAAAAATCGCTAAGATTAATGCGGAACAAAATGAAGTTTCAGTAGACTTTATTCAGCAGGATATTCTTTCCGCAGAAAAACTTCCGCAGCAATTTGATATTATCGTTTCAAATCCGCCGTATGTTCGGGAATTAGAAAAAGCCGAAATGCAGCAAAATGTATTGCAGTATGAGCCGGAAACTGCACTTTATGTAAAAGACGAAAAACCTTTACTTTTCTATAAGAAAATCACGAAATTAGCAAAAGAAGGGCTTACCAAAAATGGTTTGTTGTTTTTTGAAATTAACCAATACCTGGGCGAAGAAACAGAAACAATGGTTAAAGATCATGGTTTTAAAACTGAACTTCGCAAAGATATGTATGGTAATTTTAGAATGCTAAAAGCCCAAAAACACTAAAAAAATCTGCTATTTTGGAAGAAAAGACTGTGCAAAATTCTTTAAAAAGCGTTGCCGTTTTCTGTGCGAGCAGCGATGGAAACGATTCAGAAATTATAGAAACCTCAAAAAAAATGGGCTCATTTTTGGCCAAAAACGACATTCGTTTGATCTACGGCGGTAGTAAACGCGGACTGATGGGGCATGTTGCAGCGGGAGTTCAGGAAAATGGGGGGAAAGTGACTGGCGTGATCCCAGAATTTCTTAAGATCAAAGAAGTAGTGCATACCAATTTGGATGAATTGATCACCACACAGGATATGCACGAGCGCAAACTTACAATGCATCGCTTAAGTGACGGATTTATTGCGCTTCCGGGAGGCTTTGGAACTTTCGAGGAGCTTTTTGAAATCATCACCTGGGCGCAATTGGGCTTGCATCAAAAACCTATTGGATTGCTGAATGTCAATGGTTTTTACGATGATCTAATTAACATGCTTCGCAAGATGGTAGATAAAGGTCTGCTAAAAAAAGAGAACTTCGATTTGCTTATAATTGCCGAAACTATCGAAGAATTATATGAAAAAATGAGGTTTTTTAAACCGTTGCCAACTCCAAAATGGATTACTAAAAGTCAGACCTAAATGAAGATTGAATATTTGCAACTTTATACGTCGCAACTTCAAAAGCAGGCACAATTTTATCGTGATGTATTAGGTTTTTCTTTGGCTGAAAATGTAGAAGATAGCTTTACTATAAAAATAGGTTTTACCGAAGTTTGCTTTCAGTATAAAAAGGAAGCAAAATTAAACCATATTGCATTTCATATTCCGGCTAATCAGGAAAAGTTAGCTTTAGAATGGTTAAAAAAGCGAGTGAATATTGAAAAAGATGGTACGGAAGAAATAATTGATTTTAAGAACTGGAATGCAAAATCGGTTTATTTTAAAGATGCCGATGATAATATTTTAGAATTCATTTCGCGAAGTCATCTATATCCTTCAGAAAAAAATACTTTCAGTGTAAATTCTATACTAGGAGTTGCTGAAGTTGGTTTGGCTGTTGAAATTATAGAACCTTTTTATAACTATTTACATGATCATTTCAATTTAGCTATTTTTGACGGAAATTTAGAACGATTTTGTGCCATAGGTGATGATAAAGGTTTGCTAATATGCATCGATAAAAATAAAAAGGAATGGTTTCCTACCAATCAAACTGCTTTTGAAGCCGATTTTAAAATTAAATTTAAACATCAAGGTAAGGCATTTAGTTTTATATCTAAAGAAGTATAATTATAAATAGGGAAGTATGGGGTTGGTACTAGTTATTTTAAAGGCTATTATAGTTATTGAACACCTTTATATCTTTTGGTTTGAAATGTTTGCCTGGGAAACCGTCGGTAAAAAAACTTTTAAATCCTTACCCACAGATCTTTTTCCAAAAACAAAGGGGTTAGCAGCTAATCAAGGTTTATATAATGGTTTTTTGGCGGCAGGTTTGGGATGGACTTTTTTTATAGAGAATAGCTATTGGCAACAAAATATTTCTATCTTTTTTCTTTTGTGTATCGCAGTAGCCGGAATTTACGCAGCATTAACTGCTGCAAAGAAAATATTCTTTGTACAGGCTTTACCGGCAATACTTGCTCTTATATTAATTTTTATTGCACAATGAGCCTCTTAATTTTAGTATAAATGGATATCGAAAATAAAATAAATACACTTCGGAAAGAATTACAACATCATAATTACCAATATTACGTTTTGGATAATCCTGAAATCAGTGATTATGATTTTGATATGAAGCTTAAGGAGCTTCAGGAATTAGAAGACCAACATCCCGAATTTGACGATCCGAATTCTCCAACACAACGTGTAGGTGGTGCGGTAACTAAAAATTTTGCAACAACGGTTCACGAATACCGAATGTATTCGCTTTCTAATTCCTATTCAAAAGAAGAGTTACAAGATTGGGAAACTCGTATTCGTAAATTAGTAGATGGCGATATAAAATATACATGTGAGCTAAAGTACGATGGAGCCTCAATGAGTCTTACTTATGAGAATGGCGAATTGGTAAAAGCAGTTACTCGTGGGGATGGTTTTCAGGGAGATGATGTAACGAATAACGTAAAAACCATTAGATCTGTTCCTTTGAAGTTGCGAGGTGATTATCCTGATAAATTCCATATTCGTGGAGAGATCGTATTACCATTTGAAGGTTTTGCAAAGCTAAATGCAGAACGTGTAGAAAATGGAGAAGAACCCTATGCGAATCCGCGTAATACGGCTTCTGGAAGTTTGAAATTGCAGAACAGCGCTGAGGTTTCTAAGCGCCCTTTAGATTGTTTGCTGTACAATATTGCAGGCGAAAACCTTCCCATTTCATCGCAGTTTGAAAGTTTAGAAAAAGCACGTGATTGGGGCTTTAAAGTTCCGGCAGAAAGTGAACTGAAAAATAATATCGACGAGGTTTTAGAATACATCAATTATTGGGATATTCATCGCCATGATTTACCGTATGAGACCGATGGAGTGGTGGTAAAAGTGAACGATTTTAGTCAGCAGGAAGAACTTGGTAATACTTCAAAATCGCCACGTTGGGCAATGGCTTATAAATTTAAAGCCGAGCAGGAAACTACTAAGCTGAATAAGATCACTTACCAGGTTGGCCGAACAGGAGCGATTACTCCGGTAGCGAATTTAGAACCTGTGCAATTGGCGGGAACTATTGTAAAACGAGCGTCTTTGCATAATGCTGATCAAATTGAAAAGCTTGATATTCGTGAAGGTGATAAGGTTTTTGTAGAGAAAGGAGGAGAAATTATTCCGAAAATTGTTGGAGTCGATTTTAAGCAACGCGATCCAGATTCTGAACCTACAAAATATGCCACTCACTGTCCGGAATGTGGAACCGAATTGCAACGTAAAGAAGGCGAAGCACAACATTTTTGCCCAAATTACGTGGGCTGCCCACCGCAAATTATTGGCCGAATGGAACATTTTGTGTCCAGAAAAGCCATGGATATCGATGGTTTGGGAAAAGGCACAATCGAAATTCTATATTATAATGAAATTATAAATAATTACTCCGATTTTTATTTTCTTACGTACGATGATATTATTGGGCAAGAACGTTGGTTAGATAACGAAGAAGCCGGAATTAAAAAAGAAGGCGAACTTCAGGTAAAACTAGATCAGGCGATTTATGCGTTGAGTCAGGGTTGGGGAAGTATTACCCGAGCAGATTCAGAAAAAATAGGAGCTGAAATTGTACAATTAGAGGAACTTTTCAGTTTGAATATTGCTGAAGTTGAAGCTGTTGATGAAAAGAAATTTAAGCGATTTTTAAATGAATTGAATTCGGCCATGCAACGTGTAGATGTTTCAGCATATACTTCGATGGAAGATTGTGTTTCGGTGAATTTATTGATCGATCTTAAGTTTCCAGATCATCAGGAAAACCGGCCGGCTAAAGAAGCACTTAAAAATGCCGATTATATTGATGAGTTACTTCGGAATGAAAGCTTTCAGGATTACCCTAAATTCGATGATTTTATCACTAAAATTTCAGATCGAAGCCGAATTAGTATTCAAAAGAAAACCACAGAAAATATATTAAATTCCGTAGAAGAATCTAAAAAGCGGACGTTTGATAAAGTGTTATTTGCTTTGGGAATTCGAGATATTGGTGAAGTAAGTGCTAGAAAAATAGCCGAGCATTTTGGGAATATTGATAAACTAATGGAAGCAAGTGTAGAAGAACTTATCGAACTTCGAGATGTTGGTGAGCGTGTGGCGGCAAGTATAACCGAGTTTTTTACTGATGAAGAAAACTTGAAGATTGTAAATCGTTTACGTGAAAAAGGTTTGCAGTTTGAAATGGAAGAAAAAGAAACTGCTTCGAATAAATTGGAGGGACTGAGTTTCGTTGTTTCCGGAACCTTTTCTATTTCTAGAAATGAGCTTAAAAAGCATATCGAAGAAAATGGCGGTAAAAATTTAAGCGCACTTTCAAAAAGCACTGATTATTTAATTGTTGGTGAAAAAATGGGGCCGAGTAAAAAGGTGAAAGCTGAAAAAGAAGGCATCAACATGATTAGTGAAGAAGAATTTTTTAAGATGATTGAATGATAGAGGATTTTGTGGCGTTTGATTTTGAAACCGCGAGCGGGAAAAATCCCTGCTCGTTGGGAATGGTAGAATATAAAAATGGGAAAAAATATCGCGAATTTTATGAATTAATAAATCCTGAAGTCGCCTATTTTAATCCATTCGCGGTACAAATTCATGGAATTACGTATGAAGACGTGCAATACGAAAAGAATTTTGCTGAGTTATGGGAAGAGATGATTCCTTTTATTGAAGGGAAAACTTTGGTGGCGCATAATGCGAAATTCGATAATTCTGTATTGCTTTATTCTCTAGAGCGCTACGGTTTGGAGCTTCCCGTATATAGCAGTTTTTGCACCTTGCAGCGGGCACGTAAACTTATCAATCTGACAAGCTACAAGCTTAGTGCGCTTGCGAGATTTTTTGAAGTACCGCAGTATCGTCATCACAATGCTTTGGAAGATGCTTTTGTTTGTGGAGAACTATTTTTAAAACTGAATCGGATAGAAGAAGAGTTGCAATTGCAAGAAGAGCATGGCGTAGATTTTCCGTCCAGTTATTTAGATTGGATTGCTGAAAAGCAAGGGCAAAATGTACAAATTAGACGTAAAGCCATGGCTAGTTCTAGTGACGTTTTTTCAGGTTTACGATTTGTAATTACCGGAAATTTTCAGAATTTTTCGCGAACGGAAATTCAGAAAATTATTATCCAGAATGGGGGGCGCGTAACCGGATCGTTTTCTGGATTAACCAATTATTTAGTTTGCGGTAGCGAAGCTGGGAAAGCAAAAGTTGAGAAAGCAACATTTGCTGGCACTGAGATAATTTCTGAAAAAGCATTGATGAACTTTTTGAAAGTAAATTAGTTCATTTTATAATTCATTCTCTTCAATAAACGCTGTAAGTAAATCTATTGGACTACTTGTTAAATCGATTTACTCATATTAATTTTGCTTCTAATACCCAATCATTTTGTTGGTATTGCTTTATGATCACCACAACAATACCTTATGAAACTACATTATTCTGGAAATCATTCAAAATTAGAAGCTATAGTAAATCGAGCGAATGAAATCATTGAGAGTCCGTTCTATATCTCAGAACTTAGAAAATATCTGATAGAAAATAATCGCGGTTGCTATTTTGGGATATTTAAAAAATTGCTAGAAAACGATAAGCAAATTAAAGTAAAATTACATTTTAATCCTTTTACCAGAATAAAGATAAACAATAAATCAAATTCAATTATGGTGAGTCCTACTACTTTAAACGGTACACATCGAGATGTAATTGTTTTACTTTCCGAATATATTTATAGGATAATAATTTCAAACCCTCAAATTTCACGCTGTTTAAATTTTAGCCAAGAAGAAAAAAATGAATTTTTGAAAGAAATGGGCGGAATTTCAAAGCATTATTTTTAATTATTGATTGTACGTATTAAATAAATAAGAAAATGCCGGGTAACCACTCCCGGCATTTTCAATCTAACCTAACCAACTAACTAACCAATCTTATAATCCAACTAATTCATAATCTCTTAATAACTTTTATCGCTTTACTTTAGAATTATAGTAATACAATTATTATTAGATATTCTTTACTAATCATAAAGGTTTTGTCTCAGCCACACAATTCTATTCTTCATTTATCGTACCAGAGATTAATCTCCAGGCTGATTCCAAAACCTTTTTCAGAAGTCAGTTTTTAATTTTTGTGTAGGGCAAAATGAAAAAACTGACTTTGAAATTAAAACTCAAAAACAAAACGTATTTCAAACAACTGGTAGAGAACTGATAAGCTTATCACTTAACTACACCACAAATATACGTTAGGTTTAGAGCTGAATTTTTGGTTAATCGATGAAGAATTTTAAAGTGTAGACGGATGGTAAAAAAGTTTCGTTTAGTTGATATGGAACTTTTAATTATAGAAGATTAAGCCGTTTCATTAATTCTGGTCTATTAGAACGACTCACGGGAATTACGTCTTTTTCAATTAAAACGCTATTATCTTCGATATCGATAATTTTATCGACGTTTATAATGAAGGATCTGTGAATTTTTAAAAACAGATTTTCTGGCAATTTTTCTTCGATTTTCTTCATGGTAGAGTGTACCGTATAATTTTTACCAGAAGTTTTAACTAAAATGTAATCTCCTCTGGCTTCTATTAAATAAATACTGGGAATATCGATTTTTATCAATCTGCGATCGATATTTACATAAAGATCATTTCCTGATTCTTTAGGATTGCCATCTACCGCATCTGTTAGGGTAGTGGAAGTAGTAAAACTTAAAGCTTTTTTTACCGCCTTGTCAAACCGCTCTTGTGTAATTGGTTTAACTAAATAATCTACTATACAATCGTATTCGAATGCTTCTATGGCGAAATTTCGATCTGATGTAGAGAGTATTATTTTTGGAGGATTTTTTATAGTTTGAATAAAATCGAACCCATTAAAATCTGGCATGTGAATATCCAGAAAAATTAAATCGACCTCATTATGGTTTAAATGCTTGATAGCCGAAATTGCATTAGAAAAATCGGCTTGGATCTCTAAGTTTTTATTATTAGCACCTAATCTTTTTAAAATTACTCTCGCTGCTGTTTCATCATCTACAATAATACATTGCATAGTATTTATTTTAGCCTTTTTTAATAAACGTCATCATAGCTTCTAAAATCTCTTCAAATTTTAGGTACAAAACTTTATCTAAAGTTTCTTCCCTAAGACGGTCTTCATGATCAATAGCAACCTGATAACTTTTTTCTAAGCCTAAAATACTAATTTTATGTTTAATCTTATGAACATCATCTGCAGCACGGTTAAAAATTTTGCCTTCTAAATGTTTCTTGTAGTTTTCAATTTCCTGCGGAAGTTCTAATCGAACGACATCCAGCAACTGCTCTTCAAAAGCTTTGTCGCCACCAGATAATTGGCTAATGTAAGAGTAGTTAGGTTTCTCTTCCATAATAATTTTATTTAGGTAATGTAAAGTAGAATATGGTGCCTTTTGATAATTCGCTTTCCAACCAAATTTTTCCTCCGTAAAAATCAATGATCTTTTTTACGATGGATAAACCAATTCCTGTTGAAGAAAAATCGTTATCAATTTTTTCAAATATCTGAAAAATCTTGTAGAAATGATCCTTTTTAATGCCTTTTCCGTTGTCTTCTATCGAATATTTAAAGAAATTACTATTTTCTTTAACTGCAATTTTAACCAATCCTTCAGGTTTATCAATACTTTTAACAGCATTTTGAATTAGATTTTGAAAGAGCTGTTGCAATCGAAATTTATCTCCTTTAACTACGGGAAGTTCATTTAAAATTTCAATTTTGACATTTTTTGGACAATAAATAATTTGTTTTATTTCATTAACCAGATGATTGGTGTCTACTTTATAATACTCTAAATCTTCTTGATCTATAGTCGAATAATTTAAAATACCGGAAATTAGCGCATCCATTTTTTCTACGCTTTGTAAAATTATGTCGAGGTTTTTTGCTCCGTTTTCATCAATTTTATCAGCATAATCCTGCTTCATCCAGGTAACTAGGCTATTAATACTTCTTAAAGGAGATTTTAAATCGTGCGAGACCATGTGCGCATAATCTGATAGTACCTGATTCTTTTTTTCTAAATTCTTTAAAAGTATTTCCTGATCTTTATTGATTTTAGTGATCTCCTTGGATTGTTCCTCGATGTAAGTAGCAAGGTTGGCTACATTGATATATTCATCATTTTGATTTTTGTCGGCTATATTTTTGATGTCTAAAGTTTTCATCACAGATTTAAGCCGATCTATAATTTCTTTTTGACTTTCAGCTTCAGCTTTCAATTTGCGGTTGGCGCTAAATAATTCATCGGAGCTTATACGCATGGCTAGTTGAATCATGCTTAATTGCTCGTTGTTTGTTTTATATGATTCTTCTACGGCCTTAAAAAAATTTTCGAATCTTTCATCGTTTAAAAATTCTGCTGGGAAATATTTTCTTATTTGCCGTTTTAATAAAGAATTCATTTTATTCGCTGATTAAGGTTAACGTCATGGTTTGATTATGAAGATTACAGGCTGTGCTTGTTGAGAATGGAGCAATTTCTCCGTAAGAATAGAATCCAGCTACAGGAACATTATGGCCTAAAATTTCAGAAACTTCTTCAATTTCTTCTTCAACGCGTTGATCCATTACGATTTTTCGTCCAATGCAACTCACCAATAACGCTAATTGGGGTTTTTTTGAACGATTTTTCATTGCATCTGCGGCGGCTTTTGCAGCTCCTTCAGCAATACCATCTACGGTGGCCATCATTAATTGTGCATGAGCTCCTTCTGGAATATCACCAGCCAAAATCATGCTTTTGTTATCTTTATCTATATTTAAAATGGTACGTACTAAGCTGAAGTTATCGTCTTTCTCTTTTACATTTAATGGATATAATAAAGCGGCCTCTGGTAGCTTGCTCGCTTTTGTTCCCAGGTATTTAGAGTAAAGATCTAAAGCCGGTAGATCATCAAGTTCCATTAAAATGTTATTTTTTGATTTTGTAATTAGACGCTCTGGTCCAAATGGAATCCACCCTCCATAACTGGCATAACTAACTTCTAGTGTTTCACCAAACAGGCCAACCATTACAATTTCGCCTTCTTTAGGATTTTGTTGGTAGGATACCATTGTTTTTTCAAATCTGGAACCATCTCCACATAGGCCACCAGTTAATATAATTTCTTGTTTTGTGAATTTTTCAACGCCTTTTATTAAAGCACTCCCGTTTACAAAGCTACCTTCAGAAATTATAAATAAATGTTTTAAATTCTCTTTATTGAATTGGCTTGCCAGTTCAAATCCTAGCGCTTCGCCATCTTTATCGTAATCGAGAATATTTGCGGTTTTAACTTCAAAATGAGCTTTATCGAATTGAATAAGGGTAGCAACGATCGAATTGTCGTTTACTTTTTCTCCAATAATTTCTCCAGCAGTTGTTCCAAATATAAGATCTGGATACGGGAATTCTTTTCGGATGTCTTCTAAAACTACAGGATCTTGTAATAATTTGCGTTCTCCAAAAATAAAAACCAATGGATTTTTTAGATGCTCCTTGCTAGATACGCCGTTATAATTCCAATCAGAATTTATTTTTTTAAGAGCCTGAATTACTTTCATGATTGTTTTTTTAAGCTGAAGAAAAATACAGTTCCCTGCCCAACTTCGCTATCTAGCCAAATATCACCTTCGTATAAATCCACCACTTTTTTTACAATGCTTAAACCAACACCAGTAGATTTTTCGTGTGTGCCAAGCGCATTAAAAATTTTAAAAATGCGCTGATGATGTTCTTTTTCTATACCAATACCATTATCTTTTATGCTGAAAGTATAATGAGTAGTATTTTCAGTATAGTCAATTTCAACAAAACCCTTTTCTTTATCAATGTAGTTTACGGCGTTGCTTAAAAGGTTTTGAAACAATTGCTGAATTCTAGTGCGATCACCTTGAATAACCGGAAGAGTATTTAAAATGCTTACAGTTATATGATCTGGAATATAAATCATTTCAAGAATTTCGGTTACAAGTTCCTGAAGGTCTAATTCTTGATTTTGGATATTACCGTCTTCAATACTGGAATATCTAAGTATATTTTCTATAAGATGATCCATTTTTTCAACTTTCCCCTGCATAAGATCCAGGTTCATTAAGCTTTCTTCTCCTAATTTTTCTCTAAAGTCTTCTTTTGTCCAGCTTAGTAGCGCAGAAATATTTCTTAGTGGAGATTTTAAATCGTGAGAAACAATATGCGCGTATTCGTTTAAATGTTCATTTTGTTGCTCTAAGTTTTTGAGAAGTTGTTCTTTTTGTGCTTCCAAAAGTTTCATCTCTGTAATGTCTAGATGAATACCTATAGATCCTACCAATTTGCCATTAACATCATAGTTTGGCGCACCACTAACCAGCCAATATTTTAATTTATTGTCTTTGGTTTTTATTCTAACTTCATAGGAATTTGAAACTCCTTTTTTTCGAAACTTATCGTTTTTGGTGAAATCAGCTGCCGATTCTGGAATTAGAAAAACTTCAGATGCTTTTTTACCTGCAAGTTCTTTTTTGGAATATCCACTCATATCGGTAAAACTCTGGTTTACCATTAAGATCTTGTCGTTAAGATCGACTTCCATAAGGCCCAAATTCATGTTAGCGATAATGCTACTGTATTTTTCTTTTTGCGCTTTAAGACTGTCTTTATAATTTTTTTGAATGGTTACATCGTCATAGCTCCAAAGGTGACCTTTATATTTTCCGTCGAAGTAAATAGGAATATAGCTGCGCTCAAGAATCCGGCCGTCTACTAGTTCTAATTCTTCCGCGATTACAATTTTTTTCTCCTGAAGCAGTTTTTCGATCCTATCAACAAATTGTTCTGGATCTTTGAAGTATATTTTATTTTCTTCGGCTGAATTAGAACAATCTACACCTTTTAAAAGATCGGGGTCAGCATCTATACCGAAAATATTACAGAATTTTTTATTGGTTAAAAGTATTTTTCGGTTCTCATCTTCCAGCAATATTCCGGTTTGAAGATTAACTATTAAGGTTGAAAGTCTATTTTCAGATTCTTCAATTTTTTCTTGCGCTATTTTTTCTTTCGTGATATCCTCTATAGTTGCTACCTGATGCTGGATTTTTCCATTTTCATCTCTAATTGCTGCAACTCTGGTTTTTGCCCAAAGAGTTTCTCCAGTTTTTTTGATGTATCGCTTATTTATGGTATAAAAGTCTATTTTGCCCTCTACCATATCTTTTAAATGACGACCATGTTCCTCGTCATCTGGATGGGTTACATCTGCTATAGTAAGGTTCCTAAACTCTTCGATAGAGTACCCAAACATGTTAATAAGCGACTTATTGATTTTAATAAGGTCTTTAAAATTGTTATTGGTAAGCGAAATACCAATGGGGGAATTATCAAAAATCAAATCGAGTTGTTTGTTTTGATCTTCGAGCTGTTTTTTTATGGCAATTTCTTCAGTGATATCTCTGGCAACTCCTTGTGCGGCAACAGGCTTTCCTGTACGATCATAAATAATACTGGCGTTAATCTGCACAATTTTTTCAGAGCCGCTTTTAGTGATTATTAACGCTTTGTAATCGTTATAACTACCAGTGTGGTAAAGTTGTTTAAAGGCTGCTGTGGTATAATCAACATAGCCTGGATGTACCATGCTTAGAAGATTTACAGCCTCTACTTCATTGTCATACCCAAACATTTCTTTCGCAGCGTGATTCATTTTTAGGACATTACCTTCAATATCCATGATTACATACGCATCGATGATATTTACAAATACTCCTTCTAGCTGCGAGGTTTTTTCGTTGAGTAATTCTTTTAATCGATTATTGGACTGTCGTAAGGCTTCAGAAAGATCATATAATTCGGTAGATTTCTCTTCCAGAATTTTCTCTGCAAGTTTTCTTGCCTTCTTTTCTCTTTCTAATGCTCTTTCTAATACTTCAATTTTTTTGGTAGGCTCCATGTTTTTTAGTGATCAGGAATCTGACCTGTGTTCCGTCCTCTGCTAATTTTTCCATCTTAATTTCGGAATCACGGTCGTAGTGTTCAAAAGTTTTTTCCATTAGGGCTTTGGCGAACATATACATTGCTCTATCTGAAAAATACAAAATTTCTAGGTGATCTTCTGTCTTTTTCTCAACTTTAAACGTGGGAAGCTCGGCTCCAGGATATAATTTACGAACCTGAACATGAATATGATTTTCTATAGAAGATACTAATTCTATAGGATCTTTATATAATGCGAATATGCCTGGATGCAATGTAGTAAGTACTCTGAAAAAGTATAGCCCGTAACTATAGATAAGATCATCTAATGGTATATCTACCTTTTTACTAAGATTTACTAAAAGGCTTTGCATTTCTACAAAATCATAAGTTCCTACTGAAGTATAAACACCTTCAGATTGAAGTTTAGACTCATTAATTATATGATCTACAATTTCGATCCCGAAATTCTCTTCAACCATATCCAGAAATTCTGTAAATACAATACCTTTCATAATATTATCCTTTAATTAATTCGTTTTGGCTCCAGTAATCTAAAGCGCTGTTTAATTTAGAAACATAGTCTTCGTAACGCAGAGGTTTAATAATGTAGCCAGCAATACCAATTTTATAGCATTCTAATAAGTCTCTTCGATTACTGGAAGTAGTTAGGATAATCGTTGGAATGTACTTTAAAACATCATCTGCCTTTAAAATTTTTAAGAACTCTATTCCGTTCATTTTAGGCATATTTAAATCTAAAAATATAATATCTGGTAAACGATCTTTTTGATTTAGGATTTGCAGTGCTTCTTCACCATTTTTCGCTTCAATGATATGGTGAGGTAAGGACAAGGACGAAACTGTTCTATTTAATTTCATCACTTCGATCATATCGTCTTCGATAAAAAGGATTGTTAGCTTGTTTTTCATTTTATTTTGGTGTCTTATAAGAACAAATTTGCCATATTTTAGGGAAATAAAATATAGTATTCGTCTAATTATATATTAGTGTCGTTAAGCGGTTGATTTGAATAGTTGAATGGAATATAATAAAAAAACCGCCGGAATTTGGGGGCATCCGACGGTTTTTAGCTGCCTAATAAAAGGCAGGATATTGTGATATTTTTAGTGCACCGCACTAGTGTCTACTTTTCGTTTTCCCTTTTTAATCATTAAAACGAAAGGAACACATAGAAGAAACAAAATCCCTAGGTATAGAAATATATCCATATAAGAAAGTACAGTGGCCTGTTTCATAATGCTACCATCCAGAACACTATATGCTTTATTTAAAGATTCATTAATGCTAAATCCTTTTTGAATAAAATTTTGTTGGAGACCATATATTCGCTGTTGCACCTGAAAGTTAATCTGGCTAATATTCGGAATTAAATCTACTCGATGCTGCTGTGTTAATCTTGAAACAAAGGTGGTTATAATTGCAATACCAAAAGACCCACCCAATTGTCGCATCATTCCTGTAAACGCCGCTCCATCGGCAATGTCTTTTCCTTTAAGCGTGGATAAAGAAAGTGTGGTGATAGGTACGAATAATAATCCTAACCCAACACCTCTAACTACAAGCGGCCAAAACATATGCTCAGATCCTGTATCTGGAGTCATTAATAGATACATCCATAAACTATATAAGAAAAATACTCCAAAACCTGCAGCTGCTAAAATTTTCTGTGGAACACCTCGCTCTAATAGTTTTCCTATAATAGGCATCATTAAACCAGTTGTGATCGAGCTTGGGATAAGTAACAGACCGGCATCTGTCGCGGTCCATCCTAAAATAGATTGTGTGTAAATAGGAATTATAAAAGTAGAGCCAAATAAGCCAAATCCTAATATAAATGTGAGCACTGTACCTATGCTGAGGTTAGTATCTCGCAATACTCTAAGATTTACGATTGGGTGCTCGTAAGTTAATTCACGCCAAATAAATAAAACAAGACCAAAAACAGCCATAACCGATAAAGTAATAATGGTGCTATTTTGAAACCAGTCGTCCTGCTGGCCATGTTCTAAAACAAATTGAAGCGAGCCTATAAAAGTGGTTAAGAGTATAATTCCCCACCAGTCAACTTGGTTGGCTTTTAATTTATCTCCATACTTAGGACTTTTAACAAATAATATCGTTAGGAAAGTTGCGATTATGCCTAGGGGTATATTGATGTAAAAAATATAGGGCCAAGAAAAATGATCTACCAAATAACCTCCTAATGGAGGTCCTAGTGTAGGCCCAACAATTACTCCCATTCCATAAATAGCTTGTGCCATTCCTCGCTTAGCCACAGGATAACTTTCAGTAATTATTGTTTGTGCCGTTACTAGAAGTGCGCCACCACCCATACCTTGGATAAAACGAAAGGCTACGAGTTCCCAAATATTTGTTGCATTTCCACAAAGAAAAGAGGTGACCGTAAATATAATGATGGACGCCGCAAAATAGTTTCTACGGCCAAACTGTTTAGATAACCAACTTGTCATTGGGATTATAATCACATTAGCAATTGCATAAGCAGTAATTACCCATGCAATATCGGTAAGTGTTGCCCCAAGACTACCACGCATATCGTTTAAAGCAACGTTTACAATGGTAGTATCAATGATTTCTAGAAGAGCACATAAAACTGCAGTAATGGTAATAATTACTCTTCTAAAACCATATTCAACCAGGCTGTCTTCGTCTTGTATTTGCGCTTGTGCTTCAGCCATAATTTATTTTAAATGTACATCTACCAAAACATTCATTCCTGAACGTAGACGCTGCATTTTTTCTTTGTCATTTTCTTTAGAAAATTCAATTTTCACGGGTAATCTTTGTACCGTTTTCACAAAATTCCCTGTCGCATTATCTGGTGGCAATAAAGAAAATCGTGCACCCGTTGCTGGTGAAAAAGCAGTGATCTCACCTTCAAATTCGTAATCTGGATAAGCATCTACTTCAATCCCTACTTTTTGCCCAATTCGCATTTTTTCAAGCTGGGTTTCTTTAAAATTGGCAGTAACCCATTTATCTTTAGTGTTTACCAAGTAAAACAAGGATTGCCCTGGTTGGATGTACTGTCCTGGTTCGATATCTACACTAGAAAGTTGCCCATCTATAGGAGCAGTAATTATCGTATAGTCCATATTTAATTTTGCAGCATCTAAGGCAGCCTTCGCGCTTTCTACATTGGCTTCAGCGACACTTACTTGATTTTCTGAAATTTCAGTTTGAGAAATTGCTGCATTGCGTTGGCTGGCAGAAGCTTTCTCCTGGTTTTTTAGAATCTCCAATTGTTGTTCAGCTTCTTGTTTAGCAGCTGATGCCTGTTCGTATTGCTGCTCTGTAATCGAGTGATTTTTAAAAAGATTCTCATAACGTTTAAAATCCTGAGTGGCTCTCCATAATTTTATTTCCGCAGATTTAATACTTCCGCTAACAGATTTAAATTGAGAGTTTGAAGCAGCTGCATTCGATTGGTAAGAGCCAATACTTGCTTTTGCAACACCAACCTGACTTTTTGCAGCAGCTAGATTTGCTTTGGCTTGCTGTAATTTTACATTGTAATCACGATTATCAACAACTAATAAGGTGTCGCCTTTTTTTACTTTTTGATTATCGCTTACATATACTTTTTCCACATAACCGCTAACATGTGGTATGATGGGATTCATGTTGGCTTCTACCTGCGCATCATCGGTTTCTTCGTGGGATAGCGAATGTATAAATTTGTAACCACCGTAAACGATACCTACAAGGATCAACGCTCCGATTATGATGATAAATTTTTTATTGGATTTTTTCTTTTCTTCCATTTTAGTAAAAAAGATTAGTTGTTTTTGATATTGAATTTATTTGTGAGTAAACCTTTGGCTTGTAATAATTGATAGTATTTTAAGCTAATATCTGCCTTTGAGTTTGTCTTGTTTATTTTTGCCTGAAGTTGGTCTACATCGGCTTCCAAAAGATCGTTGGTGTCTACCAAACCATTGTCATACTTGTCTTTAACGATGCGATAATTCTCTTCAGCCTGTTTTTGAGATTGGGTATAAACTTCATCTTTATTTAAGGCAAGTTGATATTCTTCTTTCGCATTTTCTACTTGTATTTTTACTTCGTCTTTAGCTTTAGAAATATGATATTCTAATTCTTCAGATTTATGTTGTGCTAATTTTACTTCATTTTTAGCTTTAAAAATATCTGATAAATCATAGCTTACGCCTACACCTATATTCATTGCGTTTGAAATTGTAAGTGCATTTTTTACATCAAGTGCAACATAACCGCCAAGCATAGCAATAGCAGGATAATAGGCAGCTTTCGCCATTTTCACATTGTTTTCAGATGCTTGCTTTTTGTAGTCTAAAGCTGCAATATCGGCTCTATCAATTTGTGTAGTCTCTACAGAAGGAGTAATTGCAAAAGTTTCGGTTGGTAGCTTAAAAGTAGTGTTCTCTGGCATTTTTAGAAAAGTGGCCAGGCGATAATTTAATATTCGAACATTTTTTTGTGCTTCTTGTAGGCTAAGTTCAATGTTTGATTCTTGTAACTGTGCTTTCAATAAATCATTTCTAGCTAAAAGTCCGTTATCTTCCATAGCGCTAAAATCTCTCACTCTTTGCTTAGCGCTTTTAAGATTCTCTATAATAGCGTCTACCATCTGCTGGGCTTTATAAAGATTTAGATAAATGTCGATTGTCTTTAGAGCAATTTTTTCCTTTGTGCTGGCAGCTTGGAGTGCTACAGCTTCAAGATTGTTTTTTCCAGCATTTATAGCGTTTCTAATTTTGAATCCGGAAAAAATAGGCATAGACACGCTTGCTTGCCCCAAAAGAATTTGGTTAATATCTGGTGTTCCTGTTTCTTGGGTTTCACCTTCAGTAGGATTAGGATTGCCTAGCGCCAATTGAAGATCTATATCTGGGCTGGTTAGATATTGATATTGCCCTGAAATTGAAACATCTGGATATTGACTATTTTTAGTAACCTTAAGTTCTTCCGAAGCTGTTTTAATACTTGCCTCAGCCAGTTTCGCATCATCACTATTGCTAAGTGCGACACCAACCGCTTCTTCGAGACTTAACGTTTTGTGCTGTTGGGAGAATCCAGATAAGCCAATAAATAAACAAACTGCGAGCAATAGAAATTTACGCTTCATAAGTTAAAAGTGCTTTTATTGTTCTTTGAATATGTTGGGTTAAATTATTTAAAACGAAATGGTCAAAGCTCTCTTCATCAAAAAGGCCTTGGGTTTGCGCATAGATCTTCTTATTATAGTATAGATTAAAATAGGTTCCTAAAATAGTAGGAACAATAAGCTCGACATCTACATTTTTACTAAATGCACCATCGGCCTGTCCTTCTTTTATAAGATTGGTGAAAAGCTGTATGTTTTCATCTTTCTTTTTCAGGTAATTTGTGAAATCAATTTTTTTATCTTCTCTTGAAAATTCAAAATGCACAAGTTTGTGAATCTTTCTTCCTTCGTGTATACGCGTTATTAAAAGCGCAATAACAGCATCTATTTTGGCTATATACGTGGACTCGCTTTCGATGGTTTGTCCTACAGCCACCTGAAAATTAGAGATTCTGTAAGACACCAGTGTCTCTAGAAGTTTTTCTTTACTGCCAAAATAGTAAGAGATCATGGCAATATTGATATTGGCCATTTTAGCAATGGCTCTTACCGAGGTACCGTCAAAACCATTTTTAGAAAAAAGTTCTTCAGCTACTTTAAGGATTTCCAATTGTTTTTCGCTCAATTCCATTTCTTCTGATTTCTGAAAAAGAGCACAAATTTAAACAAATGTTTAAATTAAACGATTGTTTAAATTCTATTTTAACATATAAGGTTTTCGGAACTATTTATTGTCGGATTCTAACTTTTTAAGCTCATAGATATTTTTAAAAGCTTCGTCTATTGAATTGACTACATATATTTTTCTTTTATAAAACATTCGTTCGAAAACTAGATTCATCATTTCGTGAGAATGAAAGGCAATCACTGAAAAGCTTTTAATAAAATACCGATTTTTGAAGAAATAAATCCAGTCTTGTGAGACTGTATAATATTTGTAGATTCTATTTGAAATATAATGTGGTGTGTAATCGTCACCAAATAAACCCCGAGCATCTGTTACAACTTTCTCGCCGCATTTCCAATTAAATATTACACCTTCGTTGATTTCAGAAACTAAAATATCCTCTAAAAAATATATGCTTCCAAATTCATATTCTATTTTTTCCAAAACCAAGTCAGCGTATTTTGAATCTTCAAAATTCATTTATCCTCATTTTAAGCATATTAAATTACTATTTTAAATTTATAATTGGAAATTGAGGGATGCGTTTTTAGAGACTGAAACTTCAAAAAAAAAGGCCGCAAATTGAACGGCCTTAGTTAATGTATAATATGTATCGATATTGTCTAATTTTGAACTTTAAAATTTATAGGAATTGTGTAGCGAACAGGGACTGGTTTGCCACGCTGTTTTCCCGGCTCCATTTTTGGTAAAAGATTGATTACTCTAATTCCTTCTTTCTCTAGATCTTTGTGTGGTCCTCTAGCTTGCACATTATTAACCTCGCCATTCTTATCAATTTCAAACATAATAATTACACGATTTATACCGCTTAGGCCTAAATCTTCTCCAAGCCCGGTATCAAATCTTTTCATGATGAATTTGGAAATCTTTTCACTCATACAAGCTTTACGTTCTTCGTTATCATCTAGACTTTCACATCCAGGGAAAATAGGAACATCTTCAATAAATTCGACGGGCACGGCAACAACAGGTTCATAGTCTGGGGTTTCGATAATGTCGTCTACTTCGACGATATCATCAAGACTTGTCTCTGTAGTTTTTATACTGTCTTCAGGTTCAGGTGAATCATTTTCTATCGGCTCGATTTCTACTGGATCCTTTGGTTTGGGCGGTGGCAATTGTTCTTTGACCTTGGTTATGGGTACTGCTTTTTCAGTAGTGAGATCTACAGGTTCCCATTTTTCTTTAGTTGCCTGCTCTTTATCGTAAGTTTTGAAGTTGATCATGAAATACGTAAAAAGTAAGACAACAATTAGCCCAAGTTGTAAAAAGAATACGGTTTTTTTCCGAAGATCGGCTTTTGGATTTTTCTTTGGTTTCATAATAAAGATATTTATGTTAATAAAAAATGTTACAACTTGAACCTGCTGGAAATGCTGGTATATTGGGGAATACTTAAATTTTAAGTATCAATTTCAGTGCCTAATTAAATTATTTAACAAAGTATTAATAAAATTTTTTATCGATGAAATGGTGTTGTAACAAGTTTTAAGGATATAATTCTTTGTATATTTTTCTGATTTATAAGTATTTGTGTGTTTGTAAGGCTGAGTTGGTTCTTAATGGAGCTTTTTATGATTTTTATCGAAAAATTTATTAAATTTTTAACTTCTATTGTAATAATTCTTTAATTAGCTTTCAAATAATAAATGTTATTAGTTGGTCCCGATAAAAAGGGAGTGACGAGGCGAAGCAGTATTCATATCGCTCATACAACATCCCCTACGATATCCTACTCAAAATACTTTAGCGAAATACTTTTTATTAATTAAAAAAATTATGCTATGCAATGGTTTGTGTTATATACCAAAAGCAGATTTGAAAAAAAAGTTGCTGAACGCTTAAGAAATTTAAATTACGAGGTGTATTGCCCTTTGGTGGAAAAACAAAGTAAATGGTCTGATAGAACAAAACTTATCAAAGATCCATTGTTTAAATCGTATGTTTTTATTAGGCATTCTGGAAATCCTAAAACAGAGGTTATGAGTGTCTCTGGTGTGGTACAGTATCTCTATTGGTTAGGAAAACCTGCGATTGTAAGGCAGGAAGAAATAGATACCATAGAAGATTGGTTGGGTGGAGAAGATATAGAGGATTGTACGATAGCTAGCTTAACGGCAGGTGATAGAATGAAGATTAAGGAAGGAATTTTAAAAGGTCATCAAGGTGTAATTAAAGAGGTTTACAAAAATTCAGTAAAACTCATATTAGCAGATCTTGGATGTTCTGTCGTTATAAAAACCATGAATTTAGTTTAGTTTTATCTTTAACCGTTATGCCTATTTACTTTCAATTTTTTATTTAAATGATAAACAAACTAATTGCAAATATTAGTATTTCTAATATTATATATCATAACTGGTTTAAGGTGTTTTTTGTTTTTATAATAGGCCAGGGGGCAGTACAGCTTATACAATTGTTAAGCGGTTTTTTTTTAATCCATTGGTTATCCGTAGAAGATTACGCGCAGTATAGTATTGCATTCGCTTTTCAGAGTACAGCACAGGTGCTGGTCGAACTGGGCGTTTCTGGTTCTGTTGTTGCTCTAGTTGGCAATAGAATACATGATAAAAAGGTTTTAGGTAATTATATAAAAGGAGGAAAATTTTTTAGAAATAGAATGTTCTTTATAGTTAGTCTTATATGTATAATTGGATTTCCATATATGACTTTGCAGCATGGCTGGCCTTTACATATAACACTATTGTTATTGTTGTGTATACTGCTTAATTTATTTTTTACAGGAAATACAGCTTTTTATATAACCCCTTTAATGATTCATCGGAAGTTGAAAGAAATGTATAATGTTCAGCTTACTAGCGGTTTATTTAGACTATTGTTTTTGTGGGCAGCATATCTCTTATCAGTTATAAATTCATGGCTTGCTGCTTTCACTACATGTGTTGGGGTTTTTTATAATGGAGAACGATTTAGAAAAAAATCGCAGGAGTTTATAGAAGAACCTGTATCTAGCGATCCTAAAACTAGGAAAGAAATTTTAAGCTATGTAAAACCTGTAATTCCGGGAATAGTTTATTCCGCTTTTAGTGCCCAAATTTCGTTGTTTATTATTGGGATTTTTGGAGCTTCTGAAAATATTGCTGAGGTTGGTGCACTAGGAAGATTAGGACAAATTTTTGTGATTTTTAATATGGCTAGTTCAACTTTAATAGTTCCTTATTTGGCCAGACAATCAAAAGAAAATCTAGGTAAAAAAATACTGGGAATATTGGCTATTGGAAGCTGTATTGCAATTGTTTTAATAACTATTGGTTTCTCTTTTCCTAAGCCTTTGCTTTGGATTATGGGTGAAAAATATTCTCATTTGAGAGAAGAAGTAGGATTGTTGATCTTAAACTCTAGTATCCTATTTATAAATGTTTTAATGTGGGATATGAATTGTTCGCGAAAATGGTTATGGTCGTGGATCCCTATAGTAAGTATTTCATCGAATGTTCTATTACAGATTATTATGATTTATACTATGGATTTAAGTTCTACTTATAATGTATTGGTTTTTAGTATTGTACTAAGTGTTTTCAATCTTTTAAATAAAATACTGGTAACCATAATTGGCTTAAATAAGACAAAAAATGAAATTAATTTACTACCAAAAGAATAAGAATTTTGGAGACGCGCTAAATCCGTACATCTTCAATAAATTGATCCCTAATTTTTTTGATGAGGATCCAACTTCAATTTTTTTAGGTATTGGCTCAATACTTCAGTTCAATTTCCCAAAAGCTCAAAAAAAAGCAGTATTTAGTACTGGTTTTGCTTATGGAGAGGTTCCTAAAATAGATTCAACATATGATGTATTTTGTGTAAGAGGTCCAATAACTGCAAAAAAAATTGGAGTAGACCCAAAATTAGCTATTACAGATGGTGCTGCTTTACTTAGAGATTTTGACTTTCCTATAAAGCAAAAGAAATTTAAAGTGTCATTTATGCCACATCATCAAAGCGATTGCTATTATGATTGGAAGAAGATTTGCGATCGTGTTGGGTTCAATTATATTAATCCTCTTTCTCCGTTTTTAGAGGTTATAGATGCCATACAGTCTTCGCAGGTTATCATAGCTGAAGCGATGCATGCAGCTATAGTTGCAGATACGCTAAGAGTTCCTTGGATACCTCTTAAAATGTATCCTTCTATTAATGAACTTAAATGGAACGACTGGACATCGTCTCTAGATATGCAATATGAAGCCAATTATATTAAAGCTCCTTACAATTTACAAACCACATCAGAAAAAATTGCAACGCGGTTTAATATTGATAATGGTGTATTGCTGAAAGGATTGTCTAAAGCACATTTCAAGTATAACGAATTGCTGAAGAGAGATCGTTTTATTGGAAAATTTCAAAAATTGGCCTATGCACCACAGTTCTTGAGTAATGAAAAAATCTTGGATAATAAAGTGGAGCAACTTCAGGAAAAAGTAGAATTGTTTAAAAGCAAATATTGTTCAATCCATACGTTGTGATATGAAATTAGAAAAAATTATTACACTTGCCAACGCTCATGTAAAGATACAATTCTCTGCCATGGAACGTTCTTTAAGAGCAACAGGTTGCAATTTACCTATATGGGTTATTCCGTTTAATGACGACAAATTTGATCTTCCCAATAATTCTTTTTGGTGGGAAGAAAATCAGCTAATTGAATGGGCTAAGGAGAACAACATTTTTGAAATGTGCCGTAAATATCAGTGTTTTTTTACTCAAAACTATCAGTACGTTGATTCTGATATTATTTTTATTAGAAACCCGGAAGAAGTTTTAAAAAATTACGAAGGATTTATAAGCTCTTGTACGCATTGGAATAATCCAGATCATACTTATAATGCCCAAACAAAGCAATATTTTAAGTCTAAAAGTACCATTTGGCAAAATTCTATTTTTAATGCAGGTCAATTTGCTTGCGATAAAGCATTGTACACGCTAGAAGGTCTAAAAGAAACCTCTTCCGGAACATTTAAAGAAACATTATTAGATAAAATTAATATCTATAAAGATCAGGTAGCAATTAACCTTCTGGTAAGCTTATCGAATGTTAAAGTTACCAATCTCACGTTGCCTCCTACGAATATGCAGTCCACCTGGGCAGGAGACTATGTAGAGTCTAATTTTGAGGAACTTTACTGGAGAGATGAAGATCATAAACCTTACATCATACATTGGGCAGGTGTTCCCAAGTTTCTAAAATTACCGGTAAATAAATATTTTACAAAATTTCTCAACCCAAGAGAATATAAGGAATGGCTGGATTACATCGCCAAAGAAGAACAACAAAACAAGAATATTTCTCTCCGAAATTTTAAGATTAAAATTCACCGATTTAAAAAAGCGCTCGAAAGTGTTTAAATAAACCTCAATAAATTGAAAATGAATAATATATCTGTAGTTATTCCAACACGACATCGCAATAAAAATTTAGAAGAATGCTTAAAATTGCTTTCACCAGAGGAGCAAAATTATCCAGCTGAAGCTTACGAAATAATTGTATCTGATGATGGAAACAAGAGTACGGCAGAATCTTTAATTCAAAATAAGTTTTCTTGGGTGAAATGGGTTAAGGGACCGGCCAAAGGTCCTGCGGCTAATAGGAATAATGGCGTGAAATATTCTAAATTTGATTGGATTGCATTTACCGATGATGATTGTCTACCCTCCAAAAACTGGTTAAAATCATTTAACGAGGCTATCGAAGCTAATCCAGAGATAAATGTTTTTGAAGGCAAAACCGAGGCCGATCGAATAAAAAGGCGCTTTAACGAAGTAGCTCCTATAAATGCAGAGGGTGGATTATTGTGGAGTTGCAACTTAATGGTTAGAAAATCCTATTATTTAAAGTTAGGAGGATATTGTGAAGATTTCAAATTTGAATTAGAAGATATAGAGTTTAGAACTCGTGTACAAAAAGATAAACAACCTATAATTTTTGTACCCAAAGCTCATGTATGTCATCCATGGCGTATTATTAACAATAGATACAAAGTGGAATATGAAAGTGTGCTTATTTTTCTTGATAAGCATCCCGATCACCAAAAGCATTATAATTTATCTACACGGTTAAAAATCATAACTATGATGAGTTTCAGCCTTTTTCGAGATGCATTTAAGTTTAGATTTCGAGGGATAGATTATGCCTTGATGGATTTATTATATGAATTTAAGAGCGCTTTTGTAATTCATTTTAAAGTTGTGGAAAATCAAAAGCAAATAAGAAAAACAGCTTAGTAACGATTTTATTAAAATATAATGGCATGGAAAAATATTGTGTTTTTGGCGGATTTGGATTTATCGGTCAGTATATAGTAAATCAATTAAGATCTGAAGGTCATCGAGTTGTTGTGATTGGTTCGAAAATGAGAAATATCGAAGACTATTATCATTGGGGTGGCTTAACCTATTTGAAACTAGAGCAAATAATGGAAAAAGTAGATGGTGTAATAAATCTGGCTTATGCATCTACACCAAAAACAAGCTTCGATGATCCTATAACAGATATTAAGGATAATTTACCTTCAGTAATAAACTTTCTTGAATGGATGAGCATGTTTTCTGTAAAAAGAATTGTAATGGTTTCCACTGGTGGTGCTATCTATGGAAATACGAATGAAAATCCAATATCTGAGACTGCGGCTACAAATCCTATTTCTCCCTACGGAATTACCAAACTTGCGGTAGAAAAATATGCAGCGATGTATTATGGTCATAAAAAATTACCTGTAATAACCGTGCGACCAGGTAATGCTTATGGTATTGGGCAATCGCCTTTCTTAGGACAGGGATTTATCGCTACCGCAACATATTCCATCTTAGAAAAAAAGGAGATGAAGATTTTTGGAAAAAATGGTACGGTAAGAGATTATATTCATGTTAAAGATGTAGCAGAAGGTATTATAGCCGCCCTGAAAAAAGGAAAGATAGGTGAAACTTATAATATTGGTACAGGCAGGGGAGTTACTACAAAATACGTATTCGATTATATTTCTAAGGTTGCCGCAAAAGCTGGTTATATAGTTCCTAAAGTGAAAAACGCAAAATTAAGACCTTTTGATGTTAGAAAAAATGTCCTAGATAGCTCTAAACTAAAAAGCGATACAGGATGGCATTCTCAAATAACATTGGAAGACGGGATAAAAGAATATTGGAATCATAGTCTAAAAGATTACAATGCCAAATCAATTGAAAGAGTAATGTGGGTTTAAAAAAGAGAAAAAATGCATTGTATAAGAGTTATAGACCCGGCTAAGAAAATTATCATTTTCTTATCTTCAGATAATGATATTATCAGAGAGCGGAAGGCATATTTAAATGCTTTCAGAAAAGATTATAATATAGTCTGCTGTTTGGATTATGAATTAAACAGCGTTATTGAATGTATGGAGAAGCAGGGTGAGATTTTTTTAATTCTTTATCCAGATCCCTGTGAAGCAATTATTCCTGAAAATATTTTAAAGTTAAATTATCCAACCGCATGCTTTCAAATAGACACCTACGACGGTACTAGTGCAAGGTTTAACGAAGCAATGCTTTTTGATCATGCATTTATTTTCCATCCTAAGTATGATGAATTGCTCGCGGAGAAAGGTCATCCAAGTGTTACTTTATTACCACATGCGGTCGAGACGAATCTTTATCCAGATTTCAAAGCAGATAGAGCATTTGATGTAGGTTGGGTTGGTCGACTAGATGGTTCGTTTTATAAAATAAGAAAAGAACAGGTAGAAGCTATCAGCGAAAATTTTAAGACGAACGATATTAATAAATTTTATAATCAAGATGAACTAATATCGATTTACACCAATTCTAAGATTGCAATAAATATTTCTAGGGACGACTATATGATTGATGCTAATCTGAGATGTTTCGAGATTTTAGCCGCTGGAGCACTTTTAATAACTAAAAAGCCAACAGAATTAAATGAAATTGGTCTTGTAGCAGGAAAACATTTTGTAACCTATACAACTACAGAAGAGTTGCTGCAAAAGATCAAATACTATTTAGAAAATGACAAAGAAAGAAATCGAATTGCGTTGCAGGGCTATAAGCAGGTTAATCTGTACCACGATTTTTCAAACCGTGTTGAAAAGATAAGGGAAGCTGTTCATCAAAATAATAGCATCAAATTGGCTCCTGCCAAGAAATGGACAGATATAGAAATTAATGAAGTGTTTTTTGCTTATTACGCTCATCGCAGAAAATTAACTAAAGCAATTAAATACGGGATGCTATTGCTGAAATCTAGATATAATAAATCCTTCTATGTATTTAAAAACCTAGGTAGAATTGTGTTTTTAAACGTTAAATTTTATACCAAATAATATGAAACTAACAATACTACATGTAGCAGATATAAAATTGGATCCTTTTTCAGGGATGGGCAGAATTGCTTATTTCTGGAAGAAGGCTTTTGAAGAAGCCGGTCACGAATTTATTCATTTAGGAAAAGAAGAGGTTAAGACAAATCATCCATCGCAATTCCCTAAGCAAGCTTATAAACTTTTCAGGTTAAAGTATGCTGCTAAAAAACCTGATGTTATTTTAGCTCATGAGCCGGTATCAGGTATCTTTATTGGAAAAAATATTCCGGTAGCCCTTTTTAGTCATGGAATTGAGCAGCGAGAATGGAATTTAAGAAATAAGGCTTATAAACAGTTTCATGATCCAGTTAGTTTTAAGAGCAAGATATTATTTCCGGTGTGGCGATTAGTAAATTGTAATAAAGGGCTGAAAAAAGCTAATTTGTTACTTTTATCTAACAAGGAGGATCAGAGTTATGGGATCCAAAAATATAATAGAAAATTTAATGATATTGTCATTTTCAGAAATGGAGTAAAGGAAGATTTTCTTGCAAATTGTATAACGAAAGAAAAAAACGGAGAATGTGTTATAGGTTTTGCTGCGACCTGGATTAAAAGAAAGGGAACTGGATTAATTACAAAAGTGGCAAAAAAATTAGCAGACCAAGATATAAATGTGAAATGGTTATTATTTGGAACAGTTTTTCCAAAGGAAGATATTTTAAAAGAGTTTCCAACAGAACTGCATTCAAAGATCGATATCGTTTCAACTTTCAATGAATATGAAGAAAAAAGCTTATACGAAAAATGCGATATATTTATTCTTCCAAGTTTTTTTGAAGGTCAATCTTTGGCACTCTTACAAGGAATGGCTTCTGGGTTATGCTGTATCACTTCAGATAATTGTGCACAATTAGATTTAATTCAGCATCGAATAAACGGACTACTTTTTAAAACCGGAGATTTTGAAAATCTATCAGATCAAATAGAATTAGCGATCAACAATCCAAAATTCAGAAATAAATTGGGCGAAAATGCAAGGGAGAGCGTGATAGATAGGAAATGGAATGTTGTTTCTAAAGAAGTGGTAAGGCAAATTGAGCAAATAGCTTAGTATCACTTTAATGCTAATTCATAAGATTCTTTTTAAGTTTTCAATTTATTATCACTTTTGGCGGGCTAAGATATGTCTCCTCCCGGCAGTCTTGGCGGGTTTGAAAATAGGATCTAAGAGTGTAATAAAAAAAGCTTATTTCACTTGGCCACACCAAGTTAGTATAGGGGAAAATTGTATTTGTGAAGACCATGTGAATTTTAGATATGATGGGATATGGCGTCCAGGGCCTTCTATAGTTATTGAAGACAATGTTTATATTGGATCAAATTCAGAATTTAATATTTGTGATCATATAAATATAGGTAAAGATGTACTTATTGCATCTGGCTGTAAATTTATAGATCACAATCATGGATATCATCGCATAGATCAAAAAATTAGACTACAACCACCAGAGGTCGAGGCTATAAAAATTGAAGATGATGTTTGGCTGGGTACTAATGTTGTCGTGTTAAAAGGAGTTACCATTGGCTACGGAGCCATTGTAGCTGCTGGATCTGTGGTTACCACATCTATACCTTCAATGGAAATTTGGGGCGGAATCCCCGCAAAAAAAATTAGTAGTAGAAATAATGAAGAGTTTAATAATCACATGCGGCTGTCTGGAACCTTCTAAGGATGGTATAGGCGATTATTCTTTCAATTTGGCTAAAGCGGTTAAACTGTTAGGAGTAAGAGTTGTTTTAGTAAGTGTGAACGATTCATTTGTTAAAGTTTTTAGAGAAGAAAATAGAGAAGACATTCAGATTTGCAGAATTCCTGCCCAAATAAACTGGCAGCAAAAATATCGAACATTTAAAAATATATGCGATACCGTTAGTCCTGACCATATAAGTTTTCAATATGTTATTTATGCTTATCATAAAAAGGGTTTACCTATTGTGGCTCATAAATTTTTGGTGGAAGCATTAAAATCTCATCAAGTAAGTATCATGATGCATGAGCCCTGGATAGGACGATCAAAAGAAGATTTAATTCGGCATAAAATTATTGGATATTTTCAACAGATTATTATAAAACAACTCATAAATGGTATTGCGCCAATTAGAGTTTTTACAAGTAATAGAGCATTTAGTGACTTATTAAGTAAAAGTGGGATAAGAAATAAAGTGTTGCCGCTTTTTAGTAATATTCCATTTTGCGAAAATGCCTTGGATTTAATTCCAATGCTTATACATGGCAAGCAGTTTATTATTCCTGAAAGATCTACCAAAATTCTACTTTTTGGGAGGATACCTTTCGCTTGGAAAAAAAGAGAATTTCTTAATTGGATAGGGAAAAGAGAAATAAGCTTATTAGTTGCAGGAAGATCAGATCAAGATAATGCGAAGGCATTGGAAAATGAATTAAAGAATTTAAAATCAGATCTGAATATTTTTTCTTTTGGAGAACTCGATAAAATACAAATTTCAGCATTACTCCAATATGCAGATGCTGGATTGGCACTTACTCCGCCTCAAATTTTAGGAAAAAGTGGGGTCGTAGCGGCCTATAGAGAACACGGTCTGCCTATAATTTTAGCAGGAGAAGACGAAAGCTTTTCGACATTTAATGATCCTCATCTTATAGATGAAATTAGTTTAGACATCCCATGGCAGCAACAGGAAAATAAATTCCGAAGAAAAAAAACGTATAACGGAGTACACTTAACTGCTGAAATGTTTCTTGATACCATAAAAAAGGTAGAAATACAGCAAACCACGCTTGCATAAATTAATCACAAAAATTTATAATATGAAAATAATTGTTTCTCATCCCAATAGTAATCAGTTTAATCGTTGGGCGTTAGACGGTTTATTAGATAAAAATATGCTGCAAGAGTTTAATACTTCGGTAGCATCATTTCCGGGTAGTTTTTTAGATAAACTTTCTAACGTTAAAACATTTTCAGAAATAAAAAGAAGAAGCTTTGTTTCTAATTTACAACCTTTCACAAAATGTTCTCCCTGGTTAGAAACCGGTAGAATCGTTTCTGGTAAGTTTGGTTTTCAATCTTTGGTTAAACACGAAACAGGAATTTTTTCTGTAGATTCGGTATACCGAGATATTGATTTTAAAACAAAATCAAGACTTAAAAAAGCAAAATTTAACGGAGCAAAAGGGGTTTATGCTTACGAAGATGGCGCGCTTAATACATTTTTAGAAGCCAAAAAGCTGGGACTTACTTGTTTTTACGATTTGCCTATTGGCTATTGGAAACATGCCAGAAAGTTATTGGAGAAAGAACATGAAAGATCTCCTGAGTGGGTAGCTACGCTTACCGGCTTACAAGATTCTCCTAAAAAAATGGCAAAAAAAGATAGAGAATTACAATTAGCAGATAAAATTTTTGTGGCAAGTACTTTTACGAAAAACAGCCTTATAGATTTCGGCGGAATTCTTAGCAATGTAAAGGTTGTTCCCTATGGTTTTCCAAACCCTACCACCAAACGAAGCTATTCAAATATTAAAAGAAGAAATAAGTTGAAATTACTTTTTGTAGGAAGGCTAGAGCAGCGAAAAGGTATTGGAGATGTTGTTAAGGTAGCAGATGCCTTAAAGAATCATGTAAGCCTAACTATTGTTGGGCAAAAACCAACACAAGATTGTGAAGCTTTAAATTCAGCCGTAAAAAGACATCATTGGATTTCTAGTATCCCTCATGCAAAAGTTCTTGAACTTATGAAAGAGCACGACGTTCTTTTATTTCCTTCTTTGTTTGAAGGTTTTGGTATGGTGATAACTGAAGCAATGTCGCAGGGTACACCGGTAATTACTACCGAAAGGACTGCCGGGCCAGATTTGATTGAACACGGAGAAAATGGCTGGTTAATGAAGGCGGGTTCTACAGTGAGTTTAAAAAATTGTGTTGAAGAAATTCTGGAAAACAAAGAAATTATAGCGCAGGTAGGAAAAAATGCCTTAGAATCGGCATTTAACAGACCATGGAAAAAATATGGAGAAGAACTTGCTCAGGCAATGAGAGATCACTTTTAATTAATTATAATGAATAATTTATCGCTAAGTATAGCCGATAGTAAGGAAGTTGCATATGCTTATAATTTAATTCTTAAAAAAGGAATTTGGTTATATTTTATCCTACTTTTATTTGAAGGAGCCTTAAGAAAATGGGTCTTCCCTTCGTTATCGGCTCCGCTATTAATTGTAAGAGATCCAATAGCCATTTGGTTAATTTATGCAGCCTGGAAGCGTGACCTAATACCATATTCGTCATTTTTGGTTTCAATGGTATTTACTGCTTTACTGTCATTAACTACTACTTTTTTGACCGGTCATGGCAATATGTTTGTAGCCTTGTATGGCGCCAGAATTTTGATTTTACATTTCCCGCTTATCTTTATCATCGGTGAGGTTTTTACAACCAGTGATGTTGTAAAAGTTGGCAAAGTAATGCTCTGGCTTTCAATTCCTATGACAATTCTAATAGCATTACAATTTTATAGTCCACAATCTGCCTGGGTAAACCGAGGTGTTGGTGGCGATATGGAAGGCGCAGGATTTAGTGGTGCTATGGGATATTTTCGTCCGCCGGGCACGTTTTCTTTTACTACTGGAAATACAATGTTTTATGCGGTATTGGCAGCATTTATATTTTATTTTTTTTTAGAGCGTAACAAAATAAATATATGGTTATTAATTTTTTCTGCAATTTCTTTGTTTATCGCAATTCCACTTTCAATAAGTAGAACACTGTTATTTCAGGTTGTAATCGCTTTCTTTTTTGCATGCATGACAGGAATAATCAACCGAAAATTTTCAGGCAGGATAGTAGCAACCGCATTACTTTTAGTTATAGCACTTAGCCTAATTGCAACTACAGAAGTTTTTCAAAAAAGTACAGAAGTGTTTTCTACTAGAATAGAATCAGCCAGTAAATTTGAAGGTGGGATTGAAGGTACTTTACTCGATCGCTATTTAGGCGGGCTTTTAGGTGCAATAGAGCATTCTACTTCACAAAATTTACCATTTTTTGGTTATGGTTTAGGATTAGGAACCAATGCTGGTAGTATGATGCTTACTGGTGAAACTACTTTTTTAATTGCAGAAGAGGAATGGGGACGTTTGGTTGGTGAAATGGGAATTTTGTTTGGTCTGGCAGTTATTTTTATTCGATTAGGTTTATGCGTTTCCATGACTTTAAAAGCATACGCTAAATTAGTTTTAGGCCAACCCTTAGCCTGGATGCTTTTAAGTATTGGGCTTTTAATAATCCCTCAGGGGCAATGGGCCCAACCTACAGCATTAGGATTTGGAGTTTTGGTAGGAGGATTCATTATGGCTGCTATTAATTCTAATAAATAATATCAAATGAAACTCATATTTTATTCACACCCCAATTTTTTGGGGCATCAAAGTATGCCCAGATTTACCCAGATGTTGGCAAAAGGAATGGCTAAACGTGGACACGATGTAGAAATTTGGTATCCTTCTGCAGTATTCGCAGGTTTATCAAAAAAAGCTACTCTAAAAAAGTACTTGGGATATATAGACCAATTACTGATTTTTCCTTTACAGGCTAAAAAAAAAATAAGAAAAAAGGATGAAGGCTTACATGTATTAACCGATCATGCTCTGGGACCATGGATGAATTTTTTGAAAGATCGTAAGCACGTAGTTCATTGTCATGATTTTATAGCTCAAAAAGCAGCAAAGGACGGGATCGAAGGTTTTAAAGTTGGTAGATTAGGTAAAGTGTATCAAGCAATTATTAAAAATGGATTTACTAAAGCCAGAAATTTTATAGCTGTTTCTGAAACAACTAGAAAGGATCTACATAAGATAGTTCCTATTGAAAACTCTGCAACTAAAGTAGTTTATAATGGTTTGAATCAGGATTTTAATCCAACTAATTCGGTTAATGAAATTCGATATTATTTAAGCAAATTATTAAATCAGAATTTATCAGAAGGTTTTATTTTCCACATAGGAAATAACGAATGGTATAAGAATAGAGTAGGTGTAATTAAATTATACGATTATTGGCGTACTAATTATGATCATAATTTACCCCTAGTAATGGTTGGCCCAAAACCAACGGAGGAACAATCTTTTTTAACTGAAAAATCTTTTTTTTCGAACGATATATTGTTTTTTAATGATGTTGAAGATAAGCTGGTTAAGCAATTGTATGCGGCAGCTACGTTTCTTTTATTTCCATCTTATACAGAGGGATTTGGCTGGCCAATTGCCGAAGCTATGGCTTCAGGTTGTCCCGTAATAACAACCGGCGAAGCACCTATGACCGAAGTAGGGGCAGAAGCCGCTTTTTATATTCCGAAGCGATCAACTAAAGATCAAAATAGATGGTTTGATCTTGGAGCAAAAACGATCGAAAAAGTTATTTCTTTAAGTTCAGAAGATCGAAAAGAAATAATTTCAAAAGGTATCGAAAATGCTAAGCGATTTGATAGTGAAATTGCCTTGGATTCGATAGAAGTTTTATACCAATCTTATTATTTAGAAAATCATGAGAATACTTCACATTGTTGATCGTATGGATCCCAAAGCTGGAGGTGTATGCCAGGCCATAAGGATGATTATAGAATCTTTAAAGCATAGAAATGTTGAAAGTGATGTTGTTTCGGTAGACGACCCAAAAATGAAGTTTCAAGATGATTTTAAAATTTTGGCTTTTGGTCCTGCAGAAAATCCATGGCAATATTCCAAAAAACTATTACCATGGTTAATATGTAATCTTGGGAATTACGATACAGTGATTATACATGGCTTATGGCAATATTACAGTTTTGCAACTTATAAAGCATTAAAAGAAAGAAATGGTGAAAAACCATCAGTATTTGTAATGCCTCACGGGATGTTAGATCCTTATTTTCAAAATGCTCCAGATAGAAAGTTAAAAGCAATTAGAAATAAAATTTATTGGCAAATCATTGAAAGGCATGTGATAAATGGATGCGATGCGCTATTATTTACTTGCAAAACAGAATTAGATCTCGCAAAATTACCGTTTAAACCCTATAAGCCTAAAATTGAAAAAGTTATTGGTTTAGGTATAAAGGCACCTCCGAGGTGTACAACCTCAATGGTTAATGCGTTTTACGATAAAACAGGACTAACTAATTCTGATGATTTTTTACTTTTTCTAGGCCGTATAAATAGAAAAAAGGGACTCGATTTACTTGTTAAAGCCTTTTTACAATTACTGGACAACATACAAATGCCAAAATTAGTCATTGCAGGACCGGGAATCGATTCTGATTTCGGATTAGAAATTATCAATCTAATTAAGACTAGGCCAGAATTTAAGTCTCATTTTATTTTTCCAGGCATGCTAACTGGCGATTTAAAATGGGGTGCGTTTTATGCTTGCGAAGCTTTTATATTGCCAAGTCATCAAGAAAATTTTGGTATTGCAACGGTAGAAGCTCTTGCTTGTCGTAAGCCTGTTTTGATTTCAAATCAGGTTAATATTCATAACGAAATAGTTGCTTTTGAAGCAGGTTTGGTAGAAGAAGATAACCTTGAAGGCGTTTTGAATTTGCTTTCAAAATGGATGATAATTTCGAGTAAAAATAAAGAAAGGATGACATATAATGCTGAAAAATGTTTTAAAGAATTATTTCAGTATCAATCTATAGCAGAGAAAATTATAGAACTAAATAATTCTATGAATGAAAAATACTTCGAATATTCAGTCGAGGGTTAGACTTGCGGATTTCGATGCAAAATTAGGTTTGGATAGAGGCGCTAGTAAGTTCAAAGAAATAATTTGGTATTTTATTAAAATTACCATTTTTCTATCCGCTATTCCTTGCCCTTCAAGTTTAAAAGTTTTCCTATTAAGAGCTTTTGGAGCTCAAGTTGGCACCAATATTACTTTAAAACCGAGAGTGAATATTCATTTTCCCTGGAAATTAGAAATAGGTGATCATGTTTGGATAGGTGAAGAAAGTTGTCTTTTAAACTTTGAAAAACTGGTAATAGGTAATAATGTTTGTATTTCACAACGCTCTTTTTTATGTGGTGGAAATCATGATTATAGAATACCATCAATGCCTTATCGCAATGGTCCTATTTATTTAAATAATGGATGTTGGATTGGCGCTTGTAGTTTTATAGGTCCTAATGTATCTATTGGTACAGATGCGGTTATTACGGCAGGATCTGTTATTACCTCGAATATTAAACCAAATATAGTGTGTAGAAAAACAAATTTGGATTTCGAAAAACCTCGATGGAATCAAGAAATATTGAATAAAGTTTAAGTAAAAATTTAAAACATGAAAAGAATTTTAGTTACTGGCGGAGCTGGTTTTATCGGATCGCACCTATGCGAAAAATTATTAAATGAAGGAAATGAAGTTATCTGTTTGGATAACTATTTCACCGGTAGTAAGCAAAATATCGTAAGCTTAATGCATAATCCATATTTTGAAGTGGTACGACATGATGTTACGGAGCCGTTTATGGCTGAGGTAGATGAAATCTATAACCTTGCCTGTCCCGCATCTCCCGTGCATTACCAGTATAATCCTATCAAAACAATGAAAACCTCTGTTATGGGGGCGATCAATACACTAGGATTAGCTAAAAGAGTACGAGCAAAAATATTACAGGCCAGCACTAGTGAAATATATGGAGATCCTAATATTCATCCGCAACCAGAAGAATACTGGGGAAATGTAAATACTATTGGGCCAAGATCTTGTTATGATGAGGGTAAACGATGTTCAGAAACTTTGTTCATGGATTATTATAATCAACATAATATCGATATAAAAATTGTACGCATTTTCAACACGTATGGACCTAATATGAATCCAAACGATGGTAGAGTAGTGTCTAATTTTATTGTACAAGCTTTAAAAGGTGAAAATTTAACCATTTTTGGAAATGGTAATCAAACAAGATCCTTTCAATATGTAGATGATTTAGTAGAAGGAATGGTGAGAATGATGAATACCCAGAGAGGATTTACAGGACCCGTAAATATTGGGAATCCTCACGAGTTTACCATGTTAGAATTAGCAGAAACTATTATAGAAATAACAGGATCTTCATCAAAATTAAGCTTTAAAGCTTTGCCAAAAGACGATCCTCGACAAAGAAGACCGAATATTTCTTTAGCCAAAAAGAATCTTAACGGATGGGAACCTAAAATTCAATTAAGAGAAGGATTGATAAAAACGGTGACTTATTTCGACCAGCTATTACAACAAGAGCAAAACTTAACTATGATCCAATAAATAGTATATTATGAAAATTTCAATAATAACAGTGGTATACAACAATGAGGATACCATAACAGAATGTATAGAATCAGTATTAAACCAAACCTATCATAATATAGAGTATATAATAATTGATGGGAACTCGACAGATGGTACTCAGGAAAAAATTAAGCCTTACCTAAGCCGTATTGATTGTTATATATCAGAATCTGACTCGGGAATTTTTGATGCTTATAATAAAGGTATAGAACGTGCAACCGGCGATGTAGTTGGTATTTTAAATTCTGATGATTTTTTTCATTCTGAAAAAACTATCGAAAAAATAGCAAAAGCTTTTGAAGTTTCTGGTAGTGATCTAGTATACGGGAAAGGCGTATTTGTGAGCAAAGAAAACCCAGATGTAATTAAAAGAATCTATCCTTCTAATCCTTTTAAGAATACTCATTTACTTTTTGGATGGATTCCATTACATCCTACAATTTATGTGAAGAGGAAGATATATGAAGAATATGGCTTATACAATAAAAATTACTCTATAGCCGGTGATTACGATATATCTTTGAGATGGTTTAAAAATCAGCAAATTGAAAAATTTTATCTAAAGGACTGGATAGTAAAAATGAGGTTAGGAGGGAAAAGTACAACTCTGGCTTTACAGAAAAAAAAATCATCTGAAGATATTAAGATTATTAAATATCATAAACTCGCAGGGTATTTAACACTTATGTTTAAAATTGGTAGAAAGATCCCACACCATCTTATTCCTAGAATGGTAGACGCCAAAAATTTATATCGTTGGTTCTAAAATTAGGAATCAAAACATAATTAACCTTTAAATAAATAGTAATGAAACTAGCAGCAAATTCATTTATTTTATTGGTAACAGTTATGCTTTCCTTTTCTTCCTGTGTTTCACGCAGAAAAATTGCGTATTTGCAAGGAGAAGGTGAGCAAAATTTAGACCTAGAAAATAACGTAAAAATTAAACCCGATGATGTCTTGACCATACGGGTATCTACGGAAGAACCAGATGCGGCAATTCCGTTTAACTTGATTAAATCTGCAGGCCAAACCGGAATTCCGGGAAATATCGAATTAGAAACCTACTTGGTCTCTAATGAAGGAAATATAATTTTTCCTGTGGTTGGTGAAATTAAAGTCACGAACTTGACAAATATCGAACTAGCCGAACGAATTAAAACTAAAATCAGCGACTATGTTAAAGATGCCATCGTAAATGTGCGTATTCTTAATTTTAAAATAAGTGTTTTAGGAGAAGTAAATAGTCCTGGTACATTTGTTATTGAAGATGATCATATTACCCTGCCACAAGCATTAGGATTAGCCGGCGATATGACGATTTATGGTAAACGAAAAAATATCCTAGTAGCAAGGCAAATTAAAGGGAAACAGGTAAGAAAGTATGTGGATTTGCGTGATGCTGATGTAGTAAGTTCACCTTATTATTACCTTCAGCAAAATGATATTGTATATGTAGAACCCGTGGGTGCAAGAAGACAGTCAGCTAGTTTTCTTGGTACGGCTTCCAGCTATCTATCATTAGCTTCCGTAATTATTTCAACAATTGTTTTGATAACTAATAATTAAATTTTGGTCATTATGAATAACAATATTAAAAGTAATCACCAGAAAAAAATTGGTTCTGAAATAAAAAAATACACCAAATTTTGGTATTGGTTTATACTAGCTTTAATTATTACTTTGAGTGGCGCATATTTTTATTTAAAATATTCTACGCCGATCTATAAGGCAACAGCAAGCATTATTATAAAAAATGATGCTTCACAAGGAAATTCTGAAGCAGCTTATGGAATTAACGATGCTAGTTTATTCGGACTAGGATCGCAAAAGATAGAGAGTGAAGTTTCTATTTTAAAATCAAGACACTTAATGAAGAAAGTGGTTAAGGCGCTTCACTTAAATATTTCATATGCTATTGAGGGTAGGTTTCGCACTATAGAATTATATGATGATAAGCCGTTTACAGTGAAAATGTTGACATATGATCCTAAAAAACTTAATATATATTCCAATCAATTTAGCATTACTTATTTAGGGAATAATGAATTTAAAATTTTAGATCGTAAGGACTTAAAAGAATATAGAGTAAAGAGTAACGAGCCTATTGATATTGGCTTTTCAAAGATTATTCTTACGAATCCAAAATCTGGTGGACTGAATTTGCCGGTAGATGTAAATTTTAATTCAATGGAATCTGTAGCCGCTAACTACGGTAATAAAGTAGCACTAATGCAAGGTGAAAATAGCTCGAACGTGATAAGGTTTGAACTTGCAGATGCCGTTCCAAACAGAGCCAAACATGTTTTAGATCAACTCATTTTAGAATATAATAAGGATGCTATTGAAGATAAAAATTTAATTGCTGAAAATACGGCGAGTTTTATAAATGAGCGTTTAATGATTATCAATACCGAATTAGATTCCGTAGAAACGGGAAAAGTAGAATTTAAGAAAGAGAATCGTCTAACCGATTTATCATCGGAGTCTGAAATGTTTGTTCAAAATGCAAGTGAATACAGTAAACGAAAACAAGAAATAGGAACTCAGCTAGAATTAGTTAATACTATTTTACAATTTTTAGCTTCCACCGATAATGATGATTTAATTCCTGCAAATCTAGGACTTGAAGCTAATGCTGTAAATCAACAAATTTCAGAATATAATACATCGATTCTAGACCGCAACAGATTATTAAACAGTTCTACGGAAAAGAATCCTATGGTAAAAAGGATTAATGATAATATAGTTCAGATTAAATATAATATAATTCAATCTTTAAAGCAGTCTAGATCCAGTCTTCAAATTTCTTTACATGATTTACGAAGACAATCATATAATATTAATTCTAAGATTTCAGAAATTCCTCTTCAGGAGAAGCAAAATAGAGGTATAGAAAGACAGCAGAAAATAAAGGAATCTTTATATTTATACTTATTGCAAAAAAGGGAAGAAAATACATTAGCTTTAGCCGTAACAGAACCCAAAGCAAAAGTTGTAGACGAAGCTTATAGCACGGGCATTCCTGTAGCTCCCAATCCTAGAAGTATTTTTTTGGGATCAATTTTATTAGGTTTGCTAGTGCCTTTTTCGATTATTTTTGCTTCTCAGACGTTAGATGGAAAGGTTAGAAGTAAACAAGATTTACAAGAGTATTTGTCTGCTGAAATTCCGTTAATTGCTGAAATTCCAACTTTGGGAAGGTTAAAAAAGAATTTTTTGATACAGCGCAAAGATAGATCTGTATTAGCGGAATCTTTTAGGATTTTAATGACAAATTTAAATGCCTATTTAAAAAAGACATTTGATAATCAAAACTCAAAAGTGATTCTTCTAACATCTTCATCTAAAGGAGAAGGAAAAACCTTCACTACTATAAACCTTGGGATTACCCTTGCTAATAGTAAAAAGCGCGTTTTAATAATTGGAGCAGATCTAAGGAATCCACAGTTACAAAGATATACAGATGATCCTAAAAATTTTATTGGATTAAGTGAATACCTTTCAGATAATGCGACCGTTGATGATATTGTAAGAAAACCAAGTTTTCATCAAGATCTAGATATAATCTACTCGGGAAGCATTCCTCATAATCCGGTTGAAATATTAAGAGAGGACAAATTACGAACGCTTTTTGATCACGTTCGAGCTACATATGATTTTATTCTAGTAGATACCGCTCCATTAATGTTGGTAGCAGATACAGCTATTCTTAGTGAATTTTCAGATCTTACTTTATACCTAATAAAGGCAGGAAGTACAAAGAAAGAAAGTTTAGATTTTATTCAGGATGCCAATGATGGTACTTTACAGAATATCTGTTGTGTATTAAATTGTGTCCAATTTGCTAATTTAAGATACGGCAACAAGTATGGATATGGTTACGGAGAAAAAAGAAGAAAGGTAACACCTGAAATTAAAAAGGAAACGGCTAATATGATTTCATGACAAAATATAGAGTTATATTTTAGCTCAATTTCAGCTTTAAATAATATAAAATACGGTTTTGAGAATTGCTTACAAAAAAATGAAATAAGCATTTTACAATGAACTGTTATCGAGAGTTAAGTTTCAAAAGTTTGAGCGTTAGATATTTTATCTATTTTAAAAATTTTGCTGCTAGCGATGTTAGCCCCTTAGGAAAGTACTTAGTACCGACTGAAGGGGCTTTTTTATTTATTCCCTAATTTCAGGAATTTTATCTATATACATTTTTTGATAGTTGGGTTTCATCATACCACTTTCCCCAATTTGTTTAAAATTAAAACTGTTAGTAGAAAATCTTTTAGACCGTACGCTTGTTCTCCCAAGTATCTCATCAATTGCTCTTGCAAGAAATGGTTCTTCAGGATCGCCTAAAATTCCTAAATTACCTAGCTCTTCTTCTATAAAAATGTCTGGAGTAAGGCCATCAACAAAATCGGTATATCCATCAGCATTAGCCATTTTTAAAACTAAAGGTTGCATGGCGTAGGTATGCTCTTCACTTCGGTTTTCTTTACCAAAGCTAGGACTGTCGTAAAGTGTGATAGAAGCCTGAAATTTACCAGTTGTTTGTCCACCAATTTGAACTACATTAATATGCGGACTTAAGCCATTTATAATTAATTCGCTAGCTGAAGCTGTAGATCCTGTGGTGAGAATATACACTTCATTTAGATTTAAACTATTAATGCTCTCTCCAGAATTTAATTGTGAGTCGAACTCATTAATCAATCGGTCCGGTGCAAAATTTTCGTAGTAGTTCTGGTAATCTTCATTCCACCTTTCCTTTGCAAATATCTTTCCTTCAAACTGGCCGGTAATCATACTTGCTAAAGCGGTAGCCGTATTTACAGATCCACCGCCATTGTAACGAAGATCTAATATTAAGTCTGTTACTCCCTCAGACTTCAACTCTGCAAAGGCCGCATTTAACTCTTCATCAAAATTCGCTATAAAACTATTATACATTAGATAGCCAATCTTTCGATTTTCAATCTCTAATACTTTAGTGATAAAAACGGGATTCATTGTATAGGGATCGTCAGATAGGGTTGCAGTCTCATCTGTTAACTGGAGTGCTCCATTTTCTACATAGGCTATATCGATAGTAAACGTTTCTCTTGAAAGTAAATCAAAGTAATTAGCTTCAGTGAGTGCAATTCCGTCAACTTCGGTAAAAATAGTACCACGTTCAAGACCGGCTTTTTCGGCTGAAGTGCCGGGTAAGATGTATCTTATAAATCCAAAAAGATTGTTTGTTCCACTTATTCGCCCTAGACCAAAGTCTATACCTGTAGCGCCACTAATCCCATCGAATTGATCTTCCAGTTCCTGATAATCATCGACTATGTAACTAAATCTATCCTGATTAGATAGTAATGAGTTAAAAAGTCCTTCAGGAGAATTAAAGTTGTTTAAAAAATTCTTTTCTTCTTCATCATTTTGAAAAAAATCATCATCAAGTTCTACAACATCAGATTTGTATAAGTATACATCGTTTAAGCCGCGATAAATAAAACTTTTTATTTGAAGATCAGTATTTACCTCTTCATCTATAACATCCCCATCATCGACTTCTGGTTCGGGATCTTCGTTTTTATCTTTTACTTCAACCAGATCTTCTTCAATATCGTCGCTAGAGCAAGCATTAAATGCAAATATGCTTCCTAGAAACCATATTATTAAAAAGTATTTTTTCATAGAGTTAACTCTTAATATTTTTAAAATTATCAGTAATTGTGCCATCATTTTATCTTCTATACAATTATATACGTTAAAACTAATACTTTGGTTGTCTTTTAGTTGTAGATGCTGAAAAAAGAATTTTCAAGAAATATATAATTATTGTGATGAATCTTTCAAGAGTATTACTATAATTTCTTTTTAAGCAAACGAATTTATATTAAGAATGAATACTTAATAATTCTATTAGTAGGTTTTAGTTGACAAGATAAAGGTTTATTTTTTTTAAAGCGGTTTTTTACTGCATGGATATAATTGCCTAGAATATGGATTTTTTTGTCAAATATTTCAATAAGTATTTGTAAATAAGTTTTTTATGTTCTTCAATATACATGCTTTTTTCGTTTTTTGATTAATATTTACAACGTTATAGTTTAGTGTTATTTTCTATGTTTTTGATCATTTTGTCCATTAGTTGAAAGCAATACGTGGGTAATTTTACTTCTCGAATTACTTAATTAATGTTAACAATTAACTAAATAAATGATAATGGAAAAACTTAAACTATTATTAATTGTCATATTACTTGGTATTGCTACTCCTGGAATTGCGCAGGAGACGGTAACAGGTATTGTTACAGATGCTAATGATATTCCTATTCCCGGAGTAAATGTTATTCGTGAAGGAACCACTGTAGGTGCGGTTACTGATTTTGATGGTAATTTTTCTATCGAAGTTTACGAAAACGATATCTTAACTTTTAGTTTCTTGGGTTATAAGTCTTCTCAAGTTACATACACAGGGCAGGAAACAATAAATGTACAACTAGAAGAAGATAGTGCAGAGCTAGAAGAAGTAGTTGTTATTGGTTATGGTACCGTAAAAAGAAAGGATTTAACGGGATCTGTAGCATCAGTCGGCGCTAAAGATATTGAAAAAGCTAATAAAGTAGATGCGGTATCTGCATTGCAAGGACAAGCACCGGGTGTGGTGGTTCAACGAACAGATAATAAACCAGGATCTGGTGGTTTTAATATTCGAATAAGAGGAGCTAGTACCATAAATTCTAGCGAGACGGCTAGTGGTGGTGGATTTAATCCTGGTCAAAACCCATTGTTTATTGTGGATGGAATATTTGTAGATGATATTTCTTTTTTGAATCCTGCCGATATAAGTAGCATGGATATTTTGAAAGATGCTTCAGCTACAGCAATATATGGCTCTAGAGGTAGTAACGGAGTCGTTTTAATTGAAACTAAAAGAGGGAAAAACGGAGAGTTAAAGATCGATTATAGCGGATATGTAGGATTTAGAGAAGCCTATAATTTGCCTCCGGTTTACGATGGTCCAGGTTATGTTGAGTTATTGAGAGATGTAGCAGTAGGACAGGTTTTTGCCAGTAATGACGGTGACTTGAGTACACGACGTAATGATGTAGATATTTCAGATTATCTAGATGAACAAGAACTTCAGAACATAAACGATGGTGTAAGTACAGATTATGTAGATCTATTACTTAAAAAAGGATTTCAAACCAATCACACTATTAATTTAAGTGGAGGTACAGAAAAAACAACTTATTCTGCCGGTCTGGCTTATACGCTAGATGAAGGGAATTTTGAAGGAGAAGACTTCAATCGGTATAATGTTCGGGCTAGTTTAAATAGCGATCTAGCAGATTGGTTAAATATCAGTTTGAGCAATTACTTAACTTCAGCAAAGCAAAATGCGGGAAGTAATGAGGCGTTTAGAAGTGCTTATCGCTTAAAACCCATAGGAAGACCTTACAACGAAGATGGTTCACTTCGATTTAGACCAATCGAAAAAGAAACACAGATAACAAATCCATTATTCGATGTTCAGAATGAAATAAGAGAAACTCGATTTTTACAATATATAGGAGATATTGCCTTAAAGATCGAGCCTTTAGAAAATCTAATGCTGACTACAAAATTTTCTCCAAACATTAAATATCAGCGTTATGGAGAATATCGCGGACTATATACAAAAAGTAGTAGTGGAAACGTAGCGAATAGAAGAGCCCAAGTAGATAATTCAAACTACTTCTCTTATTCATGGGATAATATTTTAAATTATGATTTTGAAAGTGGCGTGCATGCCTTTAAGTTTACTGGTGTAGTTTCCCGTTTTATGGAACGATCTGAAGGTTATTACAACCAGGTACGTAATTTTACTACAGACGAGTATAGCTTTTATAACTTAGGAGCTGGTTTAGATATTAGAGATCTTTCGAGTGGTTTTTCTAAACAAACTTTAGAATCATATACGGGAAGAATTAATTATACTTTAGCAGACAAATATTTATTTACAGCCACAGGTCGTTATGATGGTTCTTCCATACTTTCTGCCGATAACAAATGGGCCTTTTTCCCTTCAGCAGCTTTTGCATGGCAGGTTATAGATGAGAACTTTATGCAAGAGCAAAATGTTTTTTCTAACGCTAAACTAAGAGTGAGTTATGGACAAACGGGGAATAATGGTTCTGGTGGAGGTTTAGCGCCGTTGGCATCTCAGTCCTTATTAGGTGCAAGTGCTACTAACTTGGGAGATGCTTCTGTTTCTACGGCATATTTAACCGGATTAGCAAATCAGGATTTAACTTGGGAACGCACAACAGAAATCAATCTTGGTATCGATTTTGGATTTTTGAATAATAGAATTTCAGGTTCTATCGACTTATATGAAAGAAAAAATACCGATATCATATTTTATACTCCGCTTCCTAGTGTTACTGGATATGGAGGAACATATGATAACGTAGGTGAATCTACCAACCGCGGTATAGAAATAGCTTTAAATACTACCAATATTAATAGCGAAGACTTCAGATGGACGACCAACTTCAATTTTGCATCGAATAAAAATACCTTAGATAAACTTTACGGAGGTTTGGATGAAATCATTTTTAATGTGAATGGAACCAATCTTATTCACCGTGTAGGTGAACCAATAGGAGCAGTTTATGATTATGAGTATGATGGAATTTGGCAATTAGATGAGGTTGAAGAAGCAGCTGTTTATGGGCAACGTCCAGGGCAGGTAAGAGTAACCGATGTTAACGGAGACGGAGAAATTACACCTGATGAGGATCGTAAAGTTATAGGCCAGGTAACGCCAAAATGGACAGGTGGTATCACTAGCAATATGACTTTCAAGAATTTTGATTTTGGGTTCTTGATCAACATCAGTCAGGGTAGTACTTATAGAAGTGTATTTCACAGTAATTACGCTTGGGGATATGCCGATCAACCTTCTCGATTATTTAACGGCTATAGAACTGATTATTGGACTCCAGAAAATCCAACTAACGATTGGTATCAGCCAGGGAATGGTGGTATTTATCAAGGTGCAGCACATTATATGGATGTTTCTTTCGTAAAAGTAGGATATATGACTTTGGGATATACGCTACCTAGCGATTTACTTGAAAAAATAGGTGTAAGAAGTCTGCGCATATATGGAACTGTTCAAAATCCTTTTGTTTTTAGCGATTACGATGGATGGGATCCAGAGAATGCTGGTCGAAATCAATACGGTGCTGCGTTTATGGCGCGTACTTATATGACAGGGATAAACCTTACATTTTAAAAATTATAAAATATATTGAAAATGAGATATTTTAACTATAAAGCGATTGTACTGCTTATATCTTTAGGAGCAGTAAGTATTGGCTGCGATAGCTATTTAGAAGAAGAGAATAATACCTCTCTAAGTATCGAAACAGCAAATACAGATCCAGAGACTTTCAATCAATTGGTAGCTTCAGTTTACGAAAGAGCGAGAGAAACAACTACGGTTTATACCTCAGATCTTTATTATGCTTTAGAAGATCTAGGTACAGATATCGTTACACGTAATACTCCTATTACCGGGACTAGTGATCTAAATGATTACGTCAATTTCAATTCTCTCAATTGGGCGGTTGGTGTATATTGGGCTAACCAATATAGCGTTATCGCTGCAGCTAATTTAGCAATAGATGATGCCCCGCTTATATTAGATGTACCAGAGGATGAAAAAACAAAAGGTCTTGCTGAAGTTAAGTTTTTTAGAGCAATGGCTTATTTTAAGCTTGTAGAAAATTACGGAGGGGTACCATTAGTGCTGAATGCAGTAACTGATATATCTACAGATTACCCGCGTAATACTGAAGAAGAAGTTTATAACCAAATATTAATGGATCTTGAAGAAGCTCTGGCAGGAGTTCCCGAAAGTACAGAAGTTTATGGTCGTCTTACTAAGGATGCCGTTAGACATTTTATGTCTAAAGTATTACTTACTAAGGGCTACAAATCTTTTGGGGATGATAATGATTTTACTCAGGCAGCTGCCTATGCTGAAACTGTAATTAATAATCACCAACTTGTTTCTTCATTTCAGAGCTTGGTAAGCATAGAAAATCAAAGGAATTCAGAAGTGATTTTTTCCTACCTATTTGGAGGAAATGCAGTATCTAGGGGATGGGGTAATTCAAAACATATGTTATATAAGTTTCGATTTTTTGATTATCCGGGGTTAACCAGAAGTGTAAAAGGTTTAGGCCCAATGCCAACCCCATTTTTCTATAGTCTTTTTTCTGAAGAGGATGAGCGTGCAGCAGCAACATACAAAAGAGTTTTATACGCTACCGAAGAAGATGTAGCAGAAGTAAATGATACTGAAGTTAATATTGCAGTTGGAGATACTGCTATATATTTTCCAAAAACAGCGTGGACACAAGCTGAAATTGATGCCGTACCTTATGCTGTAATCAATCCGGGGACTTACTTCAAAAATGATGGCGTAACACCAGTACACTATCCAATGTTTAGAAAGTTTGATGATCCTACGATACCATTTACGCAGCCAGATCAAACCTCGCAAGGAGAAAGAGACATGGTTATAATGCGTTCAGGTGAAGCTTATCTATTTGCTGCAGAAGCTTATTTGCAACTAAACGATAAATCTACAGCTGCAGAACGTTTAAACACAATACGGTCTAGAGCAGGATTGGATTCTTCTTTATCTTCTGAAGATGTGGATATTGATTTGATCCTAGATGAAAGAGCAAGAGAACTTGTTGGAGAAGTAAATCGTTGGATGGATCTAAAACGTACGGGCAAATTAATAGAACGTGTATTAGAACATAATCCGCATGCCGCTTTAAATAACGCTATTCAGGAAAAACATCTTTTAAGACCAATCCCTCAGACAGAGATTGATAATACTGGAGGCTCTATAACCCAAAATCCTGGTTACTAATATTGTAATCTATAAAAGCAGGCAGTAATGCCTGCTTTTATTTTAAAAAAAGAATTATTATATAAGTTTAATACATTGGTACCCCAATACTTTTGAATATGAATTTTAAAAATTTCCGGCGTATTCTCACAGTCTGTTTATTACTCTTGTTGCTTTCCTGCAAAGTCAGTAAAACAGAAAAAACAGCTTCAGAAGAATATGTCGATAAAGTTTACCCCTTATTAGATACTGAAAATTCTAGATGGTTTTATTTTAGCTCTGCCAGCAGACCTTTTGGGATGGTTAATCTTAGCCCAGACACCCAGATCGATGGGGCTTGGGGTAGTGGATATCGTTACAATACCGATACTGTTAAGGGATTTAGTCATATACACGCTTGGCAAATGGCCGGACTTTCTATGATGCCAGTTATTGCGAAAGCTGATGACGATAAAATTTTTACTGATTTTTATTCGAAATTCGATCATAAAACTGAAGAAATACATCCAGGATATCACAAACTTTTTTTAGATAGATATCAAATTGAAACTGAATTAACCAGTACTACTCGGGTAGGATTTCATAAATATAACTATCAAAATAGTAATTCTCAGGCTTTATTATTCAATCTCAATACCACTTTAGGACCTTGTGATAATGCAGAAGGTTCGTTGGTTTTAGACAGTGAAAAAGTAGTATCAGGTTCATTTAAAATGACACCTACTAGTAGGCGTCCAAAAGCTTTAATTACTTATTTTAAAGTGCATTTTAATAAACCGGTGGCCTCAATTAAAAAAGATAATAATACCGGAAATTATTTGGTGACTTTTGAAGAGGATGCTGGCGAGTTAATGGCTAAAGTAGGAATTTCATATACTTCACCCGAGAATGCCAATTTAAATATTCAGTCAGAATTAAATCATTGGAATTTCGATAAAGTAGTAAAGGAATCAAGAGACCAATGGAACAAATTGTTAGGAAGAATTCGTGTTGAAGGTGGCGATAAAAAACAACAAAATCGATTTTATACCGATTTGTGGCATGCTTTGCAAGGAAGAAGAATCATTAGTGATTGTAATGGGGATTATCCAGATAATACCGGCGATAATTTTAGAATAGGAAAGCTGCCATTAGATAAGACTGGAAGTCCACTTTTTAATCATTATAATTCAGATTCTTTCTGGGGAGCACAATGGACTATTAATACGTTGTGGGGACTTGTATATCCAGGCATAATGAAAGAATTTATAATGTCCTTATTGCAGTATTACAAAGATGGCGGTTATATTCCAAGAGGACCTTCAGGAGGTAATTACACCCATGTAATGACGGGGGCATCTTCAACTCCCTTTATAGTAAGTGCTATACAAAGAGGATTAATTTCTGAAGACTTAGATAAAATTTACCAGGCATTAAAATTGAACCATATGCCTGGCGGAATTATGGCTAAAGCAGGTTATGAGCATGAAACTTCTATTGGTGGTGGCTTAGATTATTATTTAGATAAAGGCTACGTTCCTTACCCATTGCTCGTACCAGAGGATGAATACGGAATTCATAAAGATGGTTCTAGTATGACTTTAGAATATGCTTATCAAGATTATACGCTAGCCCAACTCGCCAAGAAATTAGAAAAACTGGAGGATTATACTTATTTTACAAAAAGATCGAAAAATTATAAGAATGTCTTTAATAAAAATGTGGGTTGGATGTCTCCTAGAAAAGTGGACGGTAGTTATAGTGACAATTTCGATCCTTATCAATACGAGAATGGTTTTGTAGAAGCGAATGCTGCGCAAGCAACCTGGTTTGTTCCACACGATTTAAAAGGTCTTTCTTTGCTTATGGGAGGAAAAAAGCAAGCAATTTCGAAATTAAACAATCAGTTTATAGAAGCAGAGAAATTAGGTTTTACCTCGGGAACTTCCCACGATGCAGAATTACATCCTGAATATAGTAGAATACCTATTAACTACGGAAATCAACCTTCGATAGAAACCGCCTTTGTTTTTACCAAATTGGGAAATCCTGAATTAACCCAATATTGGTCTAGAAAGATTGTAAATACTGTTTTTTCAGATCTATCTCCATCCAGAGGATATAACGGAGATGAAGATCAGGGATTAATGGGAAGTTTAGCTGTATTAATGAAATTGGGACTTTTTCAGATGAACGGAGGAACAGAGGAAGATCCTGCTTACCAAATAGGGAGTCCAATATTCGACAAAATTACGATCGATTTAAATTCCGATTTTTACGAAGGGAAAGAACTCAGTATCATTTCTAATAACAATTCTGAGAAAAACATTTATATAGAGAGTGCTGAATTTAATAACAGGAAATTAGATTCTCTTGAAATTAAACATAGCGATTTAATAAAGGGTGGAGAAATCAGATTACACATGACGAATTCAAGGCATAAAAAATAATAGAAGAAAATTGAGAATTTTATAAGAATTTAAATAATATTGGTATGCGATATTTTTTTACTTGTTCTGTAATAGTGATGATACTTTTTTTAAGTTGTACTCAAAAAGAAGAGCAACATCACGAAAGCACAGCTGAATACGAATTATTAAAGAGAATACTTCCAGATCATGCCTCTCAATTTAAAGTAATTATTGATAGCACAAGTCAGGATGATTATTTTGAAATCTCTACTTCTGAAGATAAAATTCAGTTGAAAGGAAATAATGGAGTTTCAATTGCTTCTGCTCTCTATTATTACATCAAAAACGTTACTAATGGGCAAATTACTTGGAACGGTGTTAATCTAAATTTACCAGAAGAACTTCCCTTAGTTTCTCAACCTATTTATAAGAAAACACCTTACGATTATCGATATTATCTAAATTATTGCACGTTCAATTACACGATGAGTTGGTGGGATTGGGAGCGATGGGAAAAAGAATTAGACTGGATGGCGCTTCATGGAATCAATATGCCATTAGCCATTACCGGTGAATCTTATATTTGGGATAAAGTATATCGATCTTATGGATTTGAAGATGAAGATTTAGATCCATTTTTTAGCGGCCCTTCTTATTTTTCTTGGTTTTGGATGGGAAATCTAGACGGTTGGGGTGGTCCTTTACCTAAAAGTTGGAAAGAAAGTCACAAAGAACTTCAGCTAAAAATATTAAAAAGAGCACGTGAATTAGGAATGACGCCCGTTTTGCCCGCTTTTACAGGTCACGTCCCAGCATCTTTCAAAAAGGTTTTTCCCAATGCTACTTTAAAACAAACCAATTGGGGCAACGATTTTGAGGATACTTTTATTTTGGATAGTAATGATCCTTTGTTTTCAGAAATTGGTCAACGATTTTTAGAAGTTCAAACAGAGGTTTATGGCACCGATCATCTATACTCAGCCGATACTTTTAACGAAAATACTCCACCGTCTAATGATCCTGAAGATTTAGCCAAACTCAGTAAAAAGGTTTACGAAAGTATGAAGACTGTAGATAAAGATGCGGTTTGGGTAATGCAAGGCTGGCTGTTTTATAGTCATCGTGATTTTTGGCAAGCTCCACAAATAAAAGGCTTGTTGGATGCAGTACCCGATGATTCTATGATTATTCTAGATCTGGCTACAGAAATAGAACCTGTATGGAAAAGAACTGATGCTTTCTACGGAAAACAATGGATTTGGAATATGCTACATAATTTTGGAGGTAATATCACCATGTTTGGTCGTATAGAAACGGTAGCTACTGCTCCGGCTGAAGCATTAAATAGTAAAGACTCTGGGAAACTAAAAGGTTTGGGGCTAACTATGGAGGCGATAGAGCAAAACCCTGTTTTATATGAATTAATGGCCGATAATGTTTGGCGTAATAAACCAATAGATTTAAAAGACTGGTTAAAACAATATACTAAAAATCGCTACGGAAAAGAAGATGAAAAACTTTTACAGGCTTGGGATACTTTAGTAAATACGGCATATAACGGAAAAGTGATTAGAGATGGAGCTGAATCTATAATCGTGGCGCGTCCAACTATGGAAGGCTATAGGCGATGGGCAAGAACAAAACTAAATTATAAACCCGAGGAACTTTTACCGGCTTGGGATAAATTTATTGAAGTAGCCGATAATTATAAGGATTCTGAAGGTTTTAAGTATGATCTTGTAGATCTAACACGGCAGATCTTGGCTAATTATGCCTTACCGTTACAACAACAAATTAGCTACGCCTATCAAAATAATGATAAGGAAGATTTTGACAAGTATAGCAATCAGTTTCTAGATCTTATTCACGGTCTCGATGAATTATTGGCTACTCAAAAGGATTTCTTATTAGGTCCTTGGCTAGCTAGTGCAAGGGAATGGGGAACAGATCCGCAAGAAAAAGCATTGTACGAACAAAATGCCCGCGATCTTATTACGCTTTGGGGAGGAAAAGATAACAGGTTGCACGAATATAGTAATCGACAATGGAGCGGACTTATGGCCGACTTCTATAAGCCCAGATGGGAACAATATTTTAAAGCTGTAAAGAAAGACTGGTCGAAGTTTGATCAGTCACAGTTCGATGAGAAAATCAAAGAATGGGAGTGGAATTGGGTGCAAACGGAAGAAGAATTTCCTACTCAACCATCTGGAAGCGCTATTGGCAAAGCGAAGGAGCTATATAAGAAGTATCGAACTGATATTGTACCGCTAACAGAAAAGATGAAACCGATAGAATATAACTATTAGAAAAAATGCTTTTGAAAAATAAAATATCCAAACGCTTTTTATCGCTCGATGTTTTTAGGGGAATAACGATATGTTTCATGATTATTGTAAATTCCCCAGGAACGGGTGCGCCATTTTATGCTTCATTAACTCATGTAAGTTGGTTTGGATTTTCATTAGCAGATTTGGTTTTTCCTTCTTTTCTTTTTGCCATGGGAAATGCGATGGCATTCTCTATTCCGAAGTTCAAAAATGGCGACTCAAAAATTTTTTGGAAGAAAACGATTAAAAGAAGTTTACTGATTTTCCTGATTGGTTATTTGCTATACTGGTTTCCGTTTTTTGAGTTCGACCAGGAAAATGCATTAGTTTTAAAACCAATATCGCAAACTCGGATAATGGGAGTGTTGCAACGCATCGCTATTTGTTATTTTGTTGTAGCAGTTCTGGTTTATTATTTCAAGAGAAAAACCATAGCAATCATCGCTGTAGCAACATTAATTATTTATTGGATACTATTGTATCTCTTAGGCGAAACCGGCAGGGAGTTAGAAATGGCAACTAATGGTGTTACATGGTTAGATCAAAAGATTCTTGGTGAAGCCCATATGTACAAAAAAGACCGAATAGTTTTTGATCCTGAAGGAATTTTAAGCACGCTGCCTTCCATAGTGAATGTAATTTGTGGTTATTTAGCTGGTGTTTTGATAAGAAAACATGAAAAAACGCATAGAACTGTAGCTGAATTATTAGTTATTGGAGTGATGCTAATTGGTTTAAGCTTATTTTGGAATGAATTCTTACCATTTTCAAAGAAATTATGGACAAGTTCTTTCACCCTTTATACTGTGGGTATCGATTTATGTATTATTGGTTTTTTAATATTTATAATTGAATTAAAAAACATCAAATTTGGCACCTATTTTTTCACTGTTTTTGGTAAAAATCCCTTGTTTATTTATCTATTTTCAGAATTGTTTTTTATAAGCCTGTGCTTAATTCATACCCCTTCAGGAGAACGAGTTTTTGATTGGTTGAGTCAGCATGTTTTTCAGAATATTTATTCAGGGAGTTTTGGAGCCTTGCTTACCGCTTTATTCATCATGGGAGTTTGTTGGCTTTTGGGGTGGATATTAGATAAAAATAAAATATATATAAAGCTATAATATGTTGGTTTTAAAAAAAGTAAGTTTATTTCTTACAATCTTCTTTTTCATTTCTCAAATGCAGATTTGGGCGCAAGAAGTGAATTCATTTAGTTTAGTAGATGAGAATGAAATATCGACTATTGTAATCGATGATTCTGAAGCCGAAGTGGTTAAAATTGCAGGAAATCTTCTGAAAAATGATATCAAAAATATCAGCGGAAAAATCCCAAATTTAGGAAATTCACTCGAAGAAAATATAGTGTTAGCAGTAACCTTAGGCAAAAGCAAGTGGATTAAGCAACTTGTTTATTCCAACAAAATAGATGTCTCTGATATTGAAGGAAAGTGGGAAACTTATAAAATTCTCGTCGTAGAGAATCCATTTGATGAGGTGAAAAAGGCATTAGTTATTATAGGTTCAGATAGAAGAGCAACTGCCTATGGTTTGTTAGAAATTTCAAGAAAAATAGGAGTTTCTCCATGGGAATGGTGGGCAGATGTAGTTCCTGAAAAATCGCAAAATATTCAGCTAAATATCGCTTCGGAAACTTTTGGAGAACCATCAGTAAAGTATCGAGGTATTTTTTTAAATGATGAAGATTGGGGACTTCAACCCTGGGCTGCGAATACTTTTGAGCCTGAAACTAATGATATTGGTCCCAAAACCTATGCTAAAGTTTTTGAATTGTTATTAAGATTGCGCGCCAATACCATTTGGCCGGCAATGCATTCTAGTACCAAAGCTTTCTATCACTATCCAGAAAATAAAAAAGTAGCCGACGATTATGCAATAGTTGTTGGAAGCTCTCATGCAGAGCCTATGTTAAGCAATATCAATGCAGAGTGGGATCATGAAACAATGGGGGATTATCGTTACGATACCAATGCTTCGAGTATAAAAAAGTTCTTCGAAAAAAGAACAAAAGCGACTGCAAATTACGAAGGTATTTATACGCTGGGAATGCGTGGTGAACACGACTCTCCAATGATTGTGGGTAACGAAGATGTAGCTTCACAAGTAAGTTTATTGGAAAATGTAATTAACGATCAGCGCGAAATCCTGAAAAAATATAAAGCAGATTATCCAAATACTCCTCAGGCTTTTGTTCCGTATAAAGAAGTGCTGCATTATTATAAAAACGGATTAAAAGTTCCGCGTGATGTAACGCTAATCTGGACAGACGATAATTATGGATATATAAGACAACTGAGTACCGAAAGCGAGCAAAATCGTAAAGGAGGATCGGGTGTTTACTATCATACTTCCTATTGGGGAAGACCACATGATTATTTGTGGTTAAATTCTACCAATCCGGTACTTATGTGGGAAGAGCTTCATAAAGCTTATTCTTTAAATGCCAGAGAAATGTGGATTTTAAATAGTGGAGATATTAAGCCACATGAATATAATATTGAGCTTTTTATGGATATGGGCTGGGATATTTCAGCATTTGAGAAATCTGAAAAAGTTGAAAGCCATCAGTTGTCTTGGGCCAAAAGAGAATTTGGTAAAGAAGTTTCTTCCGCGATTAGTGAAATTATGAAAAGTTATTATCATCTAGCATTTCAGAGAAAACCGGAGTTTATGGCTTGGAGCCAGGTAGAGCCTGTGACTAAAAATAAGGAAACACAGTTATCTTCGATACATTATGGTGATGAGGTTACTACGAGAATAAATCAATATCAGCAATTAGTTGCTTCCGTAGATAGCATTAAAAATCAGATAACTAATAATAGAAAAGATGCTTTTTATGAACTTGTTTATTATCCGGTAAAAGCAGCTGCGGCTTTAAACAAAATGTGGCTTTACGCTTATAAAAATAAATTTGTTGCCACACAAAATAGAGAAAGTGCTAAATATTATGCGCAAAAATCTGCGGAAGCTTATGAAGCTATAGCGCAGATGACATCATGTTATAATGATTCCATTCAAAATGCAAAGTGGAAATATATAATGAATAAGTCGCCTCGTAATCTTCCGGTTTTTGATCAGCCAGCTTATATGGGTGTTAACTCTTCACAAGAATCAGGTATAGGTCTCTCCCTTGAAGGTCACGAAATGGAGTATAATCAAAACACAACTAATGCGCATTCTGATGTGTTACCTGTTTTTAATGCGTATACTAATAATTCTTATTATATAGATGTGTTTTTAAAAGGAAAAGAAGCACAAAATTGGAGCACTAAAACTAACGTTCCGTGGTTGAAATTATCTAAAACCGAAGGAAAACTTTCTACTGAAAATCCTGAAGATCGAATAATAGTAAGTATTGATTGGGATTTAGTGCCAAAAGGTGAAGATAAAAAAGAAGCGCCACTAGGTCACGATTATCAATTAATTCCACCAAGTTTTAAGGTAAATACAACGCTAGATATTCTTGCGAATAGCGAAAAAAAGACGGTTGGAATATCTGTTTTTAATCCAGAATTAAAAGAACTCAAAGAATATAATGGTTTTATTGAAGACAAAGGTTTTGTGGTTATAAATGCAGAAAATCCTACTGAAAATAAAAAAGGAACTGAAACTTTCTGGGAGCCAATTCAGAATCTGGGATATACTGGAAAGGTAATGCAGGCGAAACCTTATAAAGCAGCGCCAATTGCGATAAATGATTCAGTATTAAAAAACAGCGCAATCTTATCTTATGATTTCTACACCTTCAATTATGGTGAAGTAGCTATCCGTTTAGCAAGTTTGCCCACTCATCCTTTAAATGAAAATTACGGAGTTCGATGTGCGGTAGCTATAGATGACAACTCTCCAGAAATAATCGATTTTGAAACACAAGGACGAAGTGAAGATTGGAAGGAAAATGTTCTAAGAAACCGAACGGTTAAGTCAATATCTTCAATTTTAAATAAACCTGGAAAGCATACTTTAAAAATTTATATCATTGATCCCGGACTTATGATTGATCAAATTTTAATAGATTTAGGCGGACTTAAAAATGCTTATGCTTTTCCTGCGGAAACTAAAAGTAAATAAGTCAGAACGATAGTTCCCTGAAATTTATGCTTAAATACGCTGTTTTATTTTATTTTTTATTTGTTCAAATTTGTTTTGCTCAGGATTTAAAATTTGAACATTACAATGATACCTATGGGCTTTCTCATAATTCTGTGCGACATATTGTACAAGATGATAATGGATTTTTATGGTTAGGTACGTTTGGAGGTTTAAATAGGTTTGATGGTTATCAATTTACGTCTTACTTAAGTGACGATAAAGGAAGTAATAGCTTATTGCACGACGACGTTACGGCATTAGAATTTAATAGCCAGACGAATAATTTGTGGATAGGAACCCGAAAAGGACTTACATTACTAGATCTGGATAAACAAAAGTTCACCACTTTTCTTCCCGATCAATCCAACGCCCACAGTTTACCAGATGAAGAAATAAGAGCAGTGTATCCAGATAGGCAAAATAATGTCTGGGTAGGTACTAAAACATCAGGTCTATTTTTATTTAACCCATCTGAAGAAAAATTTATCAAAATACAATTATCAGGTTTTGAGTATGTAAAAGAAATTTTTGAGGATAGTAAAGGGAATTTATGGATTGGTAGTTTTGGCAATGTTGGTATTGCTAAAATTAGCAGAAAAGAAGACGGTTCAATTGAACATATTCGGTATTATAATTTACCAATTCCTAATTCAGAAGAACTAAATCCGTATATAAACTTTATCTACGAAGATGCAAAAGGCGATCTTTTTGCCGGTACGCGTAAAGGATTATATAAATTTGATGGCGAAACTAATTCCTTTACTAATTTATACATAGAAGATCCAGTAATTAGAGAAAAGCTTGGTCCTTATTTTTTATCTGTTGCAAAAGCTCCAAATGGCAAATATTGGTTAGGTACTTTAGGAGGGCTTTTGGTGTGTGAAGCGCTTGAAGATATCTGTAAAGGAGATTTTTCTTGGAATTATGAAACACTTACCGATGATAGTTCCATAACCGATAATCTAATTTATTCACTTTATTTTGATGCCTCCGGCGTTTTATGGATTGGTACAGAAGATGGATTAGATAAATATGATCCTTATGTGAATGAGTTTAAAATTAGTAGGGAGATCTCTAAATTCATCAATGGGCAGGCGCCGCGAATTAGGGGATTTGCCAGCACCTATGATGATAAGGTTATCGTAGCAACATGGCATAATGGTTTGTTTACTCACGCAAACGATGGCGTTAAACCACTTAATGGAATAAAAGAAAATATAGCAAGTATTTATTCAGCAGACGGTATTCACTTTTATTGTGGTTTATGGGATGGAAGACTACTTGTTTATAATTATAAAACCGGTTTTGAAAGAGTTATAGATGTTGGATTTAAAAATGCACCGATACTCAGTATTTTGAAGTACGATAACACGCTAGTAATTGGATCTTTTGGTGAGGGAATAAGGTTTATCAATGCCAGCTCTTTTACTCCAAGCGATATTGAACCTCTATTGCCTGATTACGATATTAATAAAATAAAAAAATATAAAGATGAAATTTGGGTGGCTACAGAGGCCGGAGTAGTTGCCTACAATTTAAAGACAGCAGCAATAAACAAATATGAGCAAATTACCTCGCATCCAGAAATGCCATATGACAATGTAAGTGATATACTAATCGATGAAGAAAATAATACGATCTGGGCAGCCACACGATTGGGTTTAGCTCGGTATGATGCTAAAAAAGATCACTTTTCTAATCAGGAAATACCAAAGTCGTTAACCAACAGATGGGTCACAGATATTGTGGCTACACCCCAAGGAGATCTTTGGCTTAACCAAAATAATAATAGTATAGCAAAATATAATATTGCACAAAATACGACCAAGATTTATAATGTAAGAAGTGGTAATAGATTAGATATTTTTAGCTCAAATGGATTTTTCAATTTCAATAACGAGAGTATATATTTAGCAGGGAAAGATGGGATTATTTATTTTACACCTTATCAAATTAGCGAAAATCTATTCAGTCCTAAACCTATTATAACAGAGTTTAAAGTTCAGAATAAAGAAATAATACCAGGAACTAAGATAGATGGGCATGTGCCGTTACAAGAAGATATCAATAAAAGTAAGAAAGTAAAATTGCAATATGCCAACAGAAGTTTTTCTATTCAGTTTGCGACGCCTTCTTTTACAAATGAACGTCTTAATAAATTTCAATATAAATTAGAAGGTTTTGATAAAGATTGGATCGAAACAGGTAGTGATGTAAGAACTGTTCAGTATACAAATCTTTACCCTGGAGATTATATTTTTAAATTAAGAGCTAGTAATAGCAACGGTATATGGAGTGAAACTTCAGAATACAATATAGAGGTAGATCATCCATTCTGGCTCAGTTTTAAAGGTGTACTTCTTATCTTATTTTTTATAGGAATTCTTTTCTATTTTATAAGAAAACAAGTAAAAATAAGAATTGCGCTAAAGCGTGAATTGCTATTGGAAAAGGTAAAAAGAGAAAGAGACGAAAAGCTGAATAATGATAAACTTAGATTTTTTACTAATATTTCTCACGAACTGCGAACTCCTTTAACTCTTATTTTAGGTCCGGTAAAACAAATATTAGATTTAAATAATCAAGACGAATATTTAAAAAGCAGAGCTAATCTTATCTATCAAAATGCAAATAGACTACTTAGATTGGTCAACCAGATTTTAGATTTTAGGAGGGCAGAAACTGGAGAATTAAAATTAAGAGTCCGACAGTCTGAAATTTTGGTTAGTACCAGGAATATTTTCAATTCATTTCTAGAAATGGCTCATGCAAAAAGCATAAACTTGAATTTAAATGTCGAAGAAGAACAGATAATCTGTTGGATCGATATGGATAAATACAAAAAAGTGCTTTATAATTTAATGTCCAACGCTATTAAATTTACGAATAATCAGGGTAATGTTGATCTTTATCTAAGTTACAAAGGAGAAAATAACGAATATCTTTTTTTAGAGATTAGCGATGATGGTATAGGGATTCCTCCAGAAAGTCAGGAGAAAATATTTTCGAGATTTTATCAGGCAGAGAATAGTCAAGATAATACAACCGGGACAGGTATTGGTTTGTCTTTAGTAAAAGCATTAGTAGAAATCCATAAAGGCAGCATTTTCGTTAAAAGTGAGCCTGGCAAAGGCAGCATTTTCACAGTAGAAATTCCTATAAAGAAAGATGCTTACAATACAGAAGATATTTTTGATTCTGTGCCTAAAGAAGTTGCCAATGAAGAATTTGTGCCAATTACGCAAATAGAAAATTCATTTGAGCCCTCTGTAAGAAAGATCGATCCTGTGATCAAGCATAAAATTCTAATCTTAGATGATAATGCTGAATTAAGAAAATATATTGCTGAATATCTTTCCCCTTTTTATAAAGTATATGAAGCCGAAAATGGGAAAGAAGGATTAGAAATCTGTAAAAATGAAAAACCTATTTTATGCGTTGCAGATGTTATGATGCCAGTTATGGATGGTTTCCAATTTGTAGAGGCTCTGAAGGCAGATGAAAATACCAGTCACATTGCAGTAATTTTATTAACCGCATTAGCAGAGAATGAAAACCGTATCAAAGGATATAAAATTGGGGTAGATGGATATTTAGTTAAGCCTTTTGATCCTTCGTTGCTAAAAACCAGAATTGAAAATATTATCAAGATATATTATGATCTTAAACAAAAATTTTCTGGTGACGAAGAGATAGATATTCTAAAGCTTGCTCACTCTCAAATCGATATAGATCTCATCACAGATATCAAAGCATTAATAGATAAAAACATCAATAATCCAAAGCTTACGCCTAGTTTCATAAGTGATGCTATGGCAATGAGTTCCTCAAAGATTTACAGAAAAATAAAACAACTTACCGATGTTACGCCAAATGAGCTTATTCGCATTATTAGATTAAGAAAATCTATAGAACTTTTAAAGACAAAAAATTATAATGTGAGTGAAGTTGCCACAATGGTAGGCTTTAATGATCCTTTATATTTTAGCCGATGTTTTAAAAAGCAGTTTGGTAAATCTCCTAGTAGTTTTATAAAATAATGAAGCTGTAACTATGACTGATAATTTGTAAATCCTTTAATCTAAATAATAAATCTAACATTACATTTAAAAATTAAAAAAATGCAAAATAAATCTTATTTAAGTTCCATTGCGATATTTATAATATCGCTATCATTAATTCAGTGCAAGCAAGCTGCTGAAGAAAAACAAACCGGAGATCAGCTTAAGGAATCTCCAGAAACTGTAATGATAAACAATCCAGTAGTAGATGGTGATTTTGCAGATCCATCTATTGTTAAGTACGAAGGTAAATGCTATATTTATGCAACCATCGATCCCTGGGGCGGGGAGGAGTTAGGTGTATTAGAATCTTCAGATTTCAAAAATTGGGAACAAAAACATATAGAATGGCCTACTAAAACGCTTTGTACAAGTCCTACTTCAAATGATAGTAAAGTTTGGGCACCTTCCGTAATTCAGGGTAAAGACGGGAAGTTTTACATGTATATTTCAGTAGGAAGTGAAGTTTGGGCAGGAGTTAGTGAGCATCCACTGGGACCCTGGAAAAACATGAAAGAAGATAACTCACCACTAATTAAAGGAGATATGTTTCCTGAATATCACATGATCGATGCTGAGGTATTTATAGATGATGATAAGCAGGTGTACCTTTATTGGGGCTCGGGTTTAAATTGGGTTAATGGGCATTGCTTTGTGGTAAAGCTAGAAGACGATATGAAGAGTTTCAATAAAGAGGAAATAAAAGATGTAACCCCTCCAAATTATTTTGAAGCACCTTTAATGCTAAAAGAAAACGGCAAATACTATTTAATGTATTCTGATGGTAAATGTACTAACGAAACTTATAAAGTACGTTATGCAATTGGCGACACACCATATGGACCATGGAAAGAAGGAGAGAATAGTCCGGTATTAACTACATCAGAAGATAAAACCACTTTAGGACCTGGGCATCATACTGTTTTTAAAGAAGGTGATCAGCACTATATTCTTTACCATAGAATAAAAAATAACGAAGACGAGTTATTTAGAGAGCTTGCAATCGATAGTTTAAATTTTGATAATAACGGTAAAATAAAAAAAGTAAATCCTTCAGGTGTAGTTTTTTCGAAGATGTAATTTCAGCTATAATCTGACATAACCAAAAAATCCTGAAATCTATATAGATTTCGGGATTTTTTATTGTGGAGTCGGAGTGAACGCTCAGAATTTGATATTACCAGTATTTATAGGGCTTCCTTAGCCTATAAATTTTCATGGATACCTAATTGGTAACCCGTTAATAAAATTAACGTTTTGATATATAGGTTGATGGATTTAGGTGTATAATTATAAAATGAATATATAACCAGCAAGGATATGAATTTCTGGAATAATCTGAATTAACGCTTCAGCGTAAAATGATTTTTATAAACTCGTCCATTTCCTAAATCAACGTGAAACCAATAATCATCTGAAGGCATTTGACCGGAATTAAACGTGCCATCCCAACCTGTATCTTGAGGAGTGAGTTGTCTAAGTAGTTTACCATAGCGATCGTAGATACTTATTGTAGCATAGGGAAATGCATCGATGCCTTCAATTTGCCAGTAGTCATTAAAGCCGTCGCCATTAGGGGTAAAGAATTTTTTATAATCAACTAAAATCACTTCGTTAGAATCCGTTCCACATCCGGCTTTATCGCGTACTGTAACATCATACACACCACCCGAAATGAATGGGAATAGTTCGCTGTCTTGAAAATTAATGCCATCTATACTGTATTCAAAATCTCCTTCCCCTGAGGCTTGGATTTTTATATAGTTGTTATCAGACCAATCTGCAAAATCTACTTTCTGAATGGCTGGTGGTTCTGACCTTTTCAATTTAAAAGCATAAGAATTGGTACACATTATTCCATCTTGGTTTTCGCCAACGGTAAGTATGTAATCCCCTTCAAGACTTAGGTAAGCTTCTGAAGAATTGGAAATGATAGTACCTGTGGGATCCTCCCATTGCCAACTGTCAAAGGTTTCGCTTCTTGAAAGTCGTAAACCGGGTTCATTGTCACAAATCACAAAATTTTCAGCGATGTCTAGTTCTGGAAGTTCTTTTACTTTTAAGTCTAAAAAGGTTTCAGTAAAGCACAACGGGTTTGAACTGTTTTCAACACGTATAGCAATACGTTGCGACCAGGCTGAAGTATTCTGAAAATCATCAGGAAGGGGCGATGATAATGCTGTTCCGTTTTTATCAAAGTAATAAATACTTAATCCAGTTTTCGAGCCAATGAGTTCTTGTTCGAGACTACTTAAATCAAAAGTGGAATACCCGTTCCCGGCATTACACGCAAAGCGCGTTGTGGGTTGATTGATTTGAGGTTTAGCAGATGTAATGAGGTTTAATTTTGTTTCTGCGTAGCAACCTGTTTGGGAGTTGGTTACCCGTACAGTAAGGGTTTCGGTGTTGGGAATGCTGTTGGTATACGGGTTGGGTAATGGGTTTGATAACGTATTTCCAGATGCATCATAATAGGTAACTTCCATTCCGGTTTGCCCGTTAAGCGCCAGGCTTTCAATTTGCGAGGTATCAAAATATTCGGAAATGCCGTCATTATTGTCGTCGCAACCAATGAGATCGGGGAGGCTTCCAATATTTGGTATATTACTCACAATAAGTTTAAGTGATGATTCTGAAGAACATCCAGTACGCGTGTTTAACACTTGAACCCTGATTGTTTCCTGATTGGAAACCTTATTGGACACCTTTTGTGGAAGTGGCTCCATGATTTGCTGGCCGTCTTCGTGTATTAGAGTAAGCTCAAGATCAGGCTGGCTACCCAAGAGGTTGTTTCTTAAACTAGATATATCAAAAGTGGTGAATCCGTCTGTGTCGGTATCACAAAAGACAAGATCATCAATAGGGTTTATATGAGGTAATGGGTTAACAATAAGATCAAATGAGGTTTCCGAATAGCAACACGGATTATCTGCATGAGCCACACGTACTTTAATAGTCTCTCGATTTATAACCCTATTGGTAAAGGGATTAGGTAAGGCATCATAGCTTGTACCGGTACCGTCAATATAAGTTATAACTTTACCTGTTTGGCCTTGTAGGGCTTGCTGCTCAACATTGCTTAAATCAAAACCATTGGAAATTCCTGTGCCGGCTGTTGTTTCACAGGTATAAACATCGTTGATACCGTAAGCGGTAGGGGGTTCTTTTACATCCATGGTTTCAGACAGGGATTCTATGCGACCATCTTTACCGGTAACCCGTGCGGTTATAGTGTAGGTGCCATCCTGTGAAAAATCATGATATGGTGAAAGCTGATTTGAGGTATTATCTGTACCTGATGCCGGATCTCCAAAGTCCCATTGTACGCTAGCCAATTGTACGTCATCCTCAATGCTGAATTCTTTTAAAAACTCTGAGCAAATATTCGAAATACTCATAGAGAAAGTATTTGATTTATGTTTTACATCGCCAGTAACATTGATGTAAAAATTTGCGTCAGGAAATCCAAAGTCTGCTGTTGATCTGTATATATTATCATGATTAGGTGTACAGTTGCGTTGCCATGAAGTGCCTGTATCTTGAGAAGAACCCGCTATAAATGCTACACCTTGACCACCAATTATACCTTTATGCACTTCTACAAGAATTCGTTTTACGCCTGAAGGAACAGTAACCGGAGTTTCAAAGTTAATAGTAATAACCTGAGATGAGCGCCCTATATCTGGCTGTAGCCGTTCTGTTTGACTACTACCTATTAAATCGTCTTCAGAAAACGAATAGGGAAAGTTATCGTCAATCTCGTATATATTAAAGGTTAAATTGGCTGTCCACCCAGTTTTATTAACAGCTACTTGTCCAGATTTGATAACAAATTCTTCATCATTTGAAATGCCATATTCTGCAAGTTGAAAGTCTCTGGCCCAATAAATAAAGCTGTCTTTACAGGAGTAAATATCGGTCTCTATAATGTCATCACAGGTATTGTGACTGAGACGGGTGGTTGAGCCCGTAAGTTCTAACGGAACGATGTCTGCTTTAGCATTAATATAAAAATTAGCATTAGGAATCGGTGTTGGCAGCTCATTCGTGTTTCGCCACAGATATCTCTGGTCACAACCCATATACCAGGATTCTCCGGTATCATTGGCTGTACCTGCTACTTTAAACAATGAAGATTCGGGATTGTAGTGGTCATCTTGTTTATGAAAAATTAGAATTATGTATTCATAATTTGCGGGAACCACGATAGGTTGCTCAAATTGATATGAGAATATTTCAGGTACTCCTGTAACAATCGGGGGGCTGCCCAGACCTCGCTGCCCCAGACTATTATAAGGGTTTTCATAGCCTGGCGTTTTACCATTATAATCTACAAAGCCTCCTACACTAAAATACATAGATGCTCCGGGATTTGTTTGCAGTAGCCCTATTTCAGCAGATCGAATGAGTAGTTGCTCTCCAGGACCGACGCCAAAATCAGATACTTTAAAGATACGTGCCCATGATTCATCTTCCTCACATGATGGCATTCCAGAATCTATAAGATTAGTGCCTATATTATGGTCTAATGTTATTTGTGCAGTTAAGCACTGTAATGACAAGAAGAAAAGGAATAACAGTGTTTTTTTCAAATGATTTGATTTAAAACTGAAAAATAATCATTCCTTTCCAATTTAATCATTTAAAATTATGATTAATAGAAAACCCTATCAATACTGCAGGGTTTAATTAACATTTTAATTCTTTCGCCCTTTACGTCTCTTTTTCGCCAGTGTGCGTCCTTATGACAGTCGCCTGCCATAATACAGCTGTAGGCTAGTACTTCATCGAGTATGGTTCCTAAGTTTTATTTCTGCATTTGTTCACGCAATGTTGCCGCCGATTTTTAGGCACTTGGCAGTTCAGAGATGTCAATCTCGTTTGAGAAAAACCGAATATCCAAATCTGCTGTTTCTTACTTAAAATTAGCTTCGTCAGCCTTTTTCGCCAGATTAAGTTTGTGCTGACTATAATTCAGATTACGTACGGCTCCGTGGGAAACCAATCCAAGGTTTGATTTTGTGGTTGCACCGTAAAACTTCGGATAATCTTTAAATCAATTTCTACAAAATTATCTATCTTAGAATATAAGAAAAACTGTAAATTTAGGGATTACAGGGATTTGTAGTGAGCTTAGTTTTCAAATAACATAATTTTTTGCGACGATATTGATCGTATTATCATTAATTAAATCCTAATTGAATTAATTTTATTAAGATCCAATTTTCGTCTTTCTGTTTGTATATACGAAGGTAATTATTTTGAACTTTTTCTTTTGAAGGTGAAGTGATAATATAGGGAGTACAAATCAAACCCCATTTTTTGTTATCACAAAATAGCGGTTTCGATATTCTTAGACTTGTTTGATTTATTTCGTTGCTTTCAACTAAAGGTATTTCTGCAACTATAGCCTGATTCTACTCTTTCTTTTCTAGTACAGCTATTTTCAGGGCTTCAGGATCACAATTTTTAATAAATCTTTAAATTGAGCCAAAATATGTTTCTCTCCCATTACATTCCAATTATATTTAAGACTTTGTTCATTTAAAAAATTTAAATTCATGAAACTTGTCCAGGGTTGAAATTCATCTTGGATTCGCTGCTAACAGATGCAAAGATTTTTTCTACGATTTAGGTATTTTCTATTTGATTATAACCAATGAAAGCCCACAACATAAAGCTTATAAAGAAATATAATATCAATTTAGACCATTAAACTAAAAAACATATATACTAAAAATAAATCGATCATATAAAAACGTTAATTCCACTAAATTGCAAATACTATTGGAAATTGCACGAAATTTTAATTTGTTTTTTCTTCTAGTAAATAATGGGATAACGTCCTAGAAGTTGATTATTACGATAAACCTTAACTTCTTTTGCATTTTTAGGCTTACTAATAGAATCTCTTATTTCCAATAGTCTTTCAATATTTCCATCAATATATATATCCTCGAATTCATTACTCCCAGAAACTCTAAATATCTTTCCCATTCGAGAATCTTTTATTTCTAATATTCTACCCTGAAAATTTGTAGACTTATAAATTTCAAATCTTACACAGGATCTTATAATAAAAAATGCAAAAATGAGAGGCGTTATTATTAAGATAAGAATTCTTACTTGTCTTTCTTTCTTTGTCATTTTTATAAAATTAGTAATTCAAATTCTATTTATTTCTAAAACTTTTTTATCACCTTGGTAATTCCTAATATTTGAGTATTTCCAATTTATAGTATTAGTTACAAAGCCACTTAACACAGGATTATTATGGATGTAATCTATTTTTGGTTTGATAACCTTTTCACTACATAACTCTATAGGCTTTATGGTATTGCTAAAATTTAAAGTTTTTTTGGTATGCAATTATTGGATATTAAACATATTCCAATAAATAAAAACCCCGTAAATCCTAAGATTTCGGGGTTTTTGTTTGAATTTAATACTCAAAAAGTGGAGTCGGAGGGGTTCGAACCCTCGTCCAAACAAGCAATTCAGAAGCTTTCTACACGCTTAGTTTTCACTTGGATTGTCGGGAAAAAATCTGGCTGAAAACGACCTAATCTTTTCCGTATCCTCAATTAAGTTTCAGAACTGCATCAAGATCCTACAGTTCCTATATTTACTTTATCGGTGCCTCTGGTGTGGACGCCGTAAATCAAGGCTTCCACGAGACATCTCGGCTCCCTACCTAGTAGGGACTAAGCAAACCTACTATGATTCGGTTACGCAGCCAAGGCGTAGTTATTCTCGCCGTTTAAAAAAGTGTGAAATATGAGATTTACGAGCTATATCCCAGCGCTCGACGTGCTTACAACTCAATTAGACTCGCTGTCAAAACCAAGTCGACCCCATTATGTAAAGAACATTGTACTTTGTATGTGGGCGTTCCGTTTGCCCTATCGGCCAAACGGCGGGCTATTCGCTTTTAGTTTTTGTTCGTTGCCTTACAAAAAGCTAACCGCTGCTATCCCTAACGCAAAATCGAAATTCAATCAAACAAAGAACATTAATTCATCTTACCGTTTATAAAACAGTAAGGCCTGCAAAGGTACTATTAAATTTATATCTTTACTTAATAATCGAGATTTTAAATATTTTGTAACATTTTGAAAACCCACAAAAGTATTCGATCTCAAAATAGAAAGTTTAGATCATTAATTTTAAATTAGATAAACTAAACTTAATAGATTAAACGCAGTACGAGATTAAAAAAAGTCCGCTGTTTTTGCAAATCTGGACTTTAAAGCCATCTAAATATTGAACAAAACCTAAACCATCCTATGCTCAAATTCGCTATCATTCGAGAAGAAAAAACACCACCAGATCGTCGTGTAGTATTCTCCCCAAAACATCTCAAAAAAGCAAAAGATCAATTTCCCGAAGCTCAATTTAAGGTCCAGACTTCAGCTATTCGAATATTTAAAGACCAAGAATATCAAAACGAAGGATTTCAGGTTTCAGACGATATTAGTAATTGTGAGGTGATGATTGGTGTAAAAGAAGTGCCGATAGAAAGTTTAATTCCGAATAAAAAATATCTTTTCTTTTCCCATACCATCAAAAAGCAACCTTATAATCGTGATTTATTAAAGGCGATTTTGGATAAAAACATCGAGCTTTTTGATCACGAGGTGATTACCAGTGAAAGCGGAATACGACTTATTGGTTTTGGACGTTACGCGGGGTTGGTTGGAGCTTATAATGGATTTCGAGCGATCGGACTCAAAAACGAAATTTTCAATTTACCAAAAGCTGACGATCTTCCAGATCTAAATGCAATGTTGGCCGAATTAGATAAAATTAAAGTTCCGAATTTAAAAATAGTACTCACCGGTAGCGGAAAAGTAGCCCGTGGCGCTAAAGAAATTTTAGATCACCTAAAAATACGACAAGCTGAGGTTACCGAATATTTAGCTTCAGAATTTCAAGAGCCGGTTTATTGCCATATCGATGTGTTAGATTATAACAAACGCTTGGATGGCAAAGAAGGTAATATTCCAGAATTTTTTAAAAATCCCGAGTTGTACGAATCAGATTTTTGGCGTTTTGCAGTAAGTAGCGATTTCTTTATCGCAGGCCATTTTTATGGGCAGGGCGCTCCTGTGTTTTTCACAAAAGAAGAGGCGAAAACCCCTAATTTCAGAATAAAATATATTGCAGATATTTCCTGTGATATTGCCAAACCAATCCCCAGTACCATACGTGCTTCCACAATCGCCGATCCTATTTATGGTTATGACCCTAAAACCGAAAAGGAAACCGATTACAAAAATCCTGAAGCAATTACGGTAATGGCGGTCGATAATTTGCCCTGCGAATTGCCAAAAGACGCCAGTGAAGGTTTTGGCGAAATGTTTTTAGAACATGTGTTACCGGCATTTTTTAATAATGATAAAAACGGAATTTTAGAACGCGCAAGAATGACCAAAGATGGCAAACTAACCCCTAGATACAGCTACCTACAGGATTTTGTGAGCTAAAATGTAAAGTTAATCCAATATTGTAACTTATAAGGACATTATTTTAATCACTACTTTTTATGAAAATTAAAAAAACTACGTTACTTCTTCTGGGGTTGCTTTCTCTGGCCTCCTGTAAAAAGGAAGAACCTACTGAAAAAGAATTTATCGAAATTACCGGTGTCGATCATAGTTTAGAACCTGGCGATAATTTCTTTAGGTATGCAAATCGCAAATGGTACGATACGGTATCGATTCCAGAAACACAGGCTGGGGCAGGAGCGTACATGTTTATGAACTATCCGCAGCGACTTCGCTTACAAGGAATTCTGGATAGCGTTTCACAAAGTGAAAATCCTAAAGGAAGTATTGCTCAAAAAGTGGGCGATTTTTATGCTTCGGGGATGGATACTTTAACAATCAACAAAAGAGGATTCGAGCCTGTGAAACCAATTTTAAATGATATTGATGCTATTAACGATATTTCTGCTTTGATGCATTTTGTAGCTAAAGCCACGATATCGGGAAATACTTCAATCTTAAGTTTTTATGTTGGGCCAGATGATAAAAATAGTCAGATGAATATTGCGCATGCCGGTCAAACAGGAATTGGCCTGCCAGATCGGGATTATTACTTCAGCGAAGATTCAGAAACCGTGGCGATTCAGGAAGCTTATAAAAAATATCTTTCAACATTATTTGAACTTACCGGAGTTAACGAAACTGAAGCTAAAAAGAAAGCCGATTTGGTATACGATATCGATAAACAGATTGCCGATTCACATAGAACCAGGATTGAGCGCCGAGATGTAAAAGCGAATTATAATAAGATGGCGGTGAGCGATCTTGCTCGGAAACAACCTAATATTGGCTGGAAATCTGTTTTAGACGATTTCAACGCACAAACCGATTCAATCGATATTGGGCAACCGGAATATTATGAAAAGCTGAATTCACTTTTAAAATCTGTTCCGTTAGAAGATTGGAAGGTTTATTTAAAAGCACATACTTTAGAGAATTATGCCGATAATTTAAGTCGACCTTTTATAGATGCTGCCTTCGAATTTACTAAAGTGATTTCGGGGCAGGCAGTTCAGAAAACACGTGGGGAAATAATGGCGAGTGCCTTAGATGGATATCTTGGCGAAGCTTTAGGCCAATTATACGTTAAGAAATATTTTCCTGAAGAAGCTAAAGAGCGTATGCAGGAACTGGTTGATAATGTACAGAAAGCTTACGCGGCAAGAATCGAGAATTTGGAGTGGATGAGTGATAGCACCAAGATAAAAGCAAAAGAAAAGTTGGCTGCCATCACGAAGAAAATAGGGTATCCCGATCATTGGAAAGATTACGATAATGTGACTATCGATAGGGACGCTTATTTTGAGAATATTGTTTCTGCTTCTTCCGCAGCGTATCAACGTAATCTGGAAAAGCTAGTAAAGCCGGTAGATAAATCAGAATGGTTTACTACACCTTCAACGGTAACGGCATATAATAATCCTTCAGCAAACGAAATTGTTTTTCCGGCAGGAATTTTACAGCCTCCTTATTTTGATAACGACGCTGATGATGCTTTAAATTATGGTGGGATAGGAATGGTAATTGGGCACGAATTAACCCATACTTTCGACGATCAGGGAGCGCAATTTGATAAAGAAGGGAATGTAAAAAACTGGTGGACAGATAGCGATTACGAGAAATTCAAATCGAAGATTCAACAGGTGATCGATCAATACAGTGAATTTACGGTATTAGATTCGCTTCATATAAAAGGCGCCATGACGGTTGGAGAAAATACTGCTGATATTGCCGGAGTGGCCGTTGCTTACGATGCATTTAAGATGACAGAGCAGGGACAGGATACAACTAAAATTGGTGAGTTTACTCCCGATCAGCGATTTTTCCTTTCCGTAGCTAAAATATGGCGTGTAAAAATGAAAGATGAATTTTTACGATTATGGATTAATAATAATCCGCATTCGCCACCATCCTGGAGAGTTAATGGTCCATTGATGAATAGTACACCGTTTTATGAAGCATTCGATGTGAAACCAGAGGATTCATTATACGTTAAGGAAGTGGACAGAATTGTGATTTGGTAATTTCTTCAGAATTAATCTTCCGTTAACACGAAAACGATGACCAGGAAAAAAAATAGATCATAATTTGCAAAAAATAAGGATTGGTTAAAATTGAATAAACCAGTCCTTGTTTATTGCTATCTACATTTGTTTAAATAGTTGAAATTTACCCAAAACAATGAAAAGAAATCTTAGTGCCCTAATGCTAATTTGTTGCTTAACCAGCGCATTTGCTCAAACTAAATTGATGACCTATAATATCAAATATGCCAATGAAAACGATGGTGAAAATAGCTGGTCGTATCGCAAAGATTGGATTACCAATCAAATTAAGTTTTACGAACCCGATGTTTTTGGAGTTCAGGAAGCACTGCATACGCAGATTGCATATTTCGATGAACAGATGCCTAATTACAAGTATATTGGCGTAGGTCGTGACAACGGAAAAGAAAAAGGAGAATACAGTGCGATATTTTATAATACTAACAAATTTGAAGTTTTAAAAAGCAATACATTTTGGTTAAATAAAAATCCAACCAAAATCAAGAAAGGTTGGGATGCTGTTTTGCCAAGAATTTGCACATACGGACTTTTTGAAAATAAAGAAAGCGGAGAAAAATTCTGGCATTTTAATGCGCATTTTGATCATGTTGGTGTAAAAGCAAGACAGGAAAGCGCAAAACTTATTTTCGCTAAAATTCAGGAGTTGAATACCGAAAACTATCCTGTGGTATTAACTGGCGATTTAAATCTAACTCCAGAAACAAAAAGTATCCAGTATTTATCTGAAAAAATGCTTAATGCTAAAAGTGTAGCTGAACTTGTATTTGGTCCCACAGGAACTTATAACGGATTTAATTTTTCAGAACCGGTAACCACAAAACTTGATTATGTTTTTGTTTCAAAAAATGGATTCAAAGTAAAGAAACATGCTGTTTTAAGTGATTCGAAAGATTTACATTATCCCTCAGATCATTTACCGGTGCTAGTGATTTTAGAATAAATAAGTAATGGAGTTTATATGAAAAGCTATCTTTTGGATAGCTTTTTTTAATTTCTAAAATTCAGAATCAGATCGCGATTGAATTACCTCTCAATTATTGAAAATTACCGACGCTTGAAAAATCCTTTGCCTAAAATCTTCAAAATTAAGCTCAAGAATTTGCTTGAAATCATAGTGATGAAAAGTATTCGCATTTTTACCAATATGGAATGAGCGATAATAATACCTAAAGTAATCGGGTAGAATTAATTTTCCCAAAATGATCGCTCCAAACATATAAGGACTGCGTTTACCGTTACCCAAGCATAAATATTGTAGCGCGATTTCATCTTCAACCTTGGTTCCGTAACCGCAAAGTGTATGATAGGCATCATGACGCTCTACTTTTGCGATTAGCTCAAAATTATTTTTATTCAGAAAGTGACCAAGATGATATCCAAAACTTTCTTGGGGATATTTTAGGAGATCAGAGGTGCTAATATTCCAAGGAATATGATCGCGTTTTAGCCATTTAGTGTATACTTTCTGAGTTTGATCGAATAACCAATGAATTAATTTCTTTCGCATATTGATTAATTTAAAGTGCTTTGAAAAACAAAGTAAATGAGTAAAATTTTTTGATTAATGAGTGGTGGAATGATCTAAGGCTTTTATATCTTTTTTATACTTCTTAGGAAGTAGAAGTTCTTTTAATACATAATTCATTCTGAAAATTTTGCTTAGGCGATACAAAGGAAGTACACCAATAAGCAGCGATTTATTTTTGAAGTTTAGTAAATGCCTCACCCTGGCAGGAGCCATTAAGGTTTGCGCCTCTAATAATAAAAAATAGCGGATGGCACCCAAATTCTTTTTGTACTGAATAAAAAGATCTTCGGTGTATTTACTATATTCAAAATTCTGTTTCAGCTGAAGTTCGCGTTGTTTTTCCCAGGCTAAAAAATCTTCAGGTAGGCCTGCAATCTTCATTTGCTTGCCAACTCTCGAGAAAACTTCAAAAACTTCATTCTTTTCAGCTAAAGTCAGTTTACGTTCCAGTGCTTCAAAAGCTCTTATAGAATAATCAATAAGCATAAAAAGTACATCCCGATATGCCCAATCTGGTATTCTAGCACCGCGATTTTCTTCAACTTGACCATGAATTTTATTCATCTGGTCAATCGCCTGGAAAGCAGCTTTTTCTTCAGCAAAAACAATTAGTTTTGCATAATTCACGGTAGAGAAGAGGCGACCTAAAGGATCTTTTGGAAGCCTGCCGGTGTAATACAACCAGTCTACCGCTTTATTTAATGCAAATTCTGCAGCAGCTCCGGCAAAAATAAAAAGTATAGTATCTGCCTTACCCCAAATTTCCCTAACGATAGATTGTTTGCTTGTGAAATATTTGGTTTCCATAACTAATCCCAAAGTCCTACTTGCGCTAATGCAAAAACAAGGCTTAACCAAAAGATGAAGAGAAAGCAAAATCCGCAGAAAAGGTTAATTATATTTCCGTATTTATGGTCTTTAAAAAATAAATCATGGATCAGGTAATAAAATAAACCACTGCAGGCACCACCAATCGAAGTGGTAATTATAGGGATATACACCCAGCTTTCAATTTCGCCAACTATTAATAAGATGACTGCCAATAAGAGTAATGCAATTCCTGCTCCGGTAAGTGCTCGTTTAGAGGCCAAAGCGTAATTTAATTTCAATGGATGTTCTATAGTCATAATACATAATTTTACTTTGAATTTCAAAGTAGATTAATAAAAAAATTTAGTTTAGCTCGTTTCTCGATTTTATAATGCTTTCCAACGCATCGATATGCTTTTTAAATGCTAATTTCCCAAGTTTGGTCGCTTTGTATTTGGTGTTTGGTTTTCGATCTACAAAAGATTTTTGAACCTCAAGATATTCGGCTTTTTCAAGCGCTTTTATATGGCTGGCAAGATTACCATCAGTCACTGCTAAAAGTTCTTTTAACTGATTAAAACTCGCTTTTTCGTTTACCACTAAAACCGACATGATGCCCAAACGAATTCGGTGATCAAAAAGTTTATTTATATTTTCTATAATACTCACTTGCAGAATTTTTCTTCGGAAATTATTTTTTCTGAAAATTCATTAAACTTCCGTAGATAATATGCAAAAGTCCGAATCCTATCGTCCAAAACCAAAATCCGAATCCAGGAAAACAAGCGCAAATTAATCCAATTATTATTTCTGAAATTCCTAAATATTTAATGGTGCCAATCGTATATTTTGAAGCATTTAGCAAGGCCAGTCCATAGAAAATAAGCATCAGCGAAGGCGCAGCTTCAATTTGGCCTTGATTCAATTTTAAAAGAATATAAGCACCACCGGTAAGTAACGGAACCAAAAAATGGAAGACTAATCGCTTTGCGGTTTCATCCCAGATCTGCTCATCATTTTTCTTCGCTTCTTTTACAGAAAGAAAGTATGCGGTAATTATACTAAACATTAAAACTAGCATTAATATAATCACTATTGGTAATAGAACTTCTGGGTTGGCCACATTTTGATCTTCTAATACATTCGATAAAAAGAATATTTTAGCAATACCTGCTCCAAGGATCGCATAGATGCCGGCCATAATTCCCGACGTGCCACTTAGAGAAAGAAAGCGCGAAGAGCGATTCATTAAATTCCGGATTTCAGATAAATCCTGTGAATAATCTTTATTCATATTAAAGTACTTTGAATTACAAAGTAAGTGTATAAAAATAAATTATGCAACTGAATTTTGAAATTATAGTTTAAAAAAACAGTTGCATAATTTAATCAAAATATCTTCTCTTTACTTCACTATCCAAATTGGGATTTTGGCATTAGAAGTCGAAAGCTCATCGGTAACACTTCCCAGCATTAGGGAAGAAATGTTATTACTTCCTTTATCTGCAACCATCAGTAAATCTGCGCCACGATCTTGTGAATATTCAACCAGCTTTTCAGCAATACTAGATTCTTTACTTTCTAAAGAATACTTTGCAATATCATATGGTTTATGCAAGCGCTTTACAAATTTCTCTAAGCGCTCTTCACTATGTTTTTTAATCTTAGACTTCAAAGTTTCGTCTGATACATACGGCGAAAACTGCGCAGGTATATGATAAACATGGGCAGCCGTAACCTTAGCATCAGTGTTTTTTTGAATATAATCTACATTATTGTAAATTTTCATACAGCTTCTTGAAAAATCGGTCCCTATCCAAATATTTTCAATTTTATTTTGAGTTGTCTCTGGGATAATGATTATAGGGCATTTTACCATTCTTAATAATTTGTCGGTAAGCACGCCAGCACCTTCATAATCGATTTTATTACCAACAAGAATCATATCGATATAGTATTTGTTTACGATATGATTAAATATGGATTCTGTGTAAGGATCTTCAGCAATCAGTGTGTCCCATTCTACATCGGCATCAAAACTGCTGTTTATTTTCTCGCTAAGTTCATCACCAATAATTTGTTCCAGATCCAAATCTTTTAATTGCTCCTGAAACAATTCAGAAATCGCGTATTTCTTTACATTATGAGTGAAGTAAACCTTCTTTATGTTCAGTTTTTTGGCTAAAAAAGAAGCATATTTAATAAGGTGATCATCCATTGGTGATAAATCAAGCCCTACCAGTATATTATTAATGTTAGTCATTTTGATCGGCTTTTTTCAGGTTTCTTTTTTGTACTATATTTTTAACTACTTCTTCGTAATTTTCTTTTTGTTTTTGCTCTTTCTTCTTATTTAGTTTTTTCATGTCTTCGTTAAGTCCTTTGTATAAAGAGTAACACATGATGAGCAGAATAAAAGCAAAGGGGAGACCTGTTACAATCGATGCTGTTTGCAAGGCTTGTAGTCCACCTCCAATAAGTAAAACGGCTGCAATCGTACCTTCGGCGAATGCCCAGAAAATTCGTTGACTAATTGGTGAATCAATTTTTCCTCCTGAAGTTAAACTGTCTACTACCAAAGAACCAGAATCGGAAGAGGTAACAAAGAATCCTGCAATCAAGATCACTCCAACTACGTTAAGTACGGTAGCTAATGGAAACTGTTCTAAGAAAACGAAAAGGGCTGTAGCAACATCATCGTTTACTGCTTCAACAATAGCATTATCACCGGTTAAAACTTGTTGGATAGATGCGCTACCAAAAGCTGAAATCCAGAAAAAAGTAATTAGAGAAGGAACGATAAGTACACCTAATGTAAACTCTCTAATGGTTCTACCTTTAGACACACGAGCAATAAAGGTTCCCACAAAAGGAGACCATGCAATCCACCAACCCCAGTAAAATACTGTCCAGTCGTTTTGCCATTTTGTGCCGGTAAAACTTTCTGTCCAGGTAGAAATCATAAGGAAGTCAGAAAAATAGTTTCCTGTGTTTTGTACGAAAGACTGAAATATAAAAATAGTTGGTCCTAATACTAAAACCAGTAATAATAGAACAACCGCAATACGCATGTTCCATTCACTTAAAATTCTTACACCTTTATCTACACCTAAAACTACAGAAAGGGTGGCGACGGCAGTAATACCTGCAATTAATATCACCTGAGTAGTAATATCGTTGGTGATTCCAAAAACGTGTTCTACACCCGCAGCAATCTGTTGCACTCCAAATCCTAACGAGGTTGCAAGACCAAAAAGTGTGGCTAAAACAGCGAAAATGTCAATAATATTTCCAATCCATCCGTGAATTTTATCGCCAATAAATGGATAAAATACCGATCTAATAGTAAGCGGTAGACCTCGAGAATAGGTGAAATAAGCTAAAGCTAAACCTACTAAAGCATAAATACCCCAGGCGTGGAATCCCCAGTGAAGAAAGGTGAAACTCATCGCTTCACGAGCTGCTTCAACGGTACCACCTTCCGCCATTGGTGGCGTGTTAAAGTGGTTTATAGGTTCTGCAATACTCCAAAATAGTAATCCAATTCCCATACCTGCGCTAAAAAGCATCGCAAACCAGGAACCTGTTTTAAATTCAGGTTTTGCATTTTGCCCACCAATTCTTAGGTTTCCAAATTTGCTAAATGCGAGATAAAGCATAAAGCCTAGGAAAATGTTTACTACGAGTATGAAAAACCATCCTCCGTTGTTGGCTACGTAATTTTGTACATTTTCGAATATTTTTTCTGCTTTTTTATCATAAATAAGTGTCAAGATAATACTCGCAATAATAATAATCGTGGATGTAAAGAAAACCGGACCGTTAACTTCGAGCCCAAAAAGGGACTTTCCTTCATCACTTCTTTTTACTTTTTCTGCCATACTAAATTGTTAGTTGTTAAAAATAATATCCTATATTTATATTAAACCGAGCCTCCCATTTGGCATCGGGAGTTCCCACAGAGAAATCATCTACAAAATCTCCTCCAAGCCAGGAATGATTGTAACCAGCGGCATAATCGATGTAAGTATAAATCTGACCGGCGGTCACTAAAATTCCGGTTACATTCATAAATGAGTCTCCAAAACTTTCTTCAGCTTTATCCATAAAACCAAAATCATTATAGAATTCCAAATTTGATATTGGTCCTATTTCAACAGGAACTTTTCTGCTAACTGCTAGCGTATACATATTAAAATCTGCTGCGACCTCGTATGGAGCGCCATATGCTGCGAATTTTAAAACGTTGCTATTCACGGTATCTGGTGTAGCGGGGTTATGTTCGATAATCATCCCTTGTGCCTTTACATTCCACTTTTCACCCAAGTATTCATAATGAAGGGCAAAACCATGATGGTCTCCTGTTTCTTCAGTATCAATATTATAAATACCACCGTACTGTACAGATGTTCCTATCTGGTGATTTTTATTTTTGCCAAACTTATAAATAAATTTACCGTTGAACTGATTAATTTCTTTATTTCTGCCAGCAATATCGTAAGAGTATCTAGAAGGAGATACTTCTGTATTGCTTCCAAATCGTAATTCTTCTGCGTTTTTGAAGAAAGCAAATTGATACTGGAAATCCTCTGAATCATGCATATATTTTATTCCCATGTCGTGGTCGTCCTCTAAGCCAACATAATAAGTGATATTGAAAAACCAGTTATGAGAATTGTATTGCTGAAGTCCGAATGGTACCTGAGTAAGTCCTACCTGAATTTGATCCTGCTTGTTAAAATTATAACCAACCCATCCTTGTTTTAGAAATCCTCCGCCAAAAGACTCAGAATACAGTCGATATTCTACATTTAAGAAGATGTCTTTATAAGATCCTTTTGCATTAATACGGAACATGTCGTAGCCAAAATCGCCTCCACGTTTTTTTTGTCCCTCTTTCCAACTGGAGAGATTGTAATTAAAACGTAATGCGCCACCAATATCCAACTTGGGCTTTTCGGCTTCGTTGTCATTTTGCGCCATCACCGAGGAAAAGCAGAAAAGAAATGCAGTGCCTAAGAGTAATTTGTAAGTTTTAGAAAGTAAATTTTTGTTCATTCACTATGGTTTTAAATGATTTTTGCGAAACAATAAAAAACTGCCTCAAAAACCTAAAAATTAGTAAATTCTTAGATCATCTTTAGGAGGAATTTATAGAATTATTTCCAAATAAACATTATACATCTAGTTTTTTAGAAGTAATACCCCACGTTAATGTTAAAACGAGCTTCCCATTTTACACCAGGATCACCAGTAGAAAATTCGTTATCAAAATCACCACCCAGCCATGAATGATTGTATCCGGCCGCATAATCAATATAAGTGCTTATAGGTCCAGAATTTATAAGAACTCCAAAGACGTTCATATACGATTCTGCAAAGCCATCAATACTTTTGTGCATATATCCAAAATCGTTATAAATTTCAATTTTTTCTACAAAATCTCTGTCGATGTTAATTAGGCGTGAAATTCCAAAGTTATAAATTTCAAAATCTGTAGCAACTTCATAAGGCGTACCATACGCACCCATTTGTATAATATCTCTGGAATTGCCGGGAGCATTTTCAGGATTAAACTCGGCTTTAGTTGCCTGTGCTTTTATAAACCAATCTTCGGTTCTAAATTCATAATGGACTGCAAGAGCATAGCGATCTCCGGTTTCCTGGGTCTCAATATTGTAAATGCCGCCATATTGCGCAGAAAGTCCAATTTTGTGCATGCCGTCTAGATTGGGCTTGTAAACTATTTTTCCGTTAATTTGGTTGACTTCTTTATTTTTTCCTACAATATCATACGAATATCGACTAGATGATGCAGCGGAGTTATTACCAAAGGTCAATTCTTCACCATTCTTGAAAAAAGCAGCATAGTATTCAAACATATCTCCTTTATATGAATATCGAACTCCCATATCGTAATCGTCTTCAAGACCTACATAATATGGAAGATTTAAAAACCAGTTATGAGAGTTATAACGCTCGATCCCAAAAGGAACCTGTAATAAGCCAATTTGAATTTCTTGCTCTTCATTTAAATGATATCCCAGCCAACCTTGTTTTAAAAAATTTCCCCCAAATGCTTCAGAGTAAAATCGATATTCTGCATTTATATAAAGATCTTTATACTCTCCCTGCACAGCAAGACGAAATAGATCGAAACCAAAATCGCCTCCTCTTTCCTTCATTTCTGGCTTCCAGGAAGATAAGTTGTAATTGAAGCGGAGGGCACCTCCTATATCTAATTTAGGTTTCGGTTTTTCATCGCTTTTTTCCTGGGCATTACATTCCTGAAGTGGTAAAAAGCATAAAATAAGTAAAGCAATGCAGTAGTTTTTTAGAGGTAGTTTTTGTTTCATTTATTCGGTTTTTTTTAAGTTACACTGAAATAAATTAATTCAGCATTAAATGCGTGATTTTAATATTTAATTAAAGTTTTTTCAATAAAAAAGGCCCTCTAAAAAGAAGGCCTCGATATAATTTTTGAAATAAACTATCTCAATTACTTTATGATTTGGCAAGTTCAATCATAATTTCAATTTCCTCAGCAAGTTTATCTGGATTTCCATTATATCCTACAGATTTAAATTTGATGCGGCCATCTGGTCCTACAACAAATTTCGTAGGAATTCCCGATACGCCATAAGCATCGACAACTTTAAAATCGTTGCTATCTTCTACTTTTTCATCCATTAAAACATGGAAGTCGTATTCGTTAGATTCGATAAATTCGGTAACTTCTTTCATACGAGCATCTGGAGCTTGTCTTTCCCAAGTATCGATAAATAAGAATTTTACGTTTGGATTGTCCTGATTTGCAACAACAGCTTTTTGCATTCCCGGGAAGGAGCTTTTGCAAGGCCCACACCAGGTCGCCCAGAAATCTAGGATCACGGTTTTTCCTTTTAATTCACTTAGAGCAATTTCATTACCGTCAAGGTCTTTAAGTTTAAACTTGCTCGCCTCTTCATCGATCATCTTCTTCTTTAAATCGCTTTTAGCTTTAGCATGTCCTTTTTCTTCAAGCATCGCAAGTTCTTCTTCAAAGCCAGAAGTGTCTCCAGTAGCGGTATAGGCTTCTTTATAGTATTCTTTTAATTTTTCAGAACCTTTATTTTCGGCAATAAAAGCTGAAGCTTTTTCTTTAGCGACATCATATTGTTCGTCTTCTACTAAATATTGAATGTATTTTTCAGCAATCTCAGCATCGGCCATTTTCGATTTTGTAGCCATTTCCTGATATTTTATCGCTTCTTTTAATTGGTCTTGCTTATACATTATAGTTGCATAAGTGTCCTGATACATTGCTTTGCTATAATCTATATTGCTAGAATGCTGTGAAGCCGATTGTGTATTTGGCTTATCTTTGGCATCAATATTATCCATAAGATCTAGTGATTTTTTGGATAATTTCTGCGCCTTATCTAATTCTTTATCTTCTTCAGCTAGCTTCCATGCAATGCTGTTATAAACTGAAGCAGATCTCATTTTCATACCTATTTTTGAAGCATAATCTTCTGCTTTATCAATTTCACCTTCAGCAGCTAATTCGGTTGCAAGCATAGACAGCATGTAATCTCTAAACATATTGTCTTTGCCAATCTTATCCTGATAATCTTCAAAAACCTTTTCTTTTTCCGTAGCTCCTTTTGCTTGATACATTTTCGAATAAAAAGCCTGGCTAGCCATGGTTCCTTTTGGGAATTTTTCAGGAATTAAATTTTGAAGCGAATCGGCGGCTTCTTTATTACCAACAATAGAATTCATTCTATACAGATTGGTATAATCATCTTCAGTTAAAGAATCATTATCTTTTGCTGCCATCATTTGTTTTTCTACAAATGCAGTTGCTTTTTCTTTATCAGATTTGATAAGGCTAACGTAGTTGCTGCTCCATTTTTTTTCTAATTGGGGATCTTTTTTAAAGTCGGCTTCAAACTTAGAAGTGATTGAATCTTCTGGCATTTCAATATTGCCATAGCGATCGCCCTGGCTATACAAATTTGCAATTTGGGCATTGCTACCGGTAAGAGCATTACCTTCTTCATCATAAAGTGGAAGAACATAACCGTCTTTTTTATTACTGTCTTCTATACCATATTGTTTAAACTGAAAAGAAATTGCAGTAACTGTATCCGGGATTTTTATGCTTGAAGAATACATGTTAGCAGAATCTTTAAGGTCTAAATCTTGTGGGTAAATGCCGTTACTGGTCATAAAGTTAACGGTGCCTTTTACTTTTTCGTCTTCGGCCTGTGGGATACTATCTTTAGCGGTGTAGCTAATTTTTATGTCGTCTCCCGGTTGCGGGAATTCTTTACTAATATGCAACGCTCCTATATCTTTTCCTTGATCTTCGGGCTCATTATTCTCGCAAGAAGTAAGCGCTGCACATAAAGCCAAAGCGGGCAATGCTAATTTTTTCATTATGTTGGTGATTTATAAGTGGTTTAAGGTTGAAAATAGTTAAAATGAATAACTATTTTATGCATAAGCGTTTATTTAACATTTAGACTGAATTTTCAATAAAATAAATTAAGCTAGATGAATAACAATTAAAAATAGCTTCGATTTTTGATAAAAGCACAAAGGCTCTAAATTTCTTAGAGCCCTTATTTATCATATTTTAATGAAAATTTAAATGTCTTTAAATATCGCCTATCAAAACGTATTAATGGTTTGTCGAATAGCAACAAGATTAGTCATCAACTTTTCCAAATATTTTAAGTCGAGCATATTTGCGCCGTCACTTTTTGCATTTGCGGGATCAAAATGCGTTTCAATAAATAAACCATCTACATTATTCACCACTCCGGCTCTGGCAATAGTTTCGATCATATCTGGCCGACCACCAGTAACACCGCTGGTCTGGTTTGGTTGTTGCAAACTATGGGTTACATCCAAAACCGTTGGTGCAAATTCTCGCATGGTAGGAATTCCTCTAAAATCAACAATCATGTCTTTATAGCCAAACATGGTACCGCGATCGGTTACCATAACCTGTTCGTTATTACAATCGGTAACTTTGTTCACAGCGTGTTGCATAGCTTCTGGGCTCATAAACTGGCCTTTTTTAAGGTTAACAGTTTTACCAGTTTCTGCAGCGGCTACTACAAGATCGGTTTGCCTTACTAAAAATGCAGGAATTTGTAGAATATCAACATATTCTGCAGCTAGTTTTGCATCGTTTATTTCGTGAATGTCGGTAATCGTGGGGACTTTAAAAGTTTCTGAAACTTTTCTTAGAATTTTAAGTGCTTTTTCATCACCAATCCCGGTAAAACTGTCTATTCTAGATCGATTTGCTTTTTTAAAACTTCCTTTAAAAACGTAAGGAATTTTCAGTTTATCGGCAATTTCAACAACTCTTTCAGCAATTTTCAAAGCCATATCTTCACCTTCAATAGCGCAAGGACCGGCTAGAAGGAAAAAGTTGTCTGACTTGGCATTATGTATTTGTGGTATGTTTTCTAACTTCATTGGTTCAACTAATTAATTCAGCAAAGATAAGATTTTAAAATCCACTAATTATATTTTACCATATATATGGCGAAATTCAGCACTTTTTATGAAAAAGGACATGGTAAGTTTTTTGACGATCAAAGGTCTATTTTTTAAGCGGAATTATATTGGTTAGCATGGGAAGCTTTTTAGCTTATAATCAGAATGATGAAATTAATTTTTTTGCTTATTTATTTCTGTTTGTTGGATTTATTTATCTGGTTATTTTTAGCTATTTTACAATTAAAAGCTTAAATTGATTGTAACTAATTGTAAAACAATTTGTTACTTTTGGATCATTATTTTTCAATAATATAAATTTAGGCTTTATATAGCGAAAAATAGCTGTATATTTGCGCCCTTTAAAAACAGGCTTTTATGGCAGCTATTAAAAATATTGCAATTATTGCACACGTTGACCACGGTAAGACTACCCTGGTTGATAAGATCATGTATCATTGTCGTTTATTTAGAGAAAACGAAAATACTGGTGACCTTATTTTGGATAATAACGATCTTGAGAGAGAACGTGGTATTACCATTACTTCTAAAAACGTATCTGTAGTATATAAAGATACAAAGATTAACATTATTGATACTCCTGGTCACGCCGATTTTGGTGGAGAGGTAGAGCGTGTGTTAAATATGGCAGATGGTGTTTTACTTTTAGTAGATGCTTTTGAAGGGCCTATGCCACAAACTCGTTTTGTATTACAAAAAGCAATCGATCTAGGTTTAAAACCTTGCGTTGTGGTAAATAAAGTTGATAAAGAAAACTGTACTCCAGATGAGGTTCACGAAAAAGTATTCGATCTTATGTTCGAGCTTGGAGCAGAGGAGTGGCAGTTAGACTTCCCAACAGTTTATGGTTCTGCAAAGAACAACTGGATGAGTGAAGACTGGAAAAACCAGACAGAAAATATCGAACCATTATTAGATATGGTTATCGAGCATATTCCTTCTCCAAAAGTAGATAAAGACGGATCGCCGCAAATGCTAATTACGTCTTTAGATTTCTCTTCTTTTACAGGAAGGATCGCAATTGGTCGTTTACAACGAGGAATTTTAAATGAAGGAATGAATGTTTCTTTGGTGAAAAGAGACGGTTCTATTAAGAAAACAAAGATTAAAGAGCTTCATACTTTTGAAGGTTTAGGCCGTAGAAAAGTGGAAACAGTTGAAGCCGGTGATATTTGTGCGGTTGTAGGTTTAGAAGGGTTTGAAATTGGTGATACTATTGCTGATTTAGAAAATCCCGAAGGTCTTAAAACTATCGCTATTGATGAGCCTACAATGAGTATGTTGTTCACGATTAATGACTCTCCTTTCTTTGGAAAAGATGGTAAATTTGTGACATCAAGACATATTAAAGATAGACTTACCAAAGAATTAGAAAAAAACCTTGCGCTTAGAGTTCATGAAACAGATAGTGCTGATAAATTTTTAGTTTATGGACGTGGTGTACTTCACTTGTCTGTACTTATCGAAACTATGCGTCGTGAAGGATATGAACTTCAAATTGGGCAACCACAGGTAATCATCAAAGAAATTGATGGTGTTAAATGTGAGCCGGTTGAAGAATTAACTATCGATCTTCCAGAAAATGTTTCTGGTAAAGCGGTAGAAATGGTAACACTTCGTAAAGGAGAAATGTTATCTATGGAAGCTCGTGGTGAGCGTATGGTTTGTGAATTTTTAATTCCATCTCGTGGAATTATCGGTTTACGTAATCAGTTATTAACTGCTACTGCTGGTGAGGCTATTATGGCGCACCGATTTAAAGAATATCAACCATTAAAAGGAGGTATTCCAGAGCGTTTAAATGGATCTTTAGTTTCTATGGAGAAAGGTACCGCAATTCCTTATTCTATTGATAAACTTCAGGATCGTGGTAAATTCTTTGTAGATCCAGGTGAAGATATTTACGAAGGTCAGGTTATTGGTGAGAACTCACGTCAGGACGATATGGTTGTGAATATCACTAAAACTAAAAAGCTTTCTAACGTTCGTTCTTCAGGAGCAGATGATAAAGCGAAAATTGTACCAGCAATTAAGTTTTCTCTGGAAGAAGCTTTAGAATACATTCAGAAAGATGAGTATGTAGAAGTTACACCAAATCATTTAAGACTTCGAAAGATTTATCTAACAGAAAATGACAGAAAAAGAAATAAAATTATCTAATCGATAGTTTTATACTGAAATAGAAGAAACCTCACAGTCCTAAACTTGTGAGGTTTTTTTATGGTCGACGGTTTACAGCTGTCAGCCTTCAGCTTCATTCAAAATTCAATATTTGATTAACTGAACAATCATCACATTTTCAAATTATCAAATTTATTTTTCAGCTTTCAGCGATCAAAATTTAATATTCAACATAGATAGATTATCGAATCACCGCATTGTCACATCATTACATTATCCATATCTAACTTCTCACTTCTGATCTCTAGAAAAAAGACCTAAATTTTAACTAATATGAAGTCTATAAAATCAGGGTTTAAGTTGAATAGAAATACCGTTTTGCCTATTTTTACAGCGTGAAATATTTGTTTCCCATATTCGCTTTTTTGATCTTGGTAAAGCCCGTTTTTCCGGTGGTGGACTACGTGCTTAATTACGATTATATCGCTAAAGAGTTATGCGAAAACAAAGAGCGTCCAGAATTGGCCTGTAACGGGAAATGTTATTTAATGCAGGCGCTTGCAGAAGCTTCAGAAGAAGAATCTGAACAGAAAAAAGAATCTTCAATTAAAAAAGTAGACATTCCTCTTTTCTATACAGAGAAAGTCGTGCTAATAAATAACAATCAGGAAACTGAAATGGTAGCGCATAGCTTTATATTTCTACCTCAGTTTTACCATTTTCAGAATTCACAGGAATTTTTCCATCCTCCCATTGTTTAAGTTTAATTGCTGAATTTCTAAAATTCGGTTCGATTTTTATTCAATATTAAACTTAAAGATTTTCAATGAAACTTATTTATAAAGCAGCATTACTACTTAGTTTTGCCACACTTGCCCATTCTTGTGCAGAAGATACTTCAGCAAAGAAAAAAGAATACGATAATTTATTCCATGAGGTTTTGGATATTCACGATGAAGTAATGCCAAAGATGGCTGATATTCCTGAACTGTCGAAGCAACTTAAAACCATCGCAGATACTAGTGCTTCCGCAGAAAAATATATGCAAGCTGAAAAAAAGCTTCAAGAAGCAGACAAAGTGATGATGGATTGGATGCATAGCTTTAGCGACGAATTTGTGAAGGATAAAGCGCAAGTTCAGAAAATGAACAATGAGCAACTTCAGCAGCGAATTGATGCATTAGAAGAAGAGCTAGAGGACGTTAAGGCGATGCAGGAGAAAGTAGATTCCAGTATCGAAAACGCAGAGAATCTTATTCAATAATCCTATTTTTATCGATTCTACATGCGATATTTAGGCCTTTTCGTGGTCTTATTTATCCTGTTGAAACCAGTATTGCCGGTTGTGGACTATATTTTCAATTATGATTATATAGTAACCCAGTTATGTATTAACCGTGATCGCCCAGATTTGGCTTGTAACGGTAAATGCTATTTAATGCAATCGCTGGCAGAAGAGGCGAATAAAGAGCACGATAAAAAACAAGCAAACTTAGAAAGTAGGTATAAGCTTCCCGTGCTTTATTTTGAAGATCATCAGTCAATTTTCGATAATCTGACGGATGTTTCCATAAATAAGGCTAAAGTTACGATGCCGTATTTTGCTTCTTATAGTTTCTTGTTTTCCAAAGACGATATTAAGCCTCCAATTGCTTAAAATTCATTTATAAAATTGGCAATATTGATTCTTAAACTTAGAGTCGAGAGCCACTGGTATGTCCAAATTTTAATAAACAATCGCTGCTATACCTATAAAATTGATAGCAGTATAAATTGAAAAAAATGAATTTTAATTATATAAAAATAAGTCTTCTTTTTTTAGTTGTTTCCTTTGCTGCATGCTCATCAGACGATGATGCTGTGGATACCGCAACGGGTGAAAATGAAGTTAGAATCGGGTTTGATAATGGCGTTAATGGTGATGATCTTTTATTAGGTTCGTCTACATATACAAACTCTAACGGTGAAGTTTTAACTATAAATCGTTTCAATTACATTGTCAGTAATTTTGTGTTAATCGATGCTGAAGGAAATGAATATACTTATCCTAAAGATGAAAGTTATTTTGTGATAAGTGAAGAAAATGATCTTACTGAAGTGAGTCTAAAAAACATTCCTGCGGCAGAGTATGTAGCTGTCAAATTTGGTGTAGGAGTAGATCAAGAAAAGTATCAACAAGGTGCTGAAGGACAAGGTGATTTTTTAGAGATTGCAGAGAACAACGAGATGATGTGGTCGTGGCAAGCGGGTTATAAATTTTTGAATTTTGAAGGAACTTTCACCTCAGAAACTGTTACTGAAGCAACAAACTTCAAAATCCATATGGGAAGCCACGGTAGTAGTTTAGATAACTATCGTGAAGTGATTTTAGATTTACCATCGAGAGCATTGGTTAGCGATAAGCTGAGCCCGGTAATTCACATGGCCGTAGATGCGAATAAAATTTTAGACGGTAAGAACAAGATCAAACTTTCAGAGAAAGCGATAGTGATGATTGATGAAGTTAAAAGTCCGCAAATTTCAGAAAATGTTAGCAGTATGTTTCGCGTAGATCATATACATAACGGAGAAAATATTCAGCATTAATAAACTTTGAGCGAACCAGATCTGGCATTTTGTTCTGTTACAGAATGCCTTGGTTTGCTTCAAAATATTTAAAAAAATGATGAATAATATGAAGAAAATCGTATTGCCGATATTGGTGATTTTTGGTCTATTCTCTTGTAGTGATGATGAAGGTGAATATGTTGCCATCAATCGCGAGTTGGATGTAAATATACCTTCAAATTTCCCTGCTATTCAATACGATCTAAGTGCAAACCTGCCAACCGAGAAAGGATTTGAGCTGGGCAAAAAATTGTTTTATGATGGGAAACTGTCCACAAACGGATTTATTTCTTGTGGGTTTTGTCACGAGCAGCGATTGTGCTTTTACGCATCACGGCCATCAATTTAGCCACGGTATTGATGATCTGGAGGGAACGCGAAATGCTCCTGCAGTTCAGAATATAGCATTTCAGAAAGAATATGCCTGGGATGGTGCCACTTCACATTTAGACTTATTTCCAATTATCCCGATTACCAACGAGGTCGAAATTGGAGAAACTGTCTCTAATGTGATTGCTAAACTAAAGTCTGATGGCGAATATCCTCGATTATTTGCTGAGGCTTTTGAAAACGGCGAGGTAAATAACGAATATTTCTTTAAAGCCTTATCGCAATTTATGGTGATGATGATTTCATCAAACTCTAAATATGATAAATATGTTAGAGAAGAAGAAGGCGGTACATTTTCTGAAACCGAGAAATTAGGTCTTGGTATTTTTAAACAGAAATGCGCTACCTGCCATAAAATGGATCTGTTTACTGATGATGCTTTTAGAAATAACGGATTGCCACCATATCCAGGAATTAATGATATTGGAAGAGCTGAAGTAACTGGAAGCGCTGCCGATAATTATAAATTTAAAGTACCCAGCTTACGTAATGTAGCGATTACCGCACCTTATATGCATGATGGTAGGTTTGGGAGTCTGGAATCTGTACTTAATTTTTACGATAACGGTGTGCAGGAATCAGAAACTTTAGATCCTATTTTAAAACAAAACAATCGATTAGGAATCGATTTGAACAGCGAAGAAAAAGCCGCGTTAATTGCTTTTCTGAACACACTAACCGACGACGAATATTTAAATGATAAACGATTTGCCGAATATTAAATATACACTATCGATAATAATAATAATGTTTTGCTTTTATTTAGTGAAAGCTGAAACATCAAAAGATTCTACTGCCGTATTCTCTAATTTCAATTTTGAATACGACGATTGTGACGTATGCGGTTGCGGTAGTAGTGGCGGGAGTATGGGTTATGGTACTATTGGAAATGGTGATTTTGTAGGTCTACGTTATATTCATCAGCAATATAAATCTAAAGACGGGATTTATAATAATTCCCCATGGATCGATGAAAATTTTAATACGCTGCAAGCCTGGGCAAGAATTCCGGTGACTAGAAAAATTAAAGTCAATGTAATTGTGCCATACCATTTCCATAATCGTGAGTTTAACGACGGAAGCACTCAGGATATTAATGGCTTGGGAGATATTAGTATTCTTGGTTTTTATAAGTTGATTTCACCAAAATTAGATGGATTTTTACCTGAACAACAAACAAAATTTAAGCATAATCTTGAAGTTGGAGCCGGAGTAAAATTGCCTACGGGAGAATACGAACGATCCAATAATGAGGGAAGTGTTAACCCAAGTTTTCAGGTAGGAACAGGAAGTTGGGATATTCTTTTTGCAAGCAACTATTCGGTTTCTTATAATAATTGGGGATTGGGAGCTCTTGCAAATTATACCATTAAGACTGAAAACGAAAAAAAATATCATTTTGGAGATCAGTTTACTTATGGAATAAATCTTTACCGCAGTTTTATCACCATGAATGCAAAGACGTTTACGCCAATATCTATTACCCCGATTTTGGGTCTCTCAGGGGAGGTTTTTGGCGAAAATAAAAGTTATGGTTTGCCGGTTAAAGACACCAAAGGCGATATTTTATTTAGCCGAATAGGCGTAGAATCTAATTATGGTAAAATTTCAGGAGGCGTAAATCTTATGCTGCCTGTGAGTCAAAACTTAAATGCAGGAAATGTTGAAGCTAAAATGCGATTAGGAATTCACCTGAATTTCGTATTGTAATTTTATAAAATTGAATAAAAAAAGCTGCTAATTTTAAAATTAGCAGCTTTTTTATATAAAATCGTCTCTCAAATTTAGAAAGTTGGAATAAATAGTTTACTAGCTTCTAACAGCGAAGCGATCCAATATCTAATTTCTAACTTAAACTGTTTTCTGCACGACTTCAAAGACACGTTGGCCGTCACATTTCAGGGTTTTAGAAGGATATTTTAATAATAGCGCATAATCGTGAGTAGCCATTAAAATAGTGTTTCCATTTCGGCTAATTTCTTGTAAAACCTGCATCACTTCTACAGAGGTTTGCGGATCTAAATTTCCGGTAGGCTCATCTGCCAGGATTAATTCAGGATCATTTAAAAGTGCACGGGCAATGGCAACGCGTTGTTGTTCTCCACCAGATAATTGATAAGGGAATTTAAATCCTTTGGTTTTCATGCCTACTTTTTCTAAAACAAAGTCAATTTTTTGATCCATATTGGCTTTGTCTTTCCAGCCGGTCGCTTTTAAAACAAATAATAGGTTGTCTTTAATATTTCGATCGGTAAGTAATTTGAAATCCTGAAAAACGATCCCTAATTTTCGTCTTAAATATGGGATATCTTTTTCTTTAAGTTTTCTAAGATTAAAGTCTACGATACTTCCTTCGCCTTCAGTTAAAGGTAAATCCCCGTATAGTGTTTTCATAAAACTACTTTTACCCGTACCGGTTTTCCCAATAAGATAAACAAATTCTCCTTTATTTACAGTCACATCAACTTCAGAAAGAATAAGATTCTCTCTTTGGTAGATTGCCGCATTTTTCAATTCAAGAACAACATTAGACATACATCAAAACTTTTCAGAATACATAATTCAGGCTAAAAAATACATTGCTAGTTTCTCTAATCTTAATGATATTTCAGCCTTGGATAATCGAAGTCGAAAAACTGACTTCAGATTATAAAATTACGGGTAAATATACAGTTTTAGTACACTGGGCAATTACTTTTTTTACCATTAACATAATTATAGTGTTTAAATGGCGTTTAGAAATAAAGCATTAAATTATCTTTGATCATCAAACTTAAAAAACTATAAATGACAACTGGCAAATCTTACCTATTTGTTGTTTTCTTTTTCGTGGCTAGCTTTGGTTTTTCTCAGCAATCGGCCATTTACACCAATGATCTTGTAAAATTTAATAAGGCGTTAGAACTGTACAATAACGAGCAGTATTTGGCGGCCCAAAAGATTTTTGCAGATGTAAAAGAAGAAGCAACTGACGAGAAAATTAAAGGCGACTGTGCATACTATGTGGCTAATGCTGCTGTAAGGCTTAACCAACCCGGAGCAGATGAACTTATGCAACGTTTTGTTTCCCGATACCCTACCAGTACAAAAACAAATTCAGCCTATCAAGATGTGGCGACGTATTATTTTAATACCGGTAAATATCCACAAGCACGCAAGTGGTATGATATGGTAGACGAAAAAAGTATAAGCCGTGGCGACATGGATAAATATTACTTTAATAAAGGATATGTTTATTTTCAAACCGATGATCTAGATCAGGCTAAAAACTATTTTAATCGTGTTATAGATTCTAAAGAATATGGCGCGCAAGCGAAATATTATATAGGATACATGGCTTATGAGGCTAATGATTACGATCAGGCCAATCAATATTTTGATGAGGTAAAAGGTGATGCTCGTTATGGTAAAGAACTTTCTTATTACCAGGCCGATATGAATTTTAAGTTAGGGAATTTTGAGAAAGCCATACAGCTTGGTAAAGAGCAGCTTCCAAAATCTAATGTGATGGAAAAATCACAGCTTAATAAAATTATAGGGGAAAGTTATTTCAACCTAAAACAATACGATCAGGCAATTCCTTATTTAAAGGAATACGAAGGCGTAAGAAGAAAGTGGAATAACACCGATTATTACCAATTAGGTTATGCGTATTATAAGCAGGGTGATTATGCCAATGCGATTTCAGAATTCAATAAAATTATTGACGGGAAAAATGCGATTGCTCAAAATGCGTATTATCATTTAGCGCAATCTTATCTAGAATCTGGGCAAAAACAGCAAGCTTTAAACGCATTTAAAAATGCCAGTGAAATGGATTTTGATGCGAAAATAAAAGAAGATGCGATGCTGAATTACGCAAAATTGGGATACGAAATAGGGAATAGTTATGAGAGTCCGTCGAAAGTTCTAATCACTTTCTTAGAAACGTATCCAAATTCGGCAAATAAGGCTGAAGCAGAAGAACTTTTAATTAATTCGTTTATCACCTCTGGGAATTTTGAAGAAGCGATGCAGCTTTTAGAAAATAACAGAAATTTTGCTGATAAAGTAGCCTATCAGAAAGTTGCTTATTACTACGGAATCCAACTTTACGAAGAAGGGGATTATTATGAAGCGATCAAGAACCTTGATAAAGCTTTAAAAGAACCTCGTGATCCAAAAATAACTGCAAAAGCAACCTATTGGAAAGCTGAAAGCGAGTTTAATGTGAATAGAATCGACGATGCCATTATCGGATATAAGGAATTTAGCGGAATGAGCGCCGCAGCCGGAACCGAAGAAAAAGCCGATTTAGATTACAATATTGGGTATGCGTATTTTAAGAAAAACGAATATGCACGTGCCATCGATTATTTTAAAAAGTATGCTGAAAATAACCAAAATGACATGGTTAAAAGAAACGATGCGTACTTAAGATTGGGAGATAGCTATTTTGTAAACAGCCAGTATTGGCCAGCAATGGAATCTTATAATTCTGCGATCGCAAATGGCGTAAGTAATGCAGATTATGCAGCATTCCAAAAAGCAATTAGTTACGGATTTGTAGATCGTAATGAACGTAAAATTGAAGATCTTTCAGGATTTAATAGTAGTTATCCAAGATCTGCTTTTCGTGACGATGCCCTGTACGAATTAGGGAATACCTACGTAGCCACCAATAATACCTCTCAGGCAATTTCAACTTACGATCGTTTAATTAGAGAAGTGCCGGGAAGTGCTTTAGTACCAAAAGCAATGTTGAGACAGGGATTAATTTACTATAATGGAAACCAAGGCGAAAAAGCTTTAGGCCGATTTAAAAAAGTAGTAAACGATTATCCAAATACTCCAGAAGCTATGGAAGCGGTCTCTACCGCCAGAAATGTGTATGTAGATTTAGGAAGAACCGATGAGTATGCGAGTTGGGTAAAGAAGATTGATTTTGTTGAAGTAACCGATGCCGATTTGGATAATACTACCTATGAAGCTGCCGAAAATCAATATTTAGCCAACAATACTTCTAAGGCAAAATCTAATTTTGAAAAGTATTTAAGAAGTTTTCCTAACGGAATCCACGCTATAAATGCAAACTATTATTTGGCAGAGATTCAATATCGGGAAGGTGCAAAAGATGCATCGGTTTCTCATTTTAAATATGTAATTGATAAACCAAATAACGAATTTACTGAACAATCTTTAGCACGACTTTCTCAAATTTATCTTGAAAAGTCTAAATATCGGGAAGCAGTACCATTATTGCAGCGTTTAGAAAAAGTGGCTGGGGATACCCAAAATACGATTTATGCACAATCGAATTTGATGAAATCTTACGACGAGATGAATCAACCTCGCGAGGCTGCAGCGTATGCAGATAAAGTGCTATCGAATACTGAAGCAGATAAACAGGCAAAAACAGATGCCCAGCTAATCGTTGCGAGATCTGCAATTAAATCTGGTAACGAAGCTAAAGCGAAACAAGCCTATGCTGAAGTTCAAAAAACAGCTACAGGAGAATTAGCGGCCGAGTCTTTATATTATGATGCTTATTTCAAAAATAAAAGCAATAACTACGAAGCTTCAAATGCTGCGGTACAGATATTGGCCAAAGATTTTTCAGGATATAAAAAATGGGGAGCGAAAGGTTTAGTGCTTATGGCGAAGAATTTTTATGCCCTTGGGGATGCTTATCAGGCAACTTACGTTTTAGATAACGTAGTTAAGAATTTTGCCCAATATCCGGAAATCGTTCAGGAAGCAAAACAAGAGCTTTCTAAAATTAAAGCTGAAGAGGCCAAAACTAATTCTTCAGTACAAACCGGAAACAATTAAAATATAACCTAACAACAATTTAAGCAATCATATATGAAATTTGTTTCAATAAAAAGAAGCTTGTTTTTATGTCTGTTTTTAGTGAGCGGCTTTGCATTTGCTCAGGATCCAATCGACAGCGAAACAGTAACGGTGGTGAAACCCTATTCACCGTCGGTTAGGGAAGCTTCCAAAATAAAAGCAGTACCGGGAAAAGCCGATTCGGTTAGTACCACAAAAAAATCAGTAAAATATAATATTTTTTCTGTTCCGGTAGCATCAACTTTTACACCGGTTAAAGGTAGAGCAACCAGAGTAGAGCGTGAACGTGCGCCCAAAGCTTACGACAATTATGCAAGTTTAGGCTTAGGTAATTATACTAATGTTTTGGCTGAATTTTATAGTAATATCGAAGTAAATCGCGATCAGAATTTCGGGGTTTATTTGCTTCATAATTCGTCTCAGGGAGGTATAGATGGAGTATTATTGGATAATAAATTCTACAATACTTCACTGAATCTTAACTACGGAAGTAAGGATCGTGATTATTCCTGGAATACAGAGCTTGGTGTTCAACATCAATTATATAATTGGTATGGGGTTTCTGAAGAATTACCACTAACGGATACTGAAATTCTTTCTATAGATCCCCAGCAAAACTATTATTCGGTATTTGGTGGCGGTAATATTGAATTTTACGATTCTTTTTTCAAAAGAGCTGATCTTGAAATTCGACAAACAGGTGATGCTTCTGGCACTTCAGAACAAAAAATAGATTTAAACAGTACGCTCGAATTTAATATCGCAGATGAATTAATTACCACAGATATTCAGGCTAACTTTTTGAATGGATCTACAGATAGATTTTATGCTGCTGATATAGAAAATAAATATAGTTTTTTGAACGTGGGAATCAATCCAAGTTTATTGATTTTGAGAAATGACCTAACCTTAAATATAGGAGCAGCGTTTTTCTATAGTTCAGATATAGAGAATAGTGATGGCAATTTTTATTTATATCCAAAAGTAACGGCAAGTTATAAATTAGTAGAAGATTATTTTACACCATATGCTGGTTTAGAAGGTGGGTTGAAACAAAATTCGTATTACGATTTTGTACAACAAAATCCATATGTGTCTCCCACATCCATGGTGGCACCAACAGATAATCTTTACAATTTTTATCTAGGAGCTAAAGGGAAGTTGACTAATACAATTTCCTATAATTTTAGAGGAGGGTATAATGCAGAAGATGTTAAACCACTTTTTGTAAAGAATAATTATGATCCTACTATTGGTGAAGGTTATGCTTATGGAAACTCTTTTGGTGTAGTTTATGACAATGTAAAAACGCTTTCGTTTTACGCAAATGTTAGTGTAGATGTAAGTGATGATTTTAGATTGGGTATTACCGGAGAATTTTTTGATTACGATACCGATATTCAAGATGAAGCTTGGAACCTGCCAGCATATAATGCCGATTTAACTGCCGATTATCAAATCACAGATAAGTGGTATGCCGGCGCAAATTTATTTTTAGTAGGGCAGCGAGAAGCGATGGGTATCGTAGATAACCGTCCCGTAGATGCAGGTATCGATAGGGAGCCAATCACTTTGGATAGTTATTTTGATGCAAATGCTCATTTTGGTTATCGCATCAACGATCAATTTACTGCATTTGTAAAAGGTAGTAACCTTTTAAATAATGATTATCAACAATGGAGTGATTTTCAGGTTCAGGGAATTCAAGTTCTAGGTGGAGTAACCTACAAATTTGATTATAATTAAGATCTTGTAATTTAAGCGAGAATAGGCGATCAGGTAACTGGTCGCCTTTTTTATTTTAGAAGACTATAAATATCTGCTATAATTCTTACAATCAATTTAAAAACTTCTTAGTTTTGCCGTAAATTGATAACAATAACAAAACATTGGATCAATAAAATTAACAATGTTTGTATGTTAATTTGCATCCAAATTTGTCAATAACGTAAGAGAATTTAATGGCTAAGAAATTCAAACGAATTAACCGGGATCGTCCTTATCTAAACATCCTGGATTTTCTTGTAAAAGAAAGAACGTTCCTGGGGATTATTATGGTGGGAATTATCGTTGCAGGAATTTCTACTGGTTATGGTAGAGCAGCGATGTGGGTAGGTTTCTTTTTTGCGGCATACGCTACTGTTGCCAATGATAGTATCCAATCATTAGGAACTTTTATAGAGAGTAATAAGGCTCGAAAATGGTGGATTCTCTGGCTTTTTGTAGGGGCAATCTTTTTGATAACCGTTACGTGGAGTTTTATTAATTACGATGGAGATGTTACCTATCAGCGTCTTTTAAATCCAGACGGTACATCAGATTATCCCCATCCAGAGAAATTTAGTTTCTTCCAGATCATTGCTCCATTGGTACTTCTTATTCTTACCAGAATGCGAATGCCGGTATCGACTACATTCCTTATTTTAAGCGTTTTTAGTGCCGATACATCAGGGATAACCTCTGTGATAGGTAAAAGTTTATCAGGCTATGTTATGGCTTTTATTTTGTCTTTTGCAGTATGGTATTTGTCTTACAATGCAATTAGAAAATTCTTTAAGAGCCGAAAAGCCCATACTGGATGGATGGCAATACAATGGATTGTAAGCGGTTCACTCTGGGCCGTATGGGTAATGCAGGATGGTGCTAATATTGCGGTATTTTTACCAAGACATCAAAGTGTATTTCAGTTTATCATATTTGCAACCACTATATTTTTGGGACTTGGTTTGCTTTTTTATTTACGTGGCGATCGTATTCAGGAAGTGGTTAGCGAAAAGTCAAGAATTTCTGATATTCGTGCAGCTACACTGGTAGATTTAACCTATGTAATATTATTGATTTATAAACTATTTATTAGTACTGTTCCTATGAGTACTACCTGGGTATTCCTTGGGGTTATTGGTGGTCGTGAAATTGCGATAAGTCTTGCTCGTAAGAAAAAGGGAAAGAAGCATAGAAATAAGGCTTTTAGATTAATAGGTCGAGATTTTGCTTATGCCTTTTTAGGGCTAATTATTTCGGTAGCTCTGGCAGCAGCGGCAAATAAGAGCATTCGGGATGCAATCTTTGCAGGTATAGCGGGCTAAATTCTCAAACATTTTCTTAGAAAACATATAATTTCAATCAAATGCACCTTAGCTGAGGTGCATTTTTTATTTTTACATTTATCTAAAATTAAACTATGCATAAATTTTTTACAATTTTAATATTAGCAATTGGCCTTTATTCCTGTAATTCTAAACAGAAAGTAGATTTGATTGTAACTAATGCAAAAATATATACTGTTGATGAAGGTTTTTCTATTGCTGAAGCTTTTGCAGTGAAAGATGGCAAGTTTGAAGCTATTGGAACTACTTCAGAAATTACTTCAGGATACGTAGCTCAGAAAACAGTAGATGCAGAAGGAAAAGCGGTATATCCCGGTTTTATAGATGCACATGCACATTTTTATCGATTGGGTCTTCAGCAGCAAATGGTCAATCTGGTTGGTACTAAAAGATTTGAAGATGTAGTAGCGAGAATTGTTGAATTTCAGCAAAAAAATGGAAAAGATTTCATAACCGGTGGCGGTTGGGACCAAAACGATTGGGAGAATAAAGAATTTCCAACCAAGGATACTTTAGATCGATTGTTCCCGGATACGCCTATCGCTATAAGCCGAATAGATGGCCATGCGCTTTTAGTGAATCAGGCAGCTTTAGACAAAGCAGGGATTACTAAAGAAACTACTTTTGAAGGTGGTGATATCGAACAGAAAAATGGTGAATTAACCGGGATTATAGTAGATAACCCCATGCAGTTAATTTTTGATGCGCAACCAGAACCTAGTTTAGAAGACATAGCGCTAGCACTTCTAACCGCGCAAAAAATGTGTTTTGAATATGGCTTAACTACAGTTGTAGATGCGGGTATAGATCGTGATGTTATAGAACTTATGGATAGCTTGCAAAAGCATGATGATTTTAAAATGAGAATCTATGCGATGATTAGCAATACTGAAGAGAACCTGAACTATTATCTGGATAAAGAGCCATATAAATCTGATCGTTTGAATGTACGTTCGGTTAAATTTTATGGAGATGGAGCGTTAGGGTCGCGTGGGGCAGCTTTAAAGGAGGAATATAGCGATCGTCACGGTCATTTTGGAGCGTTACTTTCTCCTATTGAAGATTTTAAAAAAGTAGCAGCTCGAGTAGCCAACTCTAAATATCAATTAAATACACACGCCATTGGAGATTCAGCAAATTATGTAGTTTTAAAAACTTATGACTCTTTATTGAAAAATGAAGCTGACAGAAGATGGCGAGTAGAGCATGCACAAATTATTGATGAGGATGATTTTAAATATTTCAGCAAAAATATAATTCCTTCAGTACAACCAACACATGCAACTAGCGATATGTATTGGGCAGAAGATCGACTGGGTGAAGATCGCTTAAAAGAAGGTGCTTATGCCTATAAAAAATTATTGAATAAGGCAGGATTAGTAGCTTTAGGAACAGATTTTCCGGTAGAGAAGGTGAGTCCGTTTCTAACTTTTTATGCTTCCGTAGCAAGAAAAGATATCGATAATTATCCTGAGGATGGTTTTATGATTGAAGAAGCATTAAGTCGTGAAGAAACTTTAAAGGGGATGACCATCTGGGCTGCTTATGCCAATTTTGAAGAAAATGAAAAGGGGAGTATAGAAAAGGGTAAGTTTGCCGATTTTATAATCCTAAATGAGAACATTATGGAAGTTGATGTAACTGAAATTCCAGACATAAAAGTTATAGGAACTTACGTAGGCGGAGAAAAAGTATTTTAAAAAAATAGAAAACATTATCTTTGCTGAAATTAAAAAGAAAAAAATGGATAACGGAATATACGCTAAGTTTCATACCACTAAAGGTGAAATTTTAGTAGCATTAGAATATGAAAAAACTCCAGGTACGGTAGGAAATTTTGTTGGTCTTGCTGAAGGTAATTTAGAAAACGGAGCAAAACCACAAGGAACGCCATATTACGATGGATTGAAATTTCACCGTGTAATTCCTGATTTTATGGTGCAGGGAGGAGATCCTCAGGGAACTGGTGTTGGTGGTCCTGGATACAAATTTGAAGATGAAATCCATCCAGAACTTAAGCATGATGCTCCTGGAAAATTATCAATGGCAAATGCAGGTCCTGGAACTAACGGAAGTCAGTTTTTTATTACGCATGTAGAAACTCCTTGGTTAGACGGGAAACATACTGTTTTTGGAAGTGTAGTAGAAGGACAGGATATCGTAGATAAAATTGCGCAGGGCGATAAAATAGAAAAATTAGAAATTATTCGTGAAGGCGAAGATGCTAAGAACTGGAATGCTGTCGAAAGCTTTCGCCAATTTAATGGTGCAAAGGCAGAACGTGAAGCAGCAGCTAAAAAGCAACAGGAAGAATTGATTGGTGAATTAGCACAAGGTTTCGAAAAAACTGAAAGCGGTTTACGTTTTAAAATCGAAAAAGAAGGAGATGGTATAAAAGCAGAAAAAGGAAAAACCGTTTTGGTACACTACAAAGGTCGTTTAGCAGATGGTACTGTTTTCGATTCTTCTTACAAAAGAAATCAACCTCTTGAATTTCCTGTTGGAGTAGGGCACGTAATCGCTGGTTGGGATGAAGGTATATTAAAGCTAAAGGTTGGCGACCAGGCAAGATTTGTTATTCCTTCTCATCTTGGTTATGGTGAACGTGGTGCAGGTGGTGTAATTCCTCCAAACGCTACGCTGGTTTTTGATGTAGAATTGATGGATGTTAAATAGTATATACATAAGCATAAAAAAAAAGCTGCTCGATCGAGCAGCTTTTTTTATTTCAGATTCCTAAAAATTAGTCCAAATTTGGTTGTGGAGTCATTCTTAAGTATGGTTTTACTTCTTTATACCCTTTAGGAAAAAGGCCTTTAGCATCTTCATTAGAAACTGCCGGACTAATAACAACATCTTCACCATGTTTCCAGTTCGCTGGAGTGGCTACTTTGTGATATGCAGTTAATTGTAACGAATCGATTACACGTAAGATTTCTTCAAAATTTCTACCAGTACTTGGTGGATAAGTGAGCGTTAACTTTACTTTTTTGTCTGGATCGATAATGAAAACAGATCTTACGGTAGCTTTATTATCTTCGTTAGGATGAATCATCCCATAAAGGCTTGATACATTTTTATCTTCATCCGCTATAATTGGATAATTAAGCTTAACTTCCTGAGTTTCTTCGATATCTTTAACCCAACCTTTATGCGATTCTAAATCATCAATACTTAAAGCAATGGGTTTTGTATTTCGCTTATCAAATTCAGCTTTATAATTTGCCACTGTTCCCAACTCGGTTGTACAAACTGGCGTATAATCTGAAGGGTGAGAAAATAAGATTCCCCAACTATCACCTAAGTAATCGTAAAAGTTGATTTTGCCTTCTGTGGTTTCCGCGTCAAAATTTGGCGCTGTATCCCCTAATTTTATATTGCTCATAATCTGATCTTTTTTAATTTGAATTCAAAATTAAAGAAAATTCAATTAAATAACCTATTAAGTCGATAGGATAAAGATGATTTATGAAAAATTTAACCTAGGCTTGATATTTAATAGAGGGCTAGTTAATTTTGGTTCTTTTTCGTTTAGAAATTTAAGCCTGCTTCCATTTAATATTACAACCAATGCTTGGTTTTTGATCTTCAGAAACTGCTCTACCTGCAAGGATGGCTTCCATTGCATTTCTTAGATCTTTCCCTGTAACAGGTTTTTCATTTCCTGGTCTAGAATCATCTAACTGGCCGCGATAAGCGAGTTCTAAATTCTCGTCGAAAAGAAAAAAATCTGGTGTACAAGCCGCATCGTAAGCTTTGGCTACACTTTGATCTTCATCATATAAATACGGGAAAGTATAACCTTCATCTTTAGCATTTTGTTTCATTAATTCAGGACCGTCTTGTGGATAGTTTTCTACATCGTTGCTGGAAATTGCTACGATTCCGAATCCTTTTCCCTGATATTCTTCACCTAGTTTCGTGATTTCTTTGTTTACATGCTTAACAAAGGGGCAGTGATTACAGATAAACATTATTAAAGTCCCCTTGGGGCCTTTCAGCGCTTCTAAATCGAATGTTTTATCGGTTACGGTATCATGTAATTCGAAGGCTGGCGCTTTTGTTCCAAGGTCCAGCATATTTGATGGTGTACGTGCCATATTTTTTACTTTAAATTTACAAATTTGTACTCTAGAATATTTAAATTTCGAGAGAAATACAAATGCTATGGAAATAAGTTGGAGAGACTTTGAGAAAGTGGAAATGCGAGTAGGGACTATTATTGAAGTTATAGAATTTCCCGAGGCTAGAAAACCAGCCTATAAATTGAAAATCGATTTTGGAAAACATATTGGTTTTAAAAAGACTTCTGCCCAAATCACCACTAACTACAAACCACAAGACTTAATGGGAAAGCAGGTTGTTGCTGTGGTTAATTTTCCTGATAAGCAAATTGCAAATTTTATGAGTGAGTGTTTGGTTATGGGCGCCGTTGGCGATCATAATGACATCACATTAATCGAACCCGGTTTGCATGTAGAGAATGGACTAAGAATTGGCTAATAAGCTTATAGATTTCTCTCGTTTTTCTCTTGATCTTCTAAAAGTTTTCTCATGTCTTTTTTGTTGCCGTAGATCACCATAATATCATCTTTATATAATTTGGTCTCTGCTGAAGCAACTCCTTTGATATTGGTGATTTTTTTAGGTGCACCAAGGTCGTTTTTGCCTTCGGTGATTTTCATTGTTGTAAGAATTATCAAATTATAATCTTCCCTAAAACGAATATCTTTCAACATCTTATTGTCGTATTGTTTAGGCACCTGAATTTCGATAATACCGTAATCTTCGTTAAGCTCAAAACTATCTATTACACCACGCATGTTTAGTTTCTTAGCCCAACGTTCGGCAGTTTCTTCTTCAGGATGTATAATTTCATCTACGCCCATAGCTTCAAGAACCATTTCCTGCAAACCTTGCTGTGCCCGGCTAATAAGTCTTTTAACATTCAGCTTTTTCATCAATGCAGTGGCCATAACATTGGCGCCCTTATTTTCGCCTATAGCTATTACAACCACATCTGTATCTCTTATTGGTAAATTGGATACTGCAGCAGAATCTGTTCCGTCAAGATTAATAGCATGCGTAATCTTATCTTTAATGGCCTCTATACGATCCATGCGCAGATCTACGCCAATAACTTCATTATTTAGTGCGGTTAGCTTTTGAGCTAAAGATGAACCAAAGTTTCCTAATCCAATAATGATATATTTCATAATGTTATTAGTTAATTAAAACTTCCTCTGTAGGGTATTTGTAATTTAAGTGTTTAACGTCGGAAAGAAATGCTGCCATGATAGTAAGCATGCTTACTCGGCCGGCAAACATGGTTGCTACCAATACTATTTTTGAAGCGCTGGAAAAGCTTCCGGTAATCCCTAAGCTTAATCCCACGGTACTATATGCCGATATACATTCGAAAGCGACGTCCAAAAGGTGCATTTCAGGATCGAAATAAGAAATTAATAAAATAGCGAAACCAACAAAAAGCATCGATAAGCTCATTATAGCAAAAGCTCTACGTAATGAGTTATTTGCAATTTCCCGGTTATAGACTTCTACACGATCTTTTCCTTTTGCCAAACTCAGGAAATTAAGAGTTGCAATAGCTATGGTACTAGTCTTTATACCACCACCTGTAGATCCTGGCGAGGCTCCAACCCACATTAAAAACATAATAACCATAATGGTAGAGAAATTAAGTGCGCCCATGTCTACAGAGTTAAAACCGGCAGTTCTGGGAGTGGAAGATCCAAAAAATGAGGCTGCTAATTTTCCAAAGAAATTATAATCTTTTAAGGTATTATTGTATTCAAAAAACATGAAAAATACCATTCCGCCTACTAACAACACAGCTGTGGTAACTAGCACGATTCTTGAATTTAAATTTAAAACCCAGGGCATATTTACCGGTTGATCTGGTCGTTGTAAACGTAGGAAATTCTTTTTCACAAAATATTTTCCGAATTTGTAGATATTTAAAACAATTGGAAATCCTAAACCACCTAAAATAAACAGTACTGCAAGAATGATATGTAGCGGAAAGTTTAGGCGATATTCTGGTTGATATAAACTATATTCTAAAGTAGAGAAACCAGCATTACAGAATCCTGATATTGTATGAAAAATCGAGAAGAAAATACGATCTCCTATAGTATCAAATAATTTTGGATCCAGACTGAAATAAATAAATACAGCGCCAATAAACTCGAATATAAAAGTTATAAATAAGATCTTTTTTAAAGCAGAAAAAACTTCACCAATAGTTTCAGAATCGGTTACGTTTTTCATCATTAATTGATTTTCGTAAGAAGTGCTTCCTCGAAAAAAGTAACTAAAGTAGCTAGCGAAAGTCATAATTCCCAGTCCGCCTAGCTGTATCAAAATTAAAAGAATCGTTTGTCCAAAAAGGGTAAAATAGCTACCTGTGTCTACAACAATTAATCCCGTAACGCATACAGCACTGGTAGATGTAAATAATGCGTCAAGAAAAGAAATTCCATCATGAGTAGCCTTTGGCAACATAAGGCAAAGAGTACCCAATATAATTAGTATCAAAAAGCTTAATATGAAAAGTTGCGCAGGATTGATGTCTTTGCGGTTTATTTTCAATTCAAATCGCGAAAGTTCCCGGACAAAATAAACGATAAGAACCAGATAGATCCATCCCATTTTATTAAAGAACTCAAAGAAAATGATATTTTCTCGTATAAAATTAACTTGAGCAAGGGCAAGCAAACTAAAGAGACTGAAAATAACGGTATCGAAAACCTTAACTTTTTTATCAAATATTTCGTTAGAGATAAAATATCTTATAGCAATTGAAGGTATTCCTAAGAGAAGCGCAATAAAATAAAATGTCCTAATTTCAACCTGAATAAATTTATCGTGCGAAAAACCTAAATCGAAAATAACAGCAACTACCGCAAAAAAGCTTAGCCAAAAAGAAAACCTTCTTAGGTATTTTAAAATCTTAAATTTACTCATACACTACTTAGATTGGGTAGTTTTCAGTTGGTTTAATAAGTGCTAAGAAGACTTTTAAATTGAGCGCAAGATAAAGAGAAATGCATAAATAGCGAGGAAGTTTGTTTTAAATAAAACAAAAAATTAAATCCGAATTACGAGTTACGGTAAAAAAATAAAAAGGGAACTATCGAAATATAGCCCCCTTTTTTATCTAATTTTAATTTTCAGTATTCTAATTCTATTACATATGATCACCAAAGAAAATTGCATTCATAAGTAACTTATTGGTTCCGTACCAAAAAGCTCTAAAATTGGTGTTGTCTGTAAAATAAATTACGTTTCCTCTGCCAAGGCTTCCTTTTTTGAATGGAACGGTGTTTTTGATTTCCTCATTTTTTTCTTCGCTAATATATCCACTCAATAAGGGATCGTTAGTATACTGGATGGGATTATTATAGCTTTGATCATCTGCTTCGATAAAAGTAGTGGTATTTCTAAATAAAGCTAAATGATCGCTGGTATAACCAAAAGCGATAGGGTGAGAACGATCTAACTTTGCTTTAAAAATAGCTCCACCAATTCCCTGTGCTCCATAAAAATCACGACGTTGCTCAAAGCTTACGTTTTTTGCTTCAAGATCATTAGTTTTAATTTCTAAATCCAAAAGTTTATTAGCATTTAAGAATCTAGCAGCATTTCTGTAAGCGATTAAAGTTCCGCCGTTTTTGATCCAGGTTTTTAATTTTTCAGTGTCACTTTCGCCTAATGCAGCCCCCCAACTATTCACTAAAATAATATCGGTGTAACGGCTAAGATCTGCCCTTCCAAAATTACGAGTATTCAATTTTGTAACTTTAATATCGTAGCGTTGATCGAATAAATGCCAAATTTCTCCGGCATCATAAGGAGTAACACCTTCACCAACTAAAAGCGCGATTTCCTGATTTTCTAACGGAAGGAAAAATCGACTTCCTAAATTAATTCCTGAAGTTAATCCTGTACCAACCGCATCAATTTCAATATTAGAAGATTCAGCAACGTTTTTGATAAAATCGAAAAGCTCTTCTTTATTAAGTTTCTGGTTCTGAACCGGAATCATAATACTTCCGTAGTCATATTGCTTATTTTTTGTTCCAAATTCCTGCATCGCTACTTTGGCTCGTAATCCTTTATTTAAGACCATATTTAACGCCTTTGGCGCATTATAATCGTGCCATTCCATAACGTAAGCGTAATCGCTTTTTTCTACGGAAGGAATCGCTGGTTTTTCTAATTCAGTGATTCTTTTTCCTGCATTTGTTAAAGAAGCATCTTCGGTATAATCTACATTGAAAGCTAAAGGAAATGTCCAAGCTGAGATATCGTAGAATAAGCTATCCTTAAAACTGGTTCTTTTTTCGAACATGGCTTGTACCAATCGATGCTGACGTTGATTTTTTGGAATGATATAAGAAGAACCTGGTTTGTAGGTTTTTCCGTTCTCGGTAAATTCTTCTGTTACAGGATGAATTTCAATTTGGTGTCTTTTCATAATTTCAGCTAAGTAGTAAGCTGAATTTGCATCTTTACTGCTACCAAAAGCCCAGGCTCCTTTACCGGCAGAATTTCTGGCGTTTTTATAAAAATCACGCTGATAATTCAACAATTTTACTCGCATGTTTTTGGCTGCTTTTAAAGTAGAAAGTGCTGCGGTAAATTGGTTTCTAATGGTGAAAGGAAAAGTCAAAATTCCGTTATCGGTTTCCTGAGCATGGCCACGAGAACTAGCCTGCTCGAATAAGATTCCGATACTTCCGTTGATGTCTGGGAATGTAGAGCCTTTTCCGTAGTAAAAATCATCATAGCTTTCTTCAGTAAAATAAAAACTTCCTAATTTGTCAAAAGCTTCGGCATGATAATTTCCTATTTCCCGAGTTAATTCCTGGTTTAAATCTGGTGTTAATGGATGTGTTCTTGATGGAATTCCCGGTTGAAAGAAAAATGAAGCATTAGAGCCCATCTCGTGATGATCGGTTAAAATGTTAGGATACCAATCGTGAAATGTTTTGATTCTCGCTCTAGATTCTGGCAATTGTGCTGGCAACCAATCTCGGTTAAGATCGAACCAATAATGGTTGGTACGCCCACCAGGCCAAACTTCGTTGTATTCGCGATCTTGTGGATCTGCATTAATATTTGCACTACGATTGGTATTTGCCCAGTAGGCAAAACGTTGCAGACCATCTGGATTAAAAGAGGGATCAAAAAGAATAATGGTGTTTTCCAATAATTCTTGAATCTCTTCGCCTTCAGCCGCAGCCAAATGATAAGCAGCAACCAAAGCAGCATTGGTGCCGCTGGGTTCATTCCCATGAATCGAAAATCCCTGATTCACTATAATCGGCATATCTTCAGTATTAATATCTTCAGATCCTGCTTCCACTAAAGCTTTATGATTTTGGCGAATTTGATCTATGTTTTTAATATTCTCTTCCGAAGATATGGTTAACAACAATAAAGGTCTGCCTTCGTAAGTGGTGCCACGATTTTCTAAGCTAATGCGTGGGGATACTTCAGCAAGTTTTTTCATGTAATTCACCAATCTGTCGTGGCTAACATGCCATTGGCCAGGTACAAAACCTATCACATCCTGAGGTTTGGGGATTGTAGGATTGTAAGTAATATTTTTTGGCAAATAGTAATCGAGTGTTAAGGTATCGAAGTCCTGTGCCTGCGAAGCAATAGAGAAAATAATTAATAAAAGTGTAATAACTCTTCTCATAATGTTATTTGGTTTGAGGTATGAAACAAAAAAACCGCCTCTGGTTAGGAAGCGGTTTGTAATTTATAGAAACTTTTTTTAAATATCGTCAAAGCTAACATCTGTAAAATTCTCGGGAGCAGCTTTTGCTTCTACAGCACCAGTACCTTCGTAAGTTGGTTTAAAGTCTTTCTGGTGGCGCTCACTAATTACTTCTTCGCCTTTTTCATCAAGAATAAAATCTGTCATTTCTTGAAGAATTTCATTGAATCCTGCAAAATCTTCTTTGTAAAGGTAGATTTTGTGTTTCTTGTAATAGAAAGATCCATCATCATTAGTGAATTTCTTACTTTCTGTAATGGTTAGGTAGTAGTCGTTGGCACGAGTCGCTCTAACATCAAAGAAATAAGTTCTTCTTCCTGCTCTTAATACTTTAGAGAATATTTCTTCTTTCTCCATCAATCCCTTGTCGCTCATAAAATAAAATTCTTTAAATGGTTTAGTAAAGTTGCCTTCAAAAATCTAAAAAAAATTAACATTTTACAAGTAATTTTCACATTTCTTTCTCATTTAACTGTTTTGCGTACAGTTCTTTATAATAACCTTCTTTTTTAATTAGCTCATCATGTGTGCCCTGTTCCAAAATTTCGCCATCTTCTAGGATAATTATTCGGTCGGCATTTTTTGCTGAAGAAATCCTGTGACTAACGATAATGGTCGTTTTTTCTCTTGAAATCTGAAATAGATTGTTAAGTATTGCTTCTTCGGTTTCCGTATCTACGGCTGAAAGGCAATCGTCAAATAACAAAATTTGTGGATCCTGAATAATAGCTCTAGCGATGGAAACTCGCTGTTTTTGTCCTCCAGATAAGGTGATCCCTCGTTCGCCAAGTACCGTTTCGTATCCTTTGCTAAATCCTTCTATGTTTTTGTGAACAGAAGCCGTTTTTGCAGCTTTCACAACTTCCTGGTCGGTAGCATCTGTTTTTCCGAACTTGATATTATTACCGATAGAATCACTAAATAGGAAAGCATCTTGCGGTACATAACCAATACTGCGTCTTAGATTATCTAAGTTTAAATTCTGAACATTTTTGCCATCTACTTCAATAGCTCCTTCATCTACATCATACAGGCGACCAATAAGATCGAGTACCGTAGATTTACCAGAACCTGTTTTACCAATAATCGCTAAAGTTTCTCCTTGATTTACTTCAAAAGAAATATTCTTTAAAGCGGTAATATTTGTGTCGTCGTAGGTAAAGGTCACATTTTTAAAGTTTATTTTACCCAATATTTCATCCTCGGTTTCTTTGTGATTTTTAATTTCGGGTTCGCTGTCTAAAAATTCGTTTATACGTTCTTGTGAAGCTTCGGCTTGTTTAACTAAAGACGTCACCCATCCAATAGAAGCTACCGGCCAGGTAAGCATATTTACGTACAGTAAGAATTCTACTATAATACCAAGATTATCAATTTGTCCTGTAATATATTGTCTCCCGCCGATATAAATTACAAGTACATTACTAATACCTATAAGTAATACCATTAACGGAAAGAAAAATGCCTGAACTTTTACAAGATCAATATTTTTATCTCGGCTGGTATTAGAAAGATCGGTAAAATTATCATCGGTTTGCTGCTCGAGTCCATACGATTTAATAACCGCAATTCCGCTAAAACTTTCCTGTGTAAAGGTGTTAAGTTTAGATAAATACTGCTGAACAACTGTACTGCGTTTTTGGATTGAAATACTAAGTTTGTAAATGGCAAACGATAGTATTGGCAGAGGAATCACCGTGTACAACGTTAAAATAGGTGCAGCCTGTATCATAAAGATTAATACTACGATGGTAGAGGTAAGTGTAGTTACCGTATACATTATAGCAGGCCCCAGGTACATCCTTACTTTGGTAACATCTTCACTTATCCGGTTCATTAAATCTCCGGTACGATTTTTCTTATAGAAATTAAGCGATAATTCCTGATAATGTTTAAAAACCACGTTTTTAAGATCGTACTCAATATGTCTGGAAACTACGATAAAAGTCTGTCGCATTAAAAAAGTAAAAAACGCAGAAATTAGGGTAGAACCAACCAGCAATAAAATATTCTTAACAAGCTCTGCTTTTAACGTATCATAATTGGTAAGTTCACCATTAACATATTGCTCGATAGCATCGGTAGAATTACCAACAAGTGGAATAAAATATAGCCCGAAAATTCTCGAAATAATCGTAACCACCAATCCGATTAGCAATTTCCACTTGTATTTTAGAAAGAATTTATTGAGTGTTCTTAAATGTTTCATCCTTAAAATAGATCTCTAATTTTTAAGAATATGATATTTTAACCATTATTTAATGATGTTAAATTAAAATATTCTTATTTTTGCAGCGTCATTTTTATGAAATTCAAAAATGACATTAATTTTAAAAACCCGCAAATTATGCAAGTTGATGTTTTAAATGCTAAAGAACTTAAAAAAGCTGCACCAGTGTTTGGACAGCTTTCGTTCGATAATCATGAACAGGTTGTATTTTGTAACGACAAAGATACAGGATTAAAAGCAATAATAGGTATTCATAATACAGTTTTGGGACCGGCGCTTGGTGGTACAAGAATGTGGAATTATACCAGCGAATGGGAGGCATTAAATGATGTATTACGTTTATCTCGTGGGATGACATTTAAGAGCGCAATTACCGGTTTAAACCTTGGTGGTGGTAAGGCGGTAATTATGGGAGATGCAAAAACTCAAAAGACTCCAGAGTTAATGAGAAGATTTGGGCAATATGTAGATTCTCTTAGCGGAAAATATATCACAGCTGAAGATGTTGGTATGGAAACTTCAGATATGGATATTGTAAGAGATGTAACTCCTTATGTTGCGGGAATTTCTGAAGAAAGAGGAGGGACAGGAAATCCTTCACCAGTTACTGCTTATGGCGTGTTTATGGGAATTAAAGCAGCAGCTAAATATAAGTTTGGTACAGATGAACTTGAAGATCGTACTGTATTAGTACAGGGAATAGGTCACGTAGGTGAAGCTTTAGTAGAGTATTTAACAAACGACGGTGCAAAAGTTTATATTACCGATATTAGCGAAGAACGTTTGCAGGAAGTACGTAATAAATATGGTGCAATTATTTTTGATGAAGCCGATATTTATAGCGCCCATGTAGATATTTATGCACCATGTGCTTTAGGAGCTACAATCGACGATGAAACTGTAAATCGTCTAAACTGTAAAGTTGTTGCAGGTGCGGCAAACAACCAACTAGCAGATGAGGTAAAACATGGCCAGATTTTGCGCGAAAGAGGAATCGTTTATGCGCCAGATTTTCTGATTAATGCCGGAGGAATAATAAATGTGTATGCTGAATTGGAAAAATACAGCAAACAGGAAATTATCTCTAAAACAGAAAATATTTATAATACAACCTTGCAAATCCTTGAAACAGCGGCAAGGGAAGACATGACGACTCATTTTGCAGCGCTTAAAATTGCGAAGCAAAGAATTGATGATAGAAAAAAATCAAGTTTGAAGTAGCCAGAATCAAAATATTGATATTTTTGCAGGGCGAAAGAATAATCTTTCGCCCTTTTTAAATTCTAAAAAAGTTCTTTTACAGTTATGTTGACAAGAAGACATATTCGAGTTAAGGTAATGCAATCCTTATACGCATTCATCCAAAGTGAAAATGACAATCTTGCTAGCGAGGAGAAATTCCTGCTAAAAAGTATGGAAGAGATGTACGATCTTTTTCTGCTTCAGCTAAGTTTGTTTATCGAAATTAAAGCACATGCCCAAACTTTTTTAGAGCGCTCCCAGCAAAAACATCTTGCTACCCAGGAAGAAAAAGATCCAAATAGAAAATTTGTTCAGAATTCAGTATTTGAAATTTTAGAGCAAAATACGCAGCTAGAGCAGTTAATCGATGAGCGCAAGCTCAACCATTGGAAGTTCGATGATGAGTATATCGCTATTCTATGGGAAGAGATCAAGAAAAGTGAAGCTTTTGCCGATTATATGGAAACTCGCGATAATTCTTTTAAAGAAGATAAAGATTTTGCTATTGCGATATTTAAGAAAGTAATTGCGCCTAACGATAAGATTTACGATTATTTTGAAGATAAGAAGCTTACGTGGTTAGACGATCTTCCGATAGTTAACACGGCAGTAGTAAAAATGCTTCAGAAGCTAAAAGAAACAGCAGATGCAGAGGATAAGCTTCCGAAGTTATTTAAATCTGTAGATGATGAAGATTTTGCCGTTCGCTTATTTAGAAAAACTTATCTGAAAGATGGTATGCTTTCTGAAGAAATGCAGGGAAAAACACCAAATTGGGATAAAGATAGAATTGCAGAGATTGACACTATACTTATTAAATTAGCGATATGCGAATTTTTAGAATTTCCTTCGATTCCTGTGAAAGTGACGATAAACGAATATTTAGAAATTAGTAAAGAATATAGTACTCCAAAAAGTAGTATTTTTATAAACGGAATTCTTGATAAGCTTTCTAAAGAGTATAAAAACGACGGAAAACTAAATAAAATGGGGCGCGGCCTTATGTAGTCTAGATTTTTTCTTAATTTTAACCCTCAAATTTGTAGTATTATGAAAAAAGGAATTTTATTAATAGCAGCAGTGGGAACAATGTTCTTTACTTCCTGTAAAGACGGCGGTGACAACGCTTCAGAAAAAGTAAAAGCTGAAAACGTAGATGCAGCTGCAGCGCGTGACTCTAAAGCGACGGTTTATCCTGAACTAAGTTTTGATGAAACTGAATTTGATTTTGGAAATATCCCTCAGGGAAATCCTGTAGAACATGTATTTACCTTTACCAATACAGGTAGAGCACCGCTAGTAATTACTAATGCCAAAAGTACTTGTGGATGTACAGTGCCAGATTATCATAAAAATGAATCTATAGAACCGGGAGAAACTGGTGAGATTCGCGTAAAATTTAATGGATCTGGTAGAGGACAAGTGCAAAAAACAGTAACAATTTCTGCTAATACAGAAAATGGACAAGAGCGTATTAAAATTAAAGCTTTTGTTGAAACCCCAGAAAACGCAAGTTAAAAGCGAGAATTAATTTATATGGATCAAATACAACAGGGTCTTCCTTTAATCTTAATGTTCGCGGTAGTGTATTTTTTTATGATACGCCCGCAAATGAAAAAGGCTAAACAGGAAAAGAATTTTATTAAAGAATTAAAAAGAGGAGATCGAATAGTTACCAAAAGCGGAATGCATGGTAAAATTATCGATTTTAGTGATAAAAATAATGCGGTAATTATTGAAACCGGTGCAGGAAAAATCACTTTCGATAAATCTTCAATATCGTTGGAAATGAGCCAAAAGCTTAATGAGCCAGCTAAAACTGAAAAAGAAGAGAAGAAGAAGTAATTCAATCTCTTTTAAAAAGAAAAATCCCTTTAGAAATTTTTCTAAAGGGATTTTTTGTAACTATTTTTTGAAGAATTATTAATTTTTTAATCGGCTCGGGTTTAAAAGCTTTTATCGAGCATTAAGTTCGGCTATTTTTATAATTACTTCAGTTGCTTTAATCATACTTTCTAGAGGGACATATTCATATTTTCCATGAAAATTGTGCCCGCCTGCAAAAATATTAGGACAAGGAAGTCCCATAAAACTTAGCTGTGAGCCGTCTGTTCCTCCTCTTATTGGTTTTATAATCGGCTTTACGTCAACTTTTTCCATGGCTTCTTTGGCTAACTCAACAATGTGCATCATCGGTTCGATCTTTTCACGCATATTGCGGTATTGATCTTTTACTTCAACATGTACGCAGTCACTTTCGTATTGCTTGCATATTTCTATACCAAGATCTGCAATTACTTTTTTACGCGCTTCGAAATGCTTTTTATCGTGATCACGAATTATATAGTGCAAAATCGTTTCTTCTACATCACCTTTAATATTGCTAAGATGAAAAAATCCCTGTCTACCTTCAGTATGTTCAGGAGTTTCTAATCGTGGTAAAGAATTAATAAAATCCTGAGCGATATACATACTGTTCACCATTTTATCTTTTGCATAACCGGGATGAACGCTTTTTCCTGAAATGGTAACCTTGGCGCTGGCTGCATTAAAATTTTCGTATTCTAATTCACCAATCTGGCTTCCATCCATTGTGTACGCCCAGTCTGCGCCAAATTTATGGACATCAAATTTATGCGCTCCCCGACCAATTTCTTCATCTGGGGTGAAACAAACTTTTATAGTGCCATGTTTAATTTCAGGATGATCAATTAGATATTTCATCGCAGTCATAATTTCAGTAATTCCTGCTTTATCATCGGCTCCTAAAAGCGTGTTCCCGTCTGTAGTGATAATGGTTTGTCCTTCGTACTGCTTTAAATCCTCAAAGTATTCCGAAGAAAGAACGATATTTTTTTCAGTATTAAGAATGATATCACCGCCATCATAATTTTCGATAATCTGCGGCTTGATATTTTCCCCGTTGAAATCTGGTGAGGTATCAAAATGAGAAACAAAGCCAATAATTGGCGTTTCCTTTTCGATATTTTTAGGTAAAGTAGCCATAACATAAGCATTCTCGTCGATGCTTACATTTTGCATTCCCATTACTTCTAGTTCCTTTGCTAATTTATTGGCAAGAATCCATTGTTTTTCGGTGCTGGGAGTGTTTTCACTTTCAGGATCACTCTGCGTATCGATACTTACGTAGCTTATAAATCGATCTAAAACTTCTTGTTTATTGATCATATTTTTTGGTGTTAGTTGTCTAAAATTGGTTGATTTTTTCAGAAGTTTTTCTGAAATAAATTCTGAATAAACTCCTATTGATATCTTAAACTGCCTATGAGCGCGCTCCTTAGACGTTTATTGAAAATTTATTTTTTATTTCGAGGCTTTCTTCGAAAGATTCAACCTCGGTTATCGAGTCAAAATTAGCGAATTGACTTCCGGGGGCAAAACCTTTTAAGATTTAGTGTGTTCATTTTTACAATTCATTTATTTTTGCACAAATCAGCCGTTTATGTATAAGTCTTTAATTCGCCCAATACTTTTTAAATACGATCCAGAGGCGATTCATCATTTCGCTTTCAATAGTATAAGAAACCTGAATAGAATTCCGGGTGTTGCTTCAATTTTAAAATCGAAATTCAGTAATAATGATCCTCGTCTGGAGCGTGAAGTTTTTGGATTGAAGTTTAAAAACCCTGTTGGACTAGCAGCAGGATTTGATAAAGATGCGAAATTATATAAAGAATTATCTAATCTTGGTTTCGGTTTTATAGAAGTAGGAACGGTAACGCCAAAGCCACAGCCTGGTAATGAGAAAAAAAGGATGTTTCGGTTAAAAGCTGATCAGGCTATTATCAACCGCATGGGGTTTAATAATGGCGGAGTTGAAGAAATGGTGCAACGCCTTAAAAAGAATACCGATGTACTTATTGGTGGTAATATTGGAAAGAATAAAGTTACGCCAAATGAAAAAGCCGTTGAAGATTATAAAATTTGTTTTGAAGCCTTATTCGACTACGTAGATTATTTTGTGGTAAATGTTAGTTCGCCAAATACACCTAATTTGAGAGCGCTACAGGATAAAGAACCTTTAACGCATTTGCTAAAAACTTTGATGGAGCTTAATTATGCAAAGCCAAAACAAAAACCCATATTGCTAAAAATTGCCCCAGATCTTACAGATTCTCAATTATTGGATATAATTGAAATTGTACAAGAAACTAAGATCGATGGGGTAATTGCAACCAATACTACCATAAGTCGTGAAGGTCTGGTTTCTGAACATATAGATGAAGCTGGTGGTTTAAGTGGCAAACCCTTAACCAAAAGATCGACAGAGGTGATTCGTTTTCTTTCAGAAAAAAGTAATAAAGCCTTTCCTATTGTTGGTGTAGGTGGTATTCATAGTGCAGACGATGCTATCGAAAAGTTAGAAGCCGGAGCAAGTTTAGTGCAATTATACACCGGTTTTATTTACGAAGGTCCTGCACTTATCAAAGCGATCAATACTAAAATCCTCAAAAAATATCCAAAATCATAATTTTGAAAATTCTATTCAGCTTTAAAATTAAAACCGTTTGCTAGAACAGCTTATTCCTTTTATTACGGCTACAATCTTACTAACCTTAGCACCTGGGCCAGATATTATTTATGTATTAGTGCAGGGAATGGCGAATGGTAAAAAGCAAGCTATTATTGCCGCTTTAGGTTTAGTCTCTGGTGTATTGGTGCATACCAGTTTGGTAGCTTTTGGAGTTTCAGCGATTATAAAACAATCGGAAACCATTTATTTGATAATTAAATGTTCTGGAGCTGCTTATTTGTTCTATTTAGCTTACAAAGTTTTTAAAAGTGATCCTGAAATTGCTTTTTCTACGGAAGGAATTAAGAAAAAAAGTTTGTTTGGTTTGTATCGACAGGGATTTATAATGAATGTGCTAAATCCTAAAGTAACCATCTTCTTTTTAGCACTTTTTCCTGGCTTTCTATGGGATCCTGAAGGAAATACAGTATTGCAATTTTATGTTTTAGGGGCTCTTTTTATGCTTCAGGGATTTTTGATTTTTGTTTTGGTAGCGATTCTTGCAGGAAGCATTTCAAAATATCTTCAAAAACATCGAAATTCAGGTGTCGTTTTAAAATGGACGCAGGTTGCTGTTTTTATTGGAATCGGGATTTTTATTCTTTTATAGTTTATTACATTTTTATTGAAATGAGTTTTTCAATATTCACATCATTTTAATATTTCTTGACAGTATTTAGATTTCGTAATCAAAATCTAAAAGGTATCTTTGGGAATATGGGAGAGATTAAACTTATCGAATGTCCGCGTGATGCCATGCAGGGAATTAAAGAATTTATTCCTACTGAAGCCAAAGCAAGATACATTCAATCATTATTGCAATGTGGTTTCGATACTATCGATTTTGGGAGTTTTGTTTCTCCAAAAGCCATTCCGCAGATGCGAGATACTGCACAGGTACTCTCTAAGCTAGATCTGAGTAGATCCCAAAGTAAATTATTAGCGATCGTTGCCAATACTCGCGGCGCTGAGGATGCTTCTCAGTTTCCTGAAATAGATTACTTAGGATATCCATTTTCAATTTCAGAAAACTTCCAAATGCGTAATACGCACAAGACAATTGAGGAGTCAGTTGATATTTTAAAAACGATACTAGATATCGCAGCTAAATCTGATAAAGAAGTTGTAGCGTATCTTTCTATGGGATTTGGAAATCCCTACGGAGATCCCTGGAATGTAGAGATCGTAGGAGAATGGACCGAGCGACTTTCGAATATGGGTGTAAAGATTTTATCACTTTCGGATACGGTGGGAACTTCAACAGCAGATGTGATTAGTTATCTTTTTTCAGAATTAATTCCAAAATTTCCTAATATCGAATTTGGTGCGCACTTGCATACTACGCCAAGCACCTGGTTTGAGAAAGTTGATGCTGCCTTTACTTCAGGATGCTATCGATTTGATGGAGCAATTCAGGGGTTTGGTGGTTGCCCAATGGCTAAAGACGAACTTACGGGAAATATGCCTACTGAAAAAATGGTTTCCTATTTCAACACAAAAAAGCAAAGTTCAAATATTAGAATGGGGAGTTTTGAAGCTTCCTTCAATAAGGCTACTGAAATTTTCAGGAAATAGCAATCATAATATTTTAACTTTTCTTCATATCATTGCCTACTGCAATCAATAATTTATCGTTTTGAAAGTTAGTTTTTTAGGTATTTTTCTATTCTTTATCAATTTTTCTTCTCTAGCGCAGTCAGATTATTCAACTCAAATAAAAACCGACTCGGTTAATTATTATTTAAAGCAAACAGATAACGCTATATTCAACGATTTTGATAGAGCAATAATCGATCTTCAAAAGTGTGATAAGTTTGCAAAAGATCTTGATAATCCCAAACTACATGCAGAAATTATTAGAAAATGGGCTATTGCTTATTATGTGAAAGGTGATTATTATAAGTCTTTAAAAGATTTTTTAAAGGCAGAAAAGATATATAGATCAATCGATGATTATGAAGGTGTTGGAAAATGCTTAAATGGTCTTGGGTTGATCCAGCAAGGGATGGATCGGCACGATATTGCTATAGAATATTTTCGCCAGGCAATTGAATATTATAATCAATCTGAAAAAAAATATGCAGCCGCACCGGCCGTGATCAATATTGGCATATCTAAATTAAAATTAGGACATCTAGAGGAAGCCAAGACCATTTTGGATAGTGCGCTAATTATATCTAAAGCCGCGAATAGAAAAGATATTGAACACTTAACGATGAATCACCTGGGGGATTTAGCGTATCAAAAAGAAGATATTCCTTCCGCAATAAATTATTTCGATAACGTATTGAACGATAAAACTTCACCAAATAACTGGGAGAAATCTTTTGCATATTTTGGTTTAGCACAGAGTTACTTTTATCGAGGCAATCTGGCTAAAGCTGAAAAAAATGCACTTGAAGCCTTAAATTTTGCTGAAATAAATGATTCGTTTTATGAATTAGAAAAGATTACAGGAATTCTTTTCAATATCTACGAGCAAAAAGGAGAATCAAACAAAGCGCTACAATATTCGAAACAGCATAATATTTATGGAGATTCGCTGTATAATCAAAAGCGTTTAAGATCTATCGATCTTCTTAATCTGGAAAGTAAAGAAGAAGATAATCGTAGGTTGCGATTAGAAAGAATGGAGAAGGATAGAGAGCTTTCCCGTAATAAATTAATTATCGCTATCCTGCTTGGGGTGGGCGTTGTGCTGAAGGTTATTTTGTTTTTTAGGATAAAAACGTATCGTCAAAAAGAGAAATTTAGAAAAACAGTAGAAGAAAAGAACGAATTAATTGTTCAGAAAAATAAATTAATTACAGAACGTAATAAAGAGCTAGCCAATCTTAATAAAAGTAAAGATCGATTATTTTCAATCTTGTCACATGATTTAAAGTCGCCCATTGGTTCTATACAAAAATTGCTTGAACTTATTAAAATAGGAGAATTCTCTGAAAAAGAACAGGCAGAGTTGCTTGATGAAATGCTTAAACAGGTGTCGGCAACCTCTACCATGCTGCAAAATTTATTACAATGGGCCAATTCGCAATTAGAAGGTTCTAAAATGCATTTGGAAGAAGTGGTGCTGCCAAAAAGAGTGCGAGAAATTATGGAAGCTCATTATCTGGTAGCAAAATCTAAAGGCATTCAGATAAAACATGATATACCGGCGAGTTTAAGTGCTATTGTTGTGGATAAAGGTCATTTATCTATCATACTTCATAATTTAGTAAGTAACGCCATAAAATTTACACATCAGTATAAAGAAATTAAAATCCATTATAAGGAGGATGAAGAGTTTGTTTATTTTAAAATAAAAGATGGTGGCGAGGGGATTTCTGAAGAGCGAATAGCACAAATACAAAATTTTAATACCCAGTTAATGTCTGAATTAGGTACAAACATGGAAACCGGAACAGGTATAGGACTGCTGTTAGTAAAGCAATTTTTACAACTGAATAAAGCAACTCTCGATATTAAAAGCTATCCTGAAGAAGGCTCAGAATTTATTATTCGTTTCAGAAAAAAGACAGATTAATGATTTATTCACTTTAGCCTAATGCATTCTGCCTAAAACTGTGTATATTTGCATGCAATTAAATTCTTAATTGCCATGATTGCACACGAATCCAAAATTCTGGGAGAAGGGCTAACATATGATGATGTTCTTTTAGTCCCTGCCTTCTCTGAGGTTTTACCGCGCGAAGTAAATATCCAGACAAAATTTACCAAAAACATTACGATCAACGTTCCTATTGTTTCAGCAGCGATGGATACCGTGACAGAATCTCGTATGGCGATTGCCATGGCTAGAGAGGGAGGTATAGGTGTTCTACACAAAAATATGACGATAGAGCAGCAAGCTTTAAAAGTGCGTAAAGTAAAACGTGCTGAAAGCGGTATGATTATCGATCCTGTAACTTTACCAATTTCCTCTACTGTACAGGACGCCAAAGATTTGATGAAAGAGCACAGTATTGGCGGTATTCCTATTGTTGATGATGAAGGAAAGCTAATTGGTATTGTAACTAACCGTGATTTAAGATTCGAAAAAAATCATAAGCGGCGCATTGCTGAGGTAATGACTTCAGAAAATCTTGTTACTGTTGCAGAAGGAACTTCTTTAGATCAGGCAGAAGATATTCTTCAGGAAAATAAAATTGAAAAACTTCCGGTTATCAATAAAGAGAAAAAACTGGTTGGTTTAATCACTTTTAGAGATATCACTAAATTAACACAAAAGCCTAACGCTAATAAAGATAGCTACGGAAGATTAAGAGTTGCTGCGGCTATCGGAGTAACCGGCGATGCTGTAGAGAGAGCTGAAGCACTTTATAACGCAGGTGTAGATGCAATTATCATTGATACTGCACACGGGCACACCAAAGGAGTAGTTTATGTGTTGAAAGAAGTAAAAGCTAAATTCCCTGAGTTAGAAGTAGTAGTGGGTAATATAGCCACAGGCGAAGCCGCTAAATATTTGGTAGAAGCAGGAGCTGACGCTGTAAAAGTTGGTATAGGGCCAGGTTCTATTTGTACAACCAGAGTTGTAGCCGGGGTTGGTTTTCCTCAATTTTCTGCAGTGCTTGAAGTTGCAGCAGCCATTAAAGGAACAGGTGTTCCCGTAATTGCAGATGGAGGTATTCGTTATACAGGAGATATTCCTAAAGCACTTGCAGCAGGAGCCGATTGTGTAATGCTTGGTTCACTTTTAGCAGGTACTAAAGAATCCCCGGGAGAAACTATTATTTACGAAGGAAGAAAATTTAAATCTTACCGAGGAATGGGATCTGTAGAAGCCATGAAGAAAGGCTCTAAAGATCGTTATTTCCAGGATGTCGAAGATGATATTAAAAAACTAGTTCCTGAAGGAATTGTAGGGCGTGTACCTTACAAAGGAGAATTAGAAGAAAGTATCCACCAATTTGTAGGAGGCTTAAGAGCTGGAATGGGTTACTGTGGAGCCAAAGATATTGAAGCCTTGAAAGAGCATGCCAAATTTGTAAAAATAACTTCTTCAGGTATTCACGAAAGTCATCCTCACGATGTTACAATCACTAAAGAATCTCCAAATTATAGTCGATAAGTTTCTTTATTGTTAGATTTAAAAAAAGCCCGCAATTGCGGGCTTTTTTGTTTTATGCTTGCAATATTTAGTTTGAATTTGCATTGTTACTATCTGCAGAAGGTTGCGTAGTGTTTACTTCTTCAATAGATATTCCTAATTTTTCCATTACTTTTTCGGTAATATCGCTTCCTTGTTGTGAGTATGCTAATGCACCACCGCCTGCATGGAAAATCTGGGTGTACCCTTCTTCATTGATCACTTCTTGCATTGCAGCGTCGATCTTTTTGTATAATGGTTGGGTAAGCTCATTACGCTTCATTTGCATCATTACCTGTGAACGTTGGCGAAATTGTTTAATCTCATTCTCCAGACCAAGAATTTGATTTTCACGTTGTTTTTTAACGTCTTCAGTAAAAACAGCAGTGCTATCCTGATAATTTTTAATTAGACCTTCATAGGCTTGTATGGCATTTTCAACATCAGCCTGCAAAGACTCATTATATGCTTTAACTCCGTCATTTACATTGTTAATTTCAGGCATTTTAGAAATGATATATTCTGCATCTATAGTGCCTATTTTAGTTTGTGCGTTAGCGGCTATTGCTAAAAATAAAAATGTGATTAATACGCTAAATTTCTTCATTTTTTGTCTCTTGTTTTGCGCAAATATAATAGGGAGTAGTAATAAAACATAGAAAATTTTGCGAAAATGGTACTTTGCGTTATTTCAAATTAGTTTCACTTCAGATTATATTCAGAAAAAAACAAGCACTGCTTGATAATCAGTAATGTTATATCTTGCAGAACCTCTAGGAATTCTTATTTTTGCTCCACTTAATAAGAAATTTCAGGAAAAAGCGTTTTACTGAAGTTGAAAGAATTATTTACCTGGTTTGAGAATAGGAGTTAAAGCCATTTTTATAAGCTTTGTATTAGTTTTGGTGATTTCTTGTGATCTTTTTAAATCTCAGGATGACCGAAAGATAGTGGTGCGGGTAAATAATTCATATTTGTATGAGGAAGATATAGCAGAGCTTGTAGGTGAAGGCATATCTGCAGAAGATAGTTCGATTATTGTAAATAGTTATATTAATCGATGGGCGACGCAGCAATTACTTATAGATAGGGCTAAGTTAAATTTGCCTGAAGAACAGCAACGTGAATTTAATGAATTGGTTGAGAATTATAGAAACGAGTTGTACACCAATGCATACAGCGATGCTATAGTTTCACAAGAATTAGATTCTGTTTTTAATGATTCCGTTATTTCAGGATATTATAAAGAGCATAAAGAAAACTTTAAATTGAGTCAGGATCTCGTAAAGTTACGCTATATAAATTTAGAATCGAATAATACGAATCTGGATAAAATTAAAAAGTGGTTTGTTCGTTTTAATGAAGAGGATAGAAAGAAGTTGCAGGAAAATGCACTTCAGTTTAAAAATTATTCATTTAATGATTCTGTTTGGGTGAAAACTTTAACTGTTTACGATAAAATAGTACCATTAAGTATAGAAGATCGAGCAAAATTATTACAAAAGGAAAAATACATAGAATTAAAAGATTCAGTAGAAACTTATTTGATCTATGTAAATGATGCGCTTAAGAAAAATGATGAGGCGCCATTAGAATATGCAAAACGAACCGTGGAACAGATTTTGCTTAATAAGCAAAAGTTGGAGTTGGTTAAGCAACTAGAAAAGGATATTACTAAAGATGCAATTAAAAACAATCAATTTGAAATTTACAATTAAGAAAGCTTTGATTTTGGGAGCGCTAGTGCTGGGCATAAATGCAGGAGCACAAGAAATTATCGTGACCGATAGTACATCAATACAGCCAGAAGATGAGTTGGTACAAAACCAGCCTTTATCTGAGGCAGAAGGTTCTCGTAGAAAAGTAGATGGTATAGCCGCAGTAATTGGTGATTATATTATTCTTGATAGTGATGTCGATTTAACAAGAAAAGATATTCAATCACAGGGAGGAAGTACAGCGAATGTTACAGACTGCCAACTAGCAGGTTCTTTGATGGAGAATAAGCTTTATGCTCACCAGGCTATACAGGATAGTATTGTAGTTCCAGATGCACAAATCAATAATTATATCGACCAGCAGATTGCAGGAATGGTGCAGCAGTTGGGAAGTATGGATGATGTTCTGGAATTTTACAAAAGAGATTCTGAAGCAGAATTTAGAAATGAATTATTTGAGCTGAACAAGCAAAGCCAGCTTGCGCAACAGATGAGACAGAAGATTGTTGAAAATATTGAGGTAACCCCTGAAGAAGTTCGACAGTATTTTGATGAGATTCCTAAAGATTCGTTGCCTATTTTTGGGGACGAAGTAGAAATTTCAGAAATTGTAATAAAACCTGAAGTTCCTGAAGAAGAAAAGCAAAAAACGATCGATCGATTAAATCAGTTTAGAACCGATGTTTTGGAGAATGGGTCTAAGTTTGCTACGAAAGCCATTTTATATTCAGATGATACACAAACTGGCGGTGATATTTTAAGTTTTGGTAGAAAAGATCCTTTTGCAAAAGAATTTAAAGATGTAGCTTTTTCTTTAAGAGAAGGAGAAATTAGCGAACCTTTTGAAACGGATTTTGGATATCATATTGTTCAGTTGGTTAAAATTAGAGGTCAGGAAATCGATGTGCGCCATATTCTGTTAATTCCAGATGTAAATAACGATGCGCTGGAAAAAGCGAAAGAAAAAATTGATAAAGTAAGAGAGAAAATTGAGAATGGAGATATCGAATTTGCACAAGCTGCCAGAGAAGTTTCGGATCGAGAGGAAACAAAAGCTGACGGTGGTAAAATGAGAAATCCTACCACAGGAGATTCCAGATTTGAACAAACTAAATTAGATACCAAATTATATAATCAAATTTCAGATTTAAAAGAAGGCGAAATTTCTTATAGAATTACGGAGCAGGATAGGATGGGGCGTCCATTTTATAAGATTATCAAAATGGACAAAAGAATTCCGCAGCACACTGCCAATTACGGTTCAGATTATATGAAAATTAAAGAGCTTGCACTACAGGATAAAAGAATTAAAGCAATCCAGGAGTGGCAGAAAGAAAAAATTCAGGATACTTACGTTAAAGTTAGCGGAAAATACCGAGATTGTGAGTATACTAGCAATTGGTTAAAAAAATAAAATTTACTACTGAATGTCTGACGTTAACTTACTAGAAAATTTTGTAAAAAAGCATCAAAGCTTAAAAAATGAAATAGCAAAAGTAATTGTTGGACAAGAAAATGTAATAGATCAAATATTGCTCTCCGTATTCTCCGGGGGGCATTCTTTGTTAATAGGGGTGCCGGGTTTGGCAAAAACGCTAATGGTAAATACTATTGCAAAGGCTTTGGGTTTAGATTTTAAAAGAATTCAATTTACTCCAGATTTAATGCCGAGCGATATCCTGGGTTCTGAGATTCTGGATGAAAATCGAACATTTAAATTTCTAAAAGGGCCTGTGTTTACTAATATATTATTAGCTGATGAGATTAACCGAACTCCGCCTAAAACCCAGGCTGCGCTTTTAGAAGCCATGCAGGAAAAATCGGTTACAGTAGCGGGAAGACGTTACGATCTTGCTTCTCCTTATTTTGTATTGGCGACACAAAACCCAATAGAGCAAGAGGGAACATATCCTTTGCCAGAAGCTCAGCTCGATCGTTTTATGTTTGCCATAAATTTAGAATATCCTAGTTTCGAGGAAGAAGTGAATGTGGTTAAAAACACGACTACAGATAAAAAATATGAAATTAAATCGTTATTTGCTGCAAACGAGATTAGTGAAATTCAGCATATAATTAGAAAAATGCCAGTAGCAGATAATGTGATAGAATATGCCGTAAAACTGGTTGGTAAAACTCGGCCAAATACAGATGCTGCACCAGAGCTTGTTAAAAATTATCTGGATTGGGGAGCAGGGCCAAGAGCTTCACAAAATCTAATATTAGCAGCAAAAACTCATGCTGCGGTGAATGGGAAATTTTCACCAGATAAAGAAAACGTTCAGGCGGTTGCGATAGGCATACTTCGCCATCGTGTAATAAAAAACTATAAAGCAGAAGCAGAAGGTGTAACTCTGGAATCTTTGATCAGAGCTCTTTTCTAAAGCCTAATAAGCAATATTTTATTTGCTATCTTTTAATATAAATGTAGGGTATTAGATTTAGGAACAATCTTTATTCTAGATATCATTTGTTATTTTAAATTCTTAAAAAAAATATAAATAGATAATTAAGAATGGCTATAAATAAAACTAATGCTGAATAAAAATGATGTTTAATTGCCAAATTCTTAGAAATCGAGATGTCTTTTTGTGAACATCATTTTTAAATTAATAAGATGTTGATTATTGTTGAAAAAATTACATTTCTGCAATTTAATCTAAACCCTTTTACTCAAACCTTTTAGGAGTAGTTTAGATTTTCAATATCCGGCTATTTTTCTTACTTTTGCTAGACTTTTTTAGAACAAAAATTATAGAAACAATGGCATACGATATTGATATGATCAAGAAGGTTTATGGCCATATGGCAGATCGTGTAACTAAAGCACGTGATGTTGTGGGTAAACCTTTAACACTTGCAGAAAAAATTCTTTATTCTCATTTATGGGATGGTGAAGCAACTACTGCTTATGAGAGAGCGAAAGATTATGTTGAATTCTCTCCAGATAGAATTGCTTGTCAAGATGCAACTGCGCAGATGGCTTTATTGCAATTTATGCAGGCTGGTAAAAAGAAAGTTGCTGTGCCAACTACAGTGCACTGTGATCACCTTATCCAGGCAAAAATGGGAGCTGCAATCGATCTTCAAAGTGCCAATAAATCTAGTAGTGAGGTTTTCGACTTTTTAGAGTCTGTTTCTAATAAATACGGAATCGGTTTCTGGAAACCAGGTGCAGGTATTATTCATCAGGTAGTATTAGAAAATTATGCATTCCCAGGAGGAATGATGATTGGTACCGATTCTCACACCGTTAACGCAGGTGGTTTAGGTATGGTTGCTATTGGTGTTGGTGGAGCCGATGCTGTAGATGTAATGGCAGGTATGCCTTGGGAGCTTAAATTCCCTAAACTTATAGGTGTAAAATTAACTGGAAAACTGTCTGGATGGACAGCTCCAAAAGATGTAATTCTTAAAGTTGCAGGTATCTTAACTGTAAAAGGTGGTACTGGTGCAATTATTGAATATTTTGGTGAAGGTGCACGTTCTATGTCTTGTACTGGTAAAGGTACTATTTGTAACATGGGAGCTGAAGTTGGAGCAACAACTTCAACTTTTGGTTATGATGAATCTATGGAGCGTTATTTAAAAGCTACAAACCGTGCAGATGTTGCTGAAGCAGCTAATGCTGTTAAAGAGCATTTAACAGGTGATGATGAAGTTTATGCAAATCCTGAGCAATATTTTGATGAAGTTATCGAAATTAATCTTTCAGAATTAAAACCTCATTTAAATGGACCTTTTACTCCAGATTTAGCGACTCCAATTTCTGAAATGGGAGTGAAAGCTAAAGAAAACGACTGGCCAATAAATGTAGATTGGGGACTAATTGGTTCTTGTACTAACTCTTCTTATGAAGATTTGACTCGTGCTGCTTCTATTGCACAACAGGCAGTTGATAAGAAAATAAAAGCAAAATCTGATTTTGGTATTAATCCAGGTTCAGAGCAAATTAGATTTACTGCAGAGCGTGACGGATTACTTCAAATTTTTGAAGATCTAGATGCTACTGTATTTACCAATGCTTGTGGACCATGTATTGGACAGTGGGATCGTAGTGATCGTAAAGGTGAAGAAAAGAATACGATTGTGCATTCTTTTAACCGTAACTTCTCTAAACGTGCCGATGGTAATCCAAACACCCATGCTTTTGTAGGTTCTCCAGAAATGGTTGCAGCAATTGCAATTTCAGGTCGTTTAGATTTTGATCCAACTCGTGATAAATTGATCAACGAGGATGGTGAAGAAGTAATGTTAGACGAGCCTAAAGGTATCGAGCTTCCAACAAAAGGTTTTGCTGTAGAAGATGCAGGTTATGTTGCTCCTAAAGAAGATGGTAGTAGTGTAGAAGTAAAAGTTGCTGAAGATAGTGAACGTTTACAATTATTAACTCCTTTTGAACCTTGGGATGGTGAAAATCTAACAGGAGCTAAACTTCTTATCAAAGCTTGGGGTAAATGTACTACCGACCATATTTCTATGGCTGGTCCTTGGTTACGTTACCGTGGTCATTTAGATAATATCTCTAACAACTGTTTAATTGGAGCTATAAACGCTTACAATAAGAAAACAAACTTTGTAAAAAGTCAGATCACCGGAGAATATGACGGTGTACCTGCGGTACAGAGAGAATATAAAAAAGAAGGAATTCCTACAGTTGTAGTAGGAGATCACAATTATGGTGAAGGTTCTTCTCGTGAGCACGCTGCAATGGAGCCACGTCACTTAGGTGTTAAAGTGGTATTAGTAAAATCTTTTGCTCGTATACACGAAACTAACCTTAAGAAACAAGGGATGTTAGGACTTACTTTCAAAAATGAAGAAGATTACGATCTAATTCAGGAAGACGATACATTCAATTTTATAGATCTTGAGGAGTTTGCTCCAGACAAGGATCTTACAATTGAGATCGTTCACGCAGATGGTTCTAAAGATACGATCAAAGCTGAGCATACTTACAACCAACCACAAATTGAGTGGTACAAACATGGTTCAGCTTTAAATTTAATTAAGAAAGAAAATGTAGCTTAATTAGTTGTTTTTAATTTATTCAAAAACTCCCGCTTTTTGCGGGAGTTTTTTGTTTAAAACTATATTTGTGTTGAAATTAGTATAGAATGAAGAAGCTTTTTCAAAATCAGTGGGTAAACATTATTCTTGTCGTGATTATTTTAGCGATGGTTTTACCGCAAACCAGAAAGCCGATTGCGATTGTTTTTAATAAACTTATTGCTTCCAGTCCTAAACTTACTGATGAAGAAGATCGCCAGCAAATTGAATCTTACAATTGGATTCTTGAAGATCGCTTTGGTAATAATGTAGATTTTGCCCAATTTCAGGATAAAGTTATTCTTATAAATTATTGGGCAACCTGGTGCCCTCCTTGCATTGCCGAGATGCCGAGTTTAAACGATTTGTATCAAGATTATAAAGAAAAAGTCGTGTTTCTTTTTATAAGCGGAGAAGGATTAGAAACCAGCCAGGGATTTATGAATGCTAAAGGCTATAATTTACCGGTTTATTGTATGAAAACGAATTACCCCGATCCTCTGGAAGGTTACAAACTGCCTACCTCATATCTTATAGATAAAAATGGTACTATCGTTATTAAAAAAGAAGGAGCGGCAAATTGGAATAGTGCTAATTTTAGAAATATTCTAGATCAGCTTTTAAAAAATTAGAGCTTCAATTTTCTGAAAAATGAGGTGATAAATTCAGGATCAAAAAGGCTAAACATAATTTTTAAGTCTGTTTTTCTTGAAGTCTCTTCATCTAAATACGCGAAAATTTCTTCTACCGAATTCTTTTCATAGAAATTAGTAAATATTTGCTCGCCTTTTTCATTTCTTCTGGCTAAGACATCCAGAAAAATACTATCGTATTGTTTGAATTTTTTTCTGAAAAGATCTTTTGAAGGGAGATGACCAGATTTTATGTTTTTTATAATTTTTGAAACTTTCTTTTCTGTGTGCTTAAAAGAATAGCCGGTTGAAGCTTTAACCCAACCGCCACCAGTGCCGATTTTGGTGATTTCAGCAGTGTTTTCTTTATCGAAAGGAAAATCTGTCATTGGTATAATTCCCTGTTCTTCTCTAAGAACCTCGTAGGAGTCTAGTTTAAGATACTCTTTAATATATTTTTTAAGTTGTGTATCGTAAATAGCTTCTTCAGTAATGTAAGGAGTGAAAAAAGTATATTCAACTAAAGCCTCTGTCTCTGAAAAAGGTAAAATATAAGTAAAACTTGTACTGTTTTTATAGGTGAGTCTAAAATCCATCATCGTAAACTGATCTGGATTAAAAACAGGTTGGTTTGTTTTTAGATGATAGCCTTTAAAATGCTGAAAAATTTTTGTGTAATCTTTAGTTTCTAAATATTCTGATGGTACTCTGCTATCGAAAAAATGAGTGGCATTATAGGTGTTTTGCTTTCCTATAGCTTTCATTTTTACGGTATCTATTTCAGTAATCTCGTCTTCAATTAAAGAAATATCTTCAGATTTACAAATTTCATCCAAAGCATATTCAAAAAAAGCTTCAGAAGTCAGCATTTTATAGGAATAGGGAGAAAGCTCAAGTTCTTTTTCAGTATAAGACGAAATGAATTTACCTTTAGACCAGTCTGCAGAAATTAAAAAATCCCAGCGACCACGGTTTTTTTCCCAATAGCACCAGGTTTTATCTCTATTAATTTGGAATGAAGGATCTAATATGGCAATCTTTTTTCCTTTAAAAAAAACATCGTCTTTAAGGCGTAAAGCCAATTGAAGTCCTGCTAATCCACCGCCAACAATTACATAATAATATACCGGGCCTAGCATACACTAAAATTATCTGGATTTTTTAAAATATTTAAAAGGAACAAACAGCATCCCAAAGTTTTCGCCGTCCTCTTTACCAATGTGTTTGTGGTGTATTTTATGTGCTCTTCTTATTCCTTTAGCATAGGTGCTGTTGGCATTTCTAAAAATTTTAAAACGTTGGTGTATAAAAATATCATGAACGCTAAAATAGGCGATTCCGTATGCTAAAATGCCAAGGCCAATAGGCAAGGTGTACCATACATCTTCGTAACGCCATAGTAGAAAACAACCAATGCTTACAGCTGCATAAAAAACAAAAAATAAATCGTTACGCTCCCACCATCTGCTGTGGTCTTTTTGGTGATGGTCTTTATGCAGGCTCCATAAAAAACCATGCATTATGTATTTATGCGTAAACCATGCCATAAACTCCATACCAATAAAAGTAGCCAGAAATATCGCGATCCAAAGAATTGTAGTCATAGGTTAAATTTACAAATTATATAAGATTAAGACGGCAAGAAATATAAGATTTTGCCAACAGTCCTGCTTTTTGATAATCTGATACTCTAATTCGCTTTTTCTTAATCTCTAAAGAGGGTGTTTGTTTGAGTTTGTAAAGTAATTTTTTGTAATAAATATATGCTGTGTATACGCCGAATTTTGCTTCAACGGGAAGGTGAATAATTCCGTTTAATCCTTTTCTAAAATCTTCGTCAATTTCATCGATAATCCTCTTTTTACTTTCTTCATCTAACTCTTCGAGATTAGTGTTCGGAAAATAACTTCTATTTAAATCTTCAAAATCGGCTTTTAAATCTCTCAGAAAATTTACCTTCTGAAAAGCTGAACCTAAACTCATCGCTGATTCTTTAAGTTCATTATACTTTTTTTGGTCGCCTTTTACAAATACTTTTAAACACATTAGCCCTACTACATCTGCACTGCCGTAAATATATTCTTTATACTCGTCTACAGTTAAATAATCTGATTTGTAAAGATCTAACCGCATAGACTTCATAAAAGCGATATAAAGTTTTTCGTCTATATCATATTTATGTACCGTTTCTTGAAAAGCATTAAGAATTGGATTTAAACTTATCTTTTGCGTTAAAGCTTTATATAAATCTTCTTCAAAATCGTTGAAAAGTACTTCTTTATCGTAGCCATGAAAACTGTCCACAATTTCGTCTGCAAATCGTACAAAGCCGTAAATATTGTAAATATCTTGTCGTATACTTGGAGCTAGCATTTTTGTTGCAGAAGAAAAAGAAGTACTGTAGGCGTTGGTAACTTCTTTACTGCACGTTCGCGAGACAACGTCAAAAATAGATTTCATAGCACTAAATTTTATTCTTTTTAATTAGACCTGCGGTTAATTTTCCCGAGATTAATGATGGCGGAACCCCCGGGCCGGGTACCGTAAGTTGTCCTGCAAAAAATAGATTTTTAACTTTTTTGCTTTTCAGTTTAGGCCTTAAAAATGCTGTTTGAAGCAAAGTGTTGGCGAGACCATATGCGTTTCCTTTGTAAGAATTATATGCTTCTTTAAAATCATTAACACAAAAAGACTCTTTAAATATAATATTATTTTTAACACTTTGATTTGTTATCCTCTCAAAGCGCGTTATAATTTTATTAAAATACTTTTCCCTGCGCTGTGGTGTGTCCTCGATATCGGGAGCTAATGGAATTAAAAATATACCTGCTTCGTTTCCTTGCGGAGCAATATTAGTATCTGTTACAGAAGGAAAACTGGCGTAAAATAAAGGATCTTCCGGCCACTTAGGATTATCATAAATATTCTTAGCGTGCACATCAAAATCTGTATCAAAAAATAAGCTATGATGAGCTACGTCCTCTAATCTTTTATCAAAACCAACATAAAATAGTAAAGCTGAAGGTGCAAATGTTCGATTTTCCCAGTATTTCTCTGAATATTGTCTTGATGCCTCTGGTAGTAGCTGTTCGCTATGATGATAGTCTGCTCCACTTAGTACAATATCACTAGTGATAAATTCATCATTAATGTAAAGGCCTTTAGCGGTGTTATCTTCAACAGCTATTTTCGTTACATTGGCGTTTGTTTGGATTTTTACACCTAATTCTTCAGCAAGTGATTGGATGCCTTTTATAACTTCATACATTCCGCCTTTAGGATGCCAAGTTCCCAGACCAAAATCTGCATAATTCATAAAGCTATAAAATGCAGGAGTAGCGGTAGGTTTGGCGCCTAGAAATAACACAGGGAATTCAAGGATTTTGATCAATTTTTGGTTATTGAACTCTTTTCGTACTTTCTTTGAAATTGTGCTGAAAAATTGTCCAATTCTGGCAGCAGTTTGCGGAGTAACTAATTCTATCGGAGATACGCCAGGACGGTAAACTACATCTTTAATCGCAATATCATAATTTTCCTGCGCTTCTTTTATAAACTTTTTTAGTGCTTTAGAGCTTCCTGCTTCTTCTTTTTCAAAAGCAGCATATATTTTTTCAAGACTATTCTCTATACTAATATGGTGACCCTCTTCAAAATATACGCGGTAAGCAGGATTCAATTTTATAAGTGTATAAAAATCTTCTGGTTTTTTATCAAAATCGGCAAAAAAGCGTTCAAAGACATCGGGCATCCAGTACCAGGTTGGTCCTATGTCGAAAGTGAAGCCATTCTTTTTTAACTGTCTGGCTCTACCGCCAACTTCCGCATTTTTTTCATAAATGGTAACGTCATAACCGTCTTTTGCCAGGTAACATGAAGCTGCTAAAGAAGCGAATCCAGATCCTATTATGGCAATTTTTTGCTTCATGTTAAAGGGTTTTTATAAAGTTATCTAACTCTTGGTGAAATTTTATATTTTCGGGTAAAGGCATTTCTTTTATGTTGTTTGTTTTGTGTCCAAATAAATTAAGTTCGTATGGGCGATGTTCGCATATAATTTCTTGAAATTCTTGTATGAAATCTTCAATATTCAGCGGAGCAATAGTGCAATAGCTCAGAAACTTTACATTGGAATAGCGCTCCAATAGAAATTTCATATTAGAAAGTGGTAAGCTTGGACCAAGAAATATAGTTTGATAGCCTGAGTGCAATAGTAAATATTGAATATACAGAATACTTAAATCGTGTATTTCATTTTCTGGTAGGAACAATATAAAAATATCTTCTTTGGTAGCTTCTTTTGAAGCTTTTATATCTGCTATATTGAGATATAATTTTTGTTTTATCAAATCGACAATATAATGTTCGTGTATTGGTTTTATAGTATCGGTTTGCCACAAGAGCCCGACCTCATTTAAAAGAGGTAAAAAGATGTCGTTAAATATAGCTTTAAAACTCTTCTTTTTTAATAAAGAGTTATAGGTTTGATTGAAAAGGTTTTCGTCAAAATTCATCATAGCCATCTTAAATTGATTGATAGCTCGATTTTCTTCGCTTATGCTAGAAGTAATTCGATGAACCATTCCCGAAATTTCTTCTTCCGTTAATTTAGAAATTCGCGATATTTTGTATCCATTTTCGTTAAGGAAAGAGATATTCAAAATCTTTTGTAGACAAGAACTATCATACATGCGTATGTTAGTTTTTGTACGCTGTGGTGTTAAAATATTATAGCGTTTCTCCCACATCCTTATGGTATGTGCTTTGATACCACTAAGGTTTTCGAGATCTTTTATGCTAAAGCTTTGTTTGATTAATTCCATATAAACTATGATACCAAACAAATCTATACAAATTGTAATCGCAATTTATATAGGAAAAAGTTAAAATGTTTAATGTAGTCGTTAATTGATTAAACAAAATAAATTTTCAAACTTTTGAGTTTCATTTTGTACCTATTTAGTATCCGGAATGAATCATTAGAATGACGTCATGCGGTTTCGATTGTTATCGGAATTGATTAACGGTCTCATCGTTTAAGTGCTGTTTTTTAAATCTATATGAGATTCTGTATTAAGTGCGGAATTGCAAAAATTTCAATGATTAAAATAACGGATAGTCTTTTTAAAATTTAATTTATCTTAAGCTTCAGTGCACTTGCAATTTCAAGCCATTTTTTAAGATATCATTCGATGTTCTAGTTAATATATATAAAATAGATTATGAAGAGATAATTATTAATATGACCTTTAGATAAGGTTTCTTGTCTTGCGTATTTTAAGAGAAAGAAATCGCATAAAAGCTTTGTATGATATTAGATAAAATCAAAAACAATCATAGTATAATAGATGCTATTGGCGATACTCCATTAATCCATCTTCATAAAATGTTCTTAGACTCTAAGATTAATTTTTATGGAAAATTAGAAGCAGCGAATCCTTCTGGTAGTCTTAAAGATAGAACTTCTGCTTTTATTCTTCAAAATGCTTTAGAGGAAGGTAAAATTAGGCCAGGGGATACTGTAATCGAATCTAGCTCTGGGAATATGGCTTTAGGCCTGGCGCAGGCATGTTTATATTTGAAACTGAAATTGATTGTAGTGGTAGATCCACATATTAATAAACATACTGAAAAATTGCTTTTAGCGTATGGCGCAAAGATTGAATATGTTACCAAACCATCCAAAAAAGGAGGTTTTCTGGCTGCAAGATTAGACAAAGTACAGGAGCTTTTAAAAGCTATTCCAAATAGTTTTTGGACAAATCAATACGGAAATCCAGATAATCCTTTGGCGCATCATAAAACGATAGAAGAGATTATGATCGCATTAGAAGGTGATGTAGATTATATATTTGTTTCTGCGAGTACATGTGGTACTTTAATGGGATATGCAGATTATATTTTAGAAAATAATCTTAAGACCAAATTAATTGCTGTAGATGCAAAGGGAAGCGTCTTGTTTGGAGGAGAGGCTAAAAAACGATTAATCCCAGGTCATGGGGCTGCAGTGCCTTCACAATTTCTTCGGAAAGAAAGAATTTATGATTATCTAGCGGTAAGCGATCTAGATTGTATAGAAGGATGCTGGTCACTACTTAAATCTGAAGGAATTTTGTGCGGTGGTTCTACAGGAGGTGTGGTTACCGCCATTAAAAACTATATTGCGAAGATTGATGATTCAAGTAATTGTGTGTTTCTTTTATGTGACAAGGGCGAGCGGTATTTAGATACGATCTATAATCCAGATTGGATACAAGTAAACTTTCCAGATTATAAATCAATTGAAAATTCGGAAATCGGGTGGTAGGTATCAGTAATTCTGAAATTTATAAAACCAAAAAGTATAAGGTGGCGATAATAGGGATGGGGCCTAAAGGGCTGTATGCCCTAGAGCGTTTATTAGCTCAAATTAAATATAATACAATAGATCAATGTATCGAAGTGCATATATTTAATGCTGATGAAAATTTTGGTTCGGGCAATGTTTACGCTAAAAATCAACCATCTTATCTGATTATGAATTATGCAAGCAGTAATATAAATGCCTGGATAGATGAAACGCCAAAGCCAATAGTACAGCAACCATTAAGCTTTATAGAGTGGTTAAAAGAAAATAAAGTTGATAAGCGTTCAAATTCATATCTCGATTTTGCTCCACGTGCGATAGTTGGAGAATATTTAAATACTGTTTTTAAGGAATTAGTGAGTAACTCGCCAGAGAGCATTAGCTATTACTTTCATCCAAATATAGTTGCAGATATAAAAAAAACAGGCGATAAATTTCAGATTAAAGAACAATCAGATTCAAATTATCTTAGTGATAAAATCGATAATGTTTTACTAACCACGGGTCATCTTGGGGCAGGAGCAGATTTTATTTCAGAACAACCGGCTTCATCTTTTATTAATTTTGTGTATCCTACGAAAACTAAACTAAAAGATGTAAAGACGGGTAAGGTTGTTATCCGTGGGTTTGGTTTAACCTGCATTGATACCGTTTTAGAACTAACTGAAGGGCGAGCGGGTATCTTTAAATCTGGATCCTCAAATAAAATGAAGTATTTGCCATCGGGTAAAGAACCAAATTGTATTTACATTATTTCAAGATCAGGTTTACCAATGTTTCCTAGAAATAGTAGTGAAGAGGAGATTGAAAGATTGGTTTATTTTACTGAAGAAAATATCGAGGCAGCATTAAAATTATCTTTTGTTGATTTGTTTTTACCTTTAATTAAAAAGGAATTTTATTTTCAGTATTACAAAATTGCATTTAAAATCAAGAATCTTGAGTTGAAATTTGATGAAGATTTTGAAACTGTAACTGCTCAGGTTACCGAATTTCATTCTAAATTTCCTGAAGAAGAAAAGTATTGTTGGGATCAATTAATAGATCCATTTCATGGTCAAGCCACAATTTATAACGATCAATTAATCGAATATCTAAAATTTTTAATTTCAGAAGCAAAAAAGGGTGTGCACGCAAGTCCCATTATGGCAGCTGTGGGCACTTGGCGAAAAATTAGTCCGATCTTCAATAAATATTATAGTTTTGGAAGGCTGGATGCCAAATCACATGCATTGTTTGATCGAGATTATTTTGGTCTTTTCAATCGTCTATCTTACGGCCCACCAATTATAAATACTGAAAAGTTGATTGCTTTAGCTGAAGGAGGTCTTATAGACTTCAGCCGAGTAAGAAATGCAGAGATTATTCATAATAAAAAAAATGGGTACGAATTAATATTGGATAAAAAATCCAGTTCATTCAGAAGAAATGCAGAAAATTATGACACTGGTAAAATAAAGATTGATACCGTTATCGACGCAAGAATACCACGCGGTATAGATAGACGACCTAAATCCTTATTTAGCAATTTGCTGACTAAAGGTCTTCTGCGCAGTTTTAAAAATAAGAATAACGGCTATTACGAGGCTAGTGCTGTCGATATTAATAAATCTGGTAAAGCCATCAATGCAAACGGAACTTTAGAAGATAACCTGTCACTTTATGGAACACCAACAGAAGGAGTGACGCTAGATAATGATACGTTATCCAGAACTCGAAATAATTTTGCGTCTATATGGGCTCAAAATGTAATTCAGGATATTCAAAATAAAAATAAACAGAACTTATTTAATAATACAATTAATGTACACTAAGGCGAATAAGATAAATGGCTTAACACCAATAACCAGTGAATGGATGGAAGAAGTTATGCGCGATAAATCTTTGATTGAACAATTGATTTCAAAATATGGCTCTCCGGTAAACCTTCACCATTTGCCTACTTTTTCAAGTAATATTGAAAGATTTCGCGAACTTTTTGCCCAATATGGTTTAAGACATCAAATTTACTATGCCCGTAAAGCAAACAAAAGCAAAGCACTTGTACAAAAAGCTTTGCAATCTGGGATTGGGGTAGATACCGCAAGTTTTAGAGAATTAGAACAGTCATTAGCGCTGGGAGGTACTGGGGAAACCTTGGTACTTACATCAGCTATCAAAACCAAAGAGCAATATGCTTTAGCCATTAAAGAACAAGTGCCCATTATTTTAGATAATGTTGATGAGTGCGAACTAGCTAATACCGTTGCTGTAGAACTGGGGAAAGTTGCAATTGTAGGTTTTAGAGTAAGCGGATTTAAAGTTGAAGATAAAAAACTTTATAGCCGTTTTGGATTCGATATAGAATTGCTAAAACAGTTTATTCTTGAAAACCTTGGGGCAGAAGGTACATACAAAAACTTAAATATTGCAGGTTTACACTTTCATTTAGACGGTTACTCAACCCATCAGCGTGGAAAAGCTTTAAGTGATTGTATAAGTATGTTAAGTGAATTAAACGAAGCTGGGTTTAATTTAGACTTCATTGATATAGGAGGTGGCATATTGATTAATTATCTGGAAGATGAACAGGAATGGAGCAATTTTGATAAGCAATTAAGGGTACAAGTCGCTTCGGGAGAGGGGAATCTAACCTTTAATCAAAATGGATTGGGATATGAACTTATAAACGGAAATGTAGAACGTTCCCTGAAAACATATCCATATTATAACAACGTAAATGGCGTAGACTTTTTAAAACAAGTACTGGAGTATAAAGAATCTGCCGAGTCTTCGCCTAATTTTTCGAGACTGCAAAAAAACAATATAGAAATACGAATTGAACCTGGTAGATCACTGCTCAATCAAATAGGAATGACGATCGCTAAAGTTGCCCATCGTAAACAAGATGCAAAAGGACAATGGTTGGTTGGATTAGAAATGAATATGAGCCAGATGATGAGTTCTAGTGCAGATTTTCTTCTTGATCCTTATTTGATTTATGAAGATGATTTTTCTGAAGAATCGGCTGTGGACGTTTTTTTTACGGGTGCATACTGTTTAGAAAGAGATGTGCTATTGAAACGCAAAATTACCTTGCCGCAATTACCTAAAATCGGAGATTTGGTGGCCTTTGTGAATACAGCTGGTTATATGATGCACTTTTTTGAAACCGAAGCTCATCTTTTTGAGCTATCTACAAATCTTAGTTTCAATAATTCTGAAAAGTTAACTGTAGTAGATTTTGTAAATGATGATATGCTATAAAATTCATGGAGTAGGAAGGTAGATTATATTTCTTGCTCCATGTTGAAATCAAAAACATTTTAGTTATTACAGGATAGCAAAAACACTCTTAAATCCTTTTGAATTTTTTTTGTATTGAATAATTTCAGAAATCTTTTAGAAGAAAAAGACTAATATGTTTTTGGGGAATCTAAAGTAGAAAGTTGACTAGATGTTGACTGCGGAAATTTTAAAGTAGGGTCGTAGGATAATAGAGTGCCCAGGATGGGAGTCGAACCCATACGCCCTAATGGACACATGGCCCTCAACCATGCCTGTCTACCAATTCCAGCACCTGGGCAAATGCGCCATTAAAAATAACGGGCCTTTGTATTTCACAATTTCATAAATCTATAAAATAAAAAAGTGATCTGGCTGGGGCTCGAACCCAGGACCCTCTCCTTAAAAGGGAGATGCTCTACCAACTGAGCTACCAGATCAAATTTGAATTTTATAAAAAAAGAACATCTATGTGATCTGGCTGGGGCTCGAACCCAGGACCCTCTCCTTAAAAGGGAGATGCTCTACCAACTGAGCTACCAGATCAATAAAAATGCATGCGTTTTTTTGCGAATGCGGGTGCAAATATATAATCTATTTTTTATTTTTCAAGCATATTTTGATATAAATTTGCTTTTAGTAGAAAATAACTTCAAAAAAATAAACATAAAATGAAAATTTTCCTGAATGGTTACATGGGGTGCGGTAAGTCTTATATCGGTGAAAAACTTTCTGAATCAATGGATTATACATTTGTGGATATGGATAGTCAGATAGAAATTATGGAGGGTAGGACGATTCATGAAATTTTTCAAAAAAAAGGAGAATTATATTTCAGAAAACTCGAAAATGAAGTCTTAAAAGATATTTTAGCTTCAAAATCTGATATGATTATCTCTTTAGGAGGAGGAACTCCATGCTACGGTAATAATTTTGAGCTTATAAAAGCAGATGCAGAAAATCAAACGCTGTACCTCAAAGCTTCAGTAGAAGTATTAACCGAGCGCTTGTTTTTAGAGAAAGTTCATCGACCGGTTATTAGTCATTTAGAAACCAAAGAACAGTTAGAAGAGTTTATTAGAAAGCATTTGTTTGAACGGGCCTTTTATTATAACCAATCTAAAATTATTGTGGATGTAGATCATTCTACACCCACGAAGATTCTTGAAGAAATAAGAGCTAAGCTAGTTAAATAAGCTCTGCTCTATCATTTCCTTTTTCGAAGGTTATTCTTACCATTTCGCTTAAGGAGGTGGAAAGTGAAATTCCTTTAAAATCGGCTTTTACAGGATACTTTTTATGATTGCGGTCTACCAGTACTGCTGTTTTGAATTGCTTTAATGGAACGTCTAAAAAATGACGTACACCGTATATTAAAGTTGTGCCCGAGTTTAATACGTCGTCGATTAAGACTAGGGATTTTTCATTATAGTTTTCGGGAAGAATAGAAGTAGTTACTTTATTTCTTGGACTTTTCTTATTTACATGAACTTCGCATAAGATAATTTTTAATGGAGATATTTTTTCGAGTTCTTCCTGGATCCTTTTTGCTAGTTTAAAACCTTTTCTGGCAATACCGGCCAATACGATCTCTTCTTCATTTATGTTACTTTCATAAATCTGAAATGCTATTCTTCTAATTTTTTGAGCAATTTCAGTATCGTTTAAAATCTGAATTCTTTCTTTCATTTTATAAAGTCTTAGGTAGTTTGGTCTTTGTTTTCTTTGTCATCGGCATTTTCAAACCAATCATCAATATCTCTTCGATCTTTTTTGGTTGGTCGTCCCGTGCCTTTTTTTCGGTAATAATCTTTAGAATATTTAAGAAGATCTTGTTTTTCAAAAGCTTCTTTAGGGGTGTGATCCTGTACGTAAATATTCACAAGCTTTGCTCCAACTCGGCTTTTTGGAAGATCTAAAACTTCAATTTCGTAGTTTATTTGATTCTTCCTAACAACCAATCTATCGCCAGGGAAAATATCTTTAGAGGGTTTAACATTGGTGGTTTCCATTTTTACTTTACCCTGCTTGCATGCATTGGTTGCGATGCTTCGGGTTTTAAAGTACCGCACACTCCATAAAAATTTATCAACTCTCATAATAAATGGTCCTTAAAACTGTTCTATTATCTTAAACAAAAATACAAGATTATTGTATCTTGCGCCCTTAAAAACGAGACAATGCGATTGAATAAATACTTTTTAGCCGGAATTACTTTGGCTAGTCTTTCTTTTACCAGCTGTAACGACGACGATGATAATAACAGGAATATACCTCGAGAGGAGCTTAGGGATGAAACCGAGCAGGCCTTAATAGATGATGATAGTATTGTTGAATATCTACAAACGCATTTTTATAATTATGAGGAATTTGAAAATCCATCTTCAGATTTCGATTATAGAATCGTTTTTGATACAATTGCTGGAGAAAATAGTGATAAAGAATCGATATTTGAATCGGATTTTCTGGAAACTAAAAAGGTACCTTATCGGGTTAACGAAACAGAGGTGGACTATAATCTATACATTTTGAAGGTTAGGGAGGGGGAAGGAGAGCGTCCTCACTTTTCAGACTCGACGTATGTAAGATATAAAGGAGAATTGTTGAATTCTGAAGTGTTTGATAATAGCATTAATTCTCCTGTATGGTTTGATCTTGTAGGTTATGTTGTAGAGGAGGTAAATAATGCAGGGCAAGTTCAGCGTACTAGAAGAGGTGGTGTAGTGCCTGCATTTAGAGAAGCTATGACTGAATTTCAAGGAGCCTCTAGCTATACCGTTAATGGCGATAACACGGTTAACTGGTCTAATGATTATGGTATTGGAGCCTTGTTTGCTCCATCTGGATTAGGATATTTTAATGGTGCGACCGGAGGAAGCAAATATAGCCCGTTGATTTTCACCTTTGATTTACTGAATGTAAATGAAGCCGATCATGATGGAGATGGTATCCCAAGCTGGATGGAAGACATAAATGAAAATAGAGATTTATATGACGATGATACCGACGGGGATGGATTGCCTAATTTTTCTGATAATGATGATGATGGTGATGGTTTACCAACACGCCAGGAAATTATTATTAATGCAGATGGCACGATAACTTTCCCGGATTCTAATAACAACGGCACTTCAAATCACTTGGATCCAGATTATTTTCAACCTGTAGGTGAGGAATAATAATATAAAAAAAAGTAAATAAAAAAAGCTCCTAAAGAAGGAGCTTTTTTTATTTATAGAATACTATTTAGAGCGCTATAGATAAACTCAAAATCCATTGTGAAGGTCTTGAATCTATAGAGAAATTTTCTTCTGCAGTTTCACTGAAAGCAGTATTATCTGTAAATGCACCTTCATATCTAACGTCTATTCCCAAGTTGCCAAGGTTTAGACCTGCTCCTAATTGATATCCTACTGTAATATCTTTATCAACATTTCCTATTTTAAATGTTCCATTTTCGATTTCGTTGTTCGTGATGTATTGAAACGATGGCCCGGCTTTTACATTTAACGGGCCTAAGATATCGACTCCTAATAAAACCGGTAGGTCTATTTTATTAAGATCATAATCAAAAGCACCATAATCGGTAGTTAGTTTGGTGTAAACAAGTTCTGGCTGAATGAAAACTCCTGAAATTCCAAATTTTCCGAATACACCAAAGTGATACCCCGCTTTAGATTCTCCATTCTTTAAATCAGGGAAATCTTCTCTAGCTTCATCAAAGCCATTGATGTCACCAGTAGATCCATAATTTAATCCTCCTTTTATTCCAAATTCTGATGACTGCGCCCATATGCCTGTTGATGTTAGACAGAGCATAATGATTAAAATTTTTTTCATAATAATAGTTTTAGTTTCTATATCGAACGTAAATTAAGATCTTAAATTTTGGCTGAAAATAACAAAGCCTTTTAAAATGACTTTAAAAGGCTTTGTTTTATAAAAGTTTAACGCTTTTTAAGCTTTTATTTACGTTTTATAACTTTTTCTGAAGCTGCTATAATCGCATCGGCGTTAAGACCATACTTCTCCATTAATTGCTCTGGAGTACCACTTTCTCCAAAAGTATCTTTAGTAGCTACAAACTCTTGTGGAGCTGGTTGGTGTTCTGCCAAAGTTCTGGCTACACTTTCTCCTAAACCGCCAAGGAAGTTATGCTCTTCAGCAGAAACTACACATCCGGTTTTCTTAACCGATTTGATGATCGCTTCTTCATCTAAAGGTTTAATTGTGTGAATATTAATAATCTCAGCACTAATACCTTTTTCAGCTAAAGCTTCGCCAGCTTTTATAGCTTCCCATACTAAGTGACCGGTAGCAATTATGGTAACATCTGTACCTTCGTTCAAAATAATAGCTTTTCCGATCTCAAATTTTTGATCTTCAGGAGTGAATATTGGCACTTTTGGTCGTCCAAATCGTAAATAAACAGGTCCCACGTGTTCTGCAATAGCAATTGTAGCAGCCTTAGTTTGGTTGTAGTCACATGGGTTAATCACTGTCATCCCAGGTAACATTTTCATTAAACCAATGTCTTCAAGAATTTGGTGAGTAGCACCATCTTCTCCAAGTGTTAAACCAGCGTGAGAAGCACAAATTTTTACATTTTTATTAGAATAGGCAATAGATTGTCTAATTTGATCGTAAACACGACCGGTAGAGAAGTTAGCAAATGTTCCTGTGTAAGGAATATATCCACCAATTGTCAATCCAGCAGCCATTCCCATCATATTTGCCTCTGCAATTCCTGTTTGGAAAAAGCGATCTGGATTGGCTTCGATAAAATCGGCCATTTTCAATGAAGGGGTAAGGTCGGCACAAAGTGCAACTACTTTTTCGTTAGTTTTTCCAAGCTCTGCCAGCCCGGCACCAAAACCACTTCTAGTATCTTGTTTTTCTGTATATGTATATTTTTTCATTGTATTCTTTTTTGGAAAACACGAGTTTAGTAATCGCCTAAAGTTTCCGGGTTTTGTGCAAGGGCACTTTCTAATTGTTCATCATTTGGAGCTTTACCGTGCCATTCGTGCGTATGCATCATAAAATCTACACCATTACCCATTATGGTAGTCATTAGCACACAAACAGGTTTTCCTTTACCGGTATGTTCTTTAGCTTCGTTAAGTCCTTCGATTACTTTTTTGATATCATTACCTTCAGCAATTTCTAAAACATCCCATCCAAAAGCTTCAAATTTAGCTCTTAGATCGCCCATATTAAGAACAGTATCTGTGCTACCATCAATTTGTTGGCCGTTTACATCTACTGTAGAAATTAAGTTATCCACACCATTTGCACCGGCATACATTATCGCTTCCCAGTTTTGTCCTTCCTGTAATTCTCCATCACCATGCAAAGAGAAAACTAAATGACTGTCTTTGTTCAATTTTTTAGCTTGTGCCGCTCCTAAAGCTATAGACATTCCCTGGCCCAAAGATCCAGAAGCTATTCTAATTCCCGGAAGGCCCTCGTGAGTAGTTGGGTGTCCTTGTAGGCGAGAATCGATCATTCTAAACGTACTTAATTCTTCTACCGGAAAGTAACCACTACGTGCTAGTACACTATAGAAAACAGGGGAGATATGACCATTGGAAAGGAAAAATAAGTCCTCACCAACCCCGTCCATATTAAAGCTAGGATCATGCTCTAAAATTTCTTGATAGAGCGCTACAAAAAACTCAGTACAACCAAGAGAACCTCCTGGGTGGCCAGAGTTTACTTTATGAACTTGTCTTACAATATCCCTGCGTACCTGGGTAGCAAAACTTTTTAATTCTTCAATGTTTGCCATTTATATAGTTATTGTTGTGAATATTTATTGCTAAAATAAGTCAATATTATGCTTTCTCAAAACGAAAGCGCATGAGTATTGTGATAAGTGTTAAATTTACACTTTATTTTTGAAATATCATAATTCTTTAATTTGCAGAAATGTTAAGTATCTTTGCATCCACTAAATCTGAATATGGAATTTGAACTTTTAAAGACCGATCCCGCCAGTAAAGCCCGGGCCGGTAAAATTACTACCGATCATGGCGTAATTGAAACGCCTATTTTTATGCCGGTTGGTACAGTAGCATCGGTAAAAGGAGTACATCAAACAGAATTAAAACAGGAAATAAATCCAGATATAATTTTAGGAAACACCTATCATCTTTATTTAAGGCCACAAACCGAAATTTTGAAAAAAGCTGGTGGACTCCATAAGTTTATGAATTGGGATCGAAATATTCTAACCGATAGTGGTGGTTACCAAGTATATTCTCTGTCAGAAAGAAGAAAAATAAAGGAAGAAGGCGTAAAGTTTAAATCGCATATCGATGGTTCTTATCATGTTTTTACTCCAGAGAATGTGATGGAAATTCAGCGAGAAATTGGTGCCGACATCATTATGGCGTTCGATGAATGTACACCCTATCCCTGCGATTATAATTATGCAAAGAGATCGATGCAAATGACGCATCGTTGGCTGGATCGCTGTATAAAACATTTTGCTGAAACTCCGCCGCTTTATGGATACGATCAGACTTTATTTCCAATTGTTCAGGGAAGTACATATAAGGATTTAAGAAAGCAATCTGCAGAATATATTGCTTCTCGTGATGCTGAAGGAAATGCTATTGGAGGATTATCTGTAGGAGAACCCGCTGAAGAAATGTATGCGATGACTGAAGTGGTTACCGAGATTCTTCCTGAAGAAAAACCAAGATATTTGATGGGAGTAGGTACTCCTATTAATATTTTAGAGAATATTGCATTAGGTATAGATATGTTCGATTGTGTGATGCCCACCCGAAATGCTAGAAACGGAATGTTATTTACTGCTCATGGTACGATAAATATTAAAAATAGAAAGTGGGTAGATGATTTTTCACCTATAGACGAGATGGGAATCACTTTTGTAGATACTCAATATTCTAAAGCATACGTTCGTCATTTATTTAGCGTTAATGAAATGCTTGGCAAACAAATTGCTACTATTCATAACCTAGGATTTTATCTTTGGTTGGTACGCGAAGCCAGAAAGCATATTTTAGCAGGAGATTTTAGAGCCTGGAAAGATATGATGGTAAAACAGATGGATAAAAGATTATAAAAAAATCGTAGTTTGAAAATATTAGATTGGTATATTTTAAAGCGCTATTTAGGAACATTCAGCATGATGCTGTTACTTTTTATTCCAATTGGGATAACTGTAAATCTAGCTGAAAAAATAGATAAGATTCTTGAGAATGAGGTGCCTTTTGTTGAAGTGGCCGAATATTATCTGAATTTCACGATCTACTTTGCCAATCTTTTATTTCCGCTTTTCCTATTTTTATCTATTATATGGTTTACTTCAAAACTAGCGAACAATACAGAGGTTATTGCCTTTCTAAGTAGTGGAGTGTCATTCTATCGATTTCTACGACCTTATCTTATAGGAGCTACAATTGTTTGTATTGCAGCACTAGGCTTAAGTATGTTCCTTGCACCAAAGGCAAGTAAGGGATTTAACGAATTTAAATATGAGTATCTAAAAAGAGGGCATCAAACTCAAGAAACTAAAGACGTGTATCGGCAGGTTAATGATAACGAAGTTATTTATGCCAGCCATTTTAGGCCAAAAACCCATACCGCCAGTAATTTTACTTTAGAACATTTTGAAGGGAATGAGATGAAGTTTAAAATTAGCGCCTCCAGATTAAAATTTAATACAGAAGATTCTACCTATACTTTATCGAATGTTGATAAAAGAGTGGTTGGTGAAAATGGAGATATTATCACCAAACAAACCATCTTAGATACTGTTTTGCCATTTGAGTTTGATGAGTTAACCCCGGAAACCTATATTGCTGAAACGCTTAATTTTTCAGAATTAAATGAATTTATAGAAAAAGAAAGTCGACGTGGATCTGGAAATATGAATATGTATCTGGTGGCTGCTTACAAGCGTGTAAGTATTCCGGTTTCAGCATTTATTTTAACAATTATCGCTGTGGCAGTTTCTTCAATGAAGCGTCGTGGCGGGATGGGAATTAATCTTGCCGTAGGAATTTCGCTGGCCTTTCTATTTATCTTTTTCGATAAAATATTTGGTACAATTGCCGAGCAATCAACATTTTCACCATTACTTGCAGTGTGGATTCCTAATATCTCATTTGGGATATTAGCGGTCTTTCTACTGTTAAAAGCAAAACGTTAATAAAAATAATTGAGCAAAGGCTTTAATTCTTCGATTTAAAGTTTGTTATATTTGTAGGCTCAAAATAAAACAACCATAGGTACTTATGGAATATTTAGACTTTGAATTACCGATTAAAGAACTTGAAGAGCAGTACGATCGCGCCTGCAATATTGGCGAAGAAAGTGAAGTTGATGTGACTGCTACATGCAAGCAAATCGAGAAAAAATTAAAGGAAAAGAAGAAGGAGATTTATAAAAATCTTACCGCCTGGCAACGTGTACAATTGTCACGACATCCTAATCGTCCCTACACGCTGGATTATATAAATGCGATCTGTGGTGATACTTTTTTAGAATTACACGGGGATAGAAGTGTAAAAGACGATAAAGCAATGATTGGTGGCCTTGGTAAAATTGGTGATCAAAGTTTTATGTTTGTTGGTCAGCAAAAAGGATTCAATACCAAAACTAGGCAATATCGAAATTTCGGGATGGCAAATCCAGAAGGCTATCGTAAGGCTTTACGTCTTATGAGATCTGCAGAAAAATTCAATTTACCTGTAGTATGTTTCGTTGATACTCCGGGGGCTTATCCTGGTTTGGAAGCTGAAGAAAGAGGACAAGGTGAAGCTATCGCTCGCAATATTATGGAGATGACACGCCTTAGTGTACCAATTATTGTTGTAATTATTGGTGAAGGTGCCAGTGGAGGAGCTTTAGGAATTGGTGTTGGTAATAAGGTTTTAATGTTAGAAAACACCTGGTATTCTGTAATCTCACCAGAATCTTGTTCTTCAATCTTATGGCGAAGCTGGGAATATAAAGAAACAGCTGCAGAAGCATTAAAACTTACTGCGGAAGACATGAAAAAGCAAAAGCTTATTGACGAGATTGTAAAAGAGCCATTAGGAGGAGCGCATAGCGATCGTGAAGGTGCTTTTAAAGAAGTTGAAAAATCTATTTTAGATGCTTTTGAAGAACTTAAAAACTTATCAAAGGAAGATTTGATAAGTACAAGAATGGATAAATATTTGGACATGGGAGTTTACAAAGACTAACCCATTCATTATCATAGGATATTAGAAGAATCCGAAACAAAAGTTTCGGATTTTTTTGGCCTTATCAACAAAAAAATAAAGTTTTCAACAACCATATTGTTCATTACTAGTGAACTAGAAATTTCTAATTTCTTAAGGTCTAGTTAACAAATTGGTTACTTTCGTGCTATGGAAAAAATCGCAACATCTAAAGGATACAATAATCAAAATGCTAATGTCATTAGCCTGGAAAAAGGAAAGATTCCTCCTCAGGCGGTTGATTTAGAGGAGGTTGTGCTTGGTGCTATGATGATCGATAAGAAAGGTGTAGATGAGATCATTGATATTTTACATCCCGATGCGTTTTATAAAAATTCGCATAAACTGATTTATGAGGCTATTTTCAAACTTTTTGAAAATACCGAGGCGATCGACTTATTAACCGTTTCTAATCAACTTAAGAAAGACGGAAATTTTGAAAAAGCTGGCGGGGATTATTATTTGATTCAGCTTACACAAAGAGTATCATCTTCAGCGCATATCGAGTTTCACGCTCGTATTATTCTTCAGAAATACATACAGCGTAGTTTAATAAAAATATCTTCGGAAATCATCGAAGAAGCTTATGACGAAAGTGTTGATGTTTTCGATCTTTTAGATTCAGCTGAAGCAAAATTATACGAGGTAACTCAGGGAAATATTAAAAAATCTACCGAATCTGCACAAAGCTTAGTTATTCAGGCAAAAGCACGAATTCAAGAGATTTCTAATAAAGAAGGATTAAGTGGTGTACCTTCAGGGTTCGATAAATTAGACGAATTAACTTCGGGATGGCAACCTTCAGATTTAATTATTGTTGCAGCGCGTCCCGGTATGGGGAAAACGGCACTAACCTTGTCTATGGCAAGAAATATTGCTGTAGGACAAGGAATTCCAGTGGCTTTCTTCTCTCTAGAGATGTCCTCAGTACAGTTAATTACTCGTTTAATTTCTTCGGAAACAGGACTTTCTTCAGAAAAATTAAGAACTGGGAATCTTGAAAAACACGAGTGGGAGCAGTTAAATGTAAAAGTGAAAGATCTTGAAAAAGCACCACTTTTTATAGATGATACTCCATCTTTATCGATTTTCGATTTAAGAGCAAAAGCCCGTCGATTAGCTTCTCAATTTGGGATTAAATTGATAGTGATCGATTATTTGCAGTTAATGACAGCCGGTGGAACGCAAAAAGGAGGAAACCGTGAACAGGAAATTTCTACCATTTCGCGAAACCTTAAAGCCCTGGCAAAAGAATTGAGCGTTCCGGTAATTGCACTTTCTCAGCTATCGCGTGCGGTAGAAACTCGTGGAGGTAGTAAAAGACCATTACTTTCAGATCTTAGGGAATCTGGAGCGATCGAGCAGGATGCCGATATTGTTTCGTTCATTTATCGTCCAGAATATTATAAAATTGAAGAGTGGGATGACGAAGAACGTTCTCCAACAGAAGGACAAGGAGAATTTATCGTGGCAAAACACCGTAATGGTGGTTTAGAAAATATCCGACTTAAATTTATTGGTCATCTAGGTAAATTTGATAACTTAGAAGACTTTGATTCTCCATTCGAATTTCATTCTAAGATGAACGATGGTGATGATAATAACGAGTTTGGAAGTGCAAATCTTCCAAGTCCAAGCGCCGATGAAGCATTTGGAAGTTCGATGAATGATTTTAATCAGGATGATGATAGCGACGTTCCGTTCTAAATTTAGAATTACGATAAAAAATAACCAAAGACAGTTTAAAGCTTTTATGCTTTTTACTGTCTTTTTCTTTTTAGGAATTACAGGTTTTGCCAATAAGATTTTAGTACCTATGGATCCCGAAGCTCAGGGAAATCATTTAAAAGCTTACGGCATTACCTACTTTGCTTTAGAAAATCAAATTAGCGCGCAGTGGTTATTAAATTATAGAGGAGGTTCTTTTCTTTTTGATGCTGAAGAAAGCTTAAAGCGAGAATGTAAAATTAGAGGCGTTTCTTTTGAAATTTTAACCGATAATGATGCACAGGCCATTTTGGATGAAATTTCGAGTCCTTCTAAAAATATGGAAAGCGTAATTTTAGAAAAAGCACCTAAAATTGCTGTGTACTCACCAAAGGGAAATAAACCCTGGGACGATGCAGTAACGATGGCCCTTACATATGCTGAAATTCCGTATGAAACTATATATGATACCGAAGTTCTAAGCGATGCGCTTGTTTTGTATGATTGGTTGCATTTGCACCACGAAGATTTTACCGGGCAGTATGGGAAATTTTATAGAGCTTATCGAACTACTCCCTGGTATATTGAAGATAAAAAAAACGCTGAAGCATTAGCAGCAAACCTGGGGTACAAAAAAGTTTCAGAAGAAAAATTAGCTGTTGCTTTAAAAATTAGAGATTATGTAGTTGGGGGTGGATTTATGTTCGCGATGTGCAGTGCCACAGATAGTTTTGATATCGCCTTAGCTGCGGAAAATACAGATATTGCTGAACCTATGTTTGATGGCGATCCCAGTGATCCCGGCTATCAGTCAAAATTAGACTATACCAATGCTTTTGCATTTACAGATTTTATTTTAGAAAGAGATCCAATGGTTTACGAGTTCTCTTCTATAGATATGACGTCTAAAAGAGCAGTTCCGACAGAGAAGGATTATTTCACTTTAATGGATTATTCGGCAAAATGGGACGTGATTCCTACCATGCTAACTCAAAATCATACAAGATTGGTTAAAGGATTTATGGGGCAAACTACCGCTTTTAATCCTGAAAATATAAAAGCGAATGTTTTGGTAATGGGAGAGAATAAAGTAAACGGTGAAGCCAGATATATTCACGGAGTTAAGGGCAAAGGATTTTTTACCTTTTATGGTGGGCACGATCCAGAAGATTACCAGCATAGAGTAGGAGATCCAAAAACAGAACTGGAATTACATCCAAATTCACCGGGCTATCGTTTAATATTGAATAATGTTTTATTTCCTGCCGCTAAAAAGAAAAAGAAGAAAACTTAAGTGGATATAGTATATATTTCTGCTTATTTTATTAGAAAAAAATATGAAAACATTTCAGAAACAAATATCATTAAAAGCGAGATCTAGAGGATTTCATTTAGTAACTAGAGAAATTGTAGATCAGTTTCCTGAGATTGGTGAAATTCAGCAAGGAATTTTTCAGGTATTTATAAAACATACTTCCGCAGGATTAACTATTAATGAAAATGCCGATCCTACGGTAAGAGATGATTTTGAAAGCCATATTAATAAAATGGTTCCAGAAGATCAGCCATATTATAAACATACTTTTGAAGGTTCAGACGATATGCCTGCCCATATTAAAGCTTCACTTATGGGAACATCGGTGCAAATCCCAGTAACCAACGGCAAACTAAATTTAGGAACCTGGCAGGGGATTTATTTATGCGAACATAGAAATCATGGAGGTTCTCGAAAATTAGTGTTAACGTTAATGGGAGCCTAATAATTCGCAAAGTCTTTCAAAAATCAAAAAGCTTGGATCGCCTAGCTTTTATTCAGGTAAGATGTTCGTTTAAAAAACTGGTCATAATATTTATAATTTGAGGTTGCACCCAATATGCTCCTCCATGTTCTGCATTTTTAACAACATATCTTTTAGCATCGATACCTGCATCTTGTAAAGCATCGTACAAATACTCGGTTTGGCTAGGAGATACTAATTGATCCTTATCGCCATGCATAAGTAAAAATGGAGGTGTATCTGCCGAGATATATGTAGCTGGATCACTTTTTGCGATCGATTTGTTTAAATCTTTTTCAACTTCATCAAATGGTGGAGTTCCATTTAGGAATAAATATTCGGAAGAAGCCAGAGATTGGTGTTTTTCCTTGGTTTCTTCTGAAAAATCTTTAGCAATTTCACCCAAATTCGATACACCATACAAATCGATTACCGCATTTACATTACTATTCTCTTCTAGGAAATCACCTATATCAAAGCTGGTATGATTATTAGTAGTTCCGGCTAAAGCCGCAAGATAACCACCGGCTGAATCCCCCATCACAGCTATATTATTTCTTGAGAGACCATACTTTTCAGCATTAGCTTTTAAAAAACGAATAGCGCTTTTTACATCTACCAGAGCATCAGGGAATTTTCCGTTAGGAACAGTTCTATATTCCATACTGGCTACTAAATAACCTTTTTCGGCTAAGGCCAAACGTTGTTGTATAAAACTTGCTTTGTTGGAGCGTAAAAAACCTCCACCCGGAATAAATAAAACCACAGGTAGTTTTTTATCTATCTGTGGTTTTAAAATGTCCATTTTCAGATTTATGGATCTATCTGTTAAATGTATTAAAGGCTGTGCAAAAGTGATATTTTCGTATGCTTTTACTTCAATTTTATCATTAGTGATTTCAAGAATTTCTGACGTAGTATTATTCATGCCTTTTTTCAGCAAAATAAGTTTTCAACGAGGATTATTCTTATAACTAAATTTTAAAGTTTTTGCATTTCATCTTAAAACTTAGAAAAAAATATGTTTTTATTCTACGGTAATCTCTAAAGGTGAAGCTATGATTTTGGCTTGTTTATCTAACATTTTAATCCATTCTTGTTTACTCCCTACATCACCGCTTTTTTCCCAGGCAAAACCTGCATAGTAGGTGAAAGTTTCTTTTGGTTGCGTAGTTATTAATAAATTACTTTGATCTGGAATTTTACTTTTGAAAGCAAATGCAGAATCTATCGCTGCAGGTTCCATTAAAATCCCTTCACCTACATTGGCGTCATCGATTTTTTCCCAATGCATAATCCAACCTTCTTCTTTATTAATTTGGTATTCACCCTCGTTGTTATGCAGCGTAATACCGGTAGCGTAATTTGGTATGCTATCGTCTGCCTTTAAATCGATTTCAAATTTAGCGAAATTGGATCCTAAAGCCAGGCTAATCCTCTTAGTTTCTTTTGCATTGTAGGGTCCCCAGGGATCATATGTTAATTCAAAAACTGTTTTTAGCGGTCCACTGGCGATGGTTTTGTATTCCATAAAATTCTGGGATACATAAAGGCTATCATTTTCAAAAACACCAATACCACCTAGACCTCGGCTTTTACCCACATGGTAAGGATCGTAGCCTTCACCATGATCAATGTGGTAATAACCGGGATTTTTAACATGTTCAGCATACCACTTATTAATAACCGGTTTTTTTGTACGTTTTAGCCAAATATCTATTCCGCTGGAAAGGGTGCTGCCTGGAACGCCTTCTAAAGCTTCTTTTTGCCCTGTTGGACCATAAGTTCTAAAGGCTACTTTGTCGTTTTCCCAAGCATAATCATCGGTTCTTTCAGGAACAAATCTAGAATACGCTACCGCGTCTTTCTGTGGAGCTGTGCTTGTGCTATCATTTACAAGCTTATATTTTGCTGAAGCATTTGCTGCAACTTCCGCCTGAAACAAAAATTCTTCAGGTGTACCATCGTCGTTATAATCTATCCATTGATGTCTTAAAGTTTGTCCCGAAGAATCTTTAATATGGATATGATCTAAGGAAGCCTTTTCAAATTTTGAAAGTATTTTTGAAGCGTCAAAACTAACAATTTCAGTTCTTGCAAAATCAAGATCGTTAACTACATTCAAAGATACAGTAGTTTCCTGTTCTTTTTCAGATTGGCATCCGGTGAACAATAGAAGACCAAGTAAAGAAGTGGTGAAAATGCTTTTCATAATTATTGTGGTTAAGGTTTGTGGTTTAGGTAAGATCTTTTTTCAATGAAAATTCTGACGGTAATTTACCAAATTTTTCTTTGAAAATTTTTCTATAGTATTTCATATTATTGAAACCAACTTCGAAAGCGGCCGTGGATATATTGAATCCCTCTTTTTCTATTAGATTTAAGGATTTTTCGAGTTTTATATCACGAATATATTCATTTATACTTTTACCGGTAAGTGCTTTGATTTTTCGATATAAAGAAGCTCGGCTCATCCCCATTTCTTTGGAAATTAACTCTACCATTTTACCTTGGATCTGAATATTATCATGGACGGTTTTTTCAAACTTTTTGAGGAATTCCTTTTCAATTTTAATTTGTTTACATTCGGTATCGCTCTTTGATATCTCAGAATCCTCATTTTGCTGAAGACTTTTTTGTAAGCTGATTTTTTTATTCAAAAGATTTTTAATCCTTGCTTGAAGAATTGCGGTGCTAAATGGCTTGGTGATATAATCGTCTGCACCTTCCGTATAACCGCTTAATATAGATTCTTTAGTATCTTTAGCCGACAATAAAATTATAGGAATATGAGTAGTTTCTTTGTTAGTTTTTAAGGTATTGGTTAAATCGATACCGCTTTTTTCTGGCATCATAATATCTGAAACAATAAGATCTGGAACGTGCTTTTTTGCCATGTTGATGCCTTCCTGGCCATTCAGCGCATGTAATAAATCATACTTTTCTTTTAAAATTGAAGATAAATAATGATGAATATCGGGGTTATCATCAATTAATAATAGAAGCTCACGGCTAGAATCTGGATTTAATAGCGCTCTGTTTTCTAATTGTTTATTTTCGTTAAGCAGTTCTTTAGTAAAACGTTCAATTTCTGAAAAGCTTTCTTTATCGCTTATATCATTTTCGTATTCCTTTTCATTTGTGATCGGTAGATAAACCTTGAACTTTGTGTATTTATTCTCCTTGCTTTTAACGCTTATTTTTCCACCATGTATTTCAATAAATCTTTTAGATAAAGCCAGCCCAATACCACTACCTTCTTTTTTTATTTTTTCATCTGAATGGTAATACCAATCAAATATATGGGGAAGGGTTTTTGGTGGAATTCCGGTTCCGGTATCTTTTACTGAAAATTGAAATCCATTATTCTTTTCTTTAAGTTTTATCTTGATACTTCCCCCAGTAGGAGTGTATTTTATGGCGTTAGACATAATATTATTGAAAACGATCTGGATTTTTTCTATATCACAATAGATAGTAGACTTGTCATTATTGTAGGATGTTATGATTTTAATTCCCTTTTTTGGGGCAATTGGCTCATACATCTTAATCCAATGTTTTAAGGATGACTTTAAGTCGTAATTATTAACTTGTAGTTTGTTTAGGCCTTCTTCAGTTTGTCTAAAATCCAGTAATTTATTAATACGGCGCAATAAGGTTTTTGCGTTTTTTTCGATAATTCTTAGACTGTTTTTATGTTCTTTTTTTCTTATCTCGGTAAGTAGGGTTTCTACCGGAGCAAGAATCATGGTTAGCGGTGTTTTTAGTTCGTGAGAAAATCCTGTGTAAAAACGTAAACGCTCTTCGTTAAGTTCTTGCTCTAATTCTCTCTGGCTTTTTTCAAATATTAAAGACTGTTTCAGTTTAATACGGTCTGTATAATATTTTAAACTAAACCATATTATAAAGGAAGCTAGAAATAGATAAAATACATAAGCAGCCGGTGTTTTCCATAATGGTGGGACTACGCTTATATGTAGTTGGTTAGAAGATTCTAAGTAATCATTATCGTTTGTTTTGAGTTTTAAATTATAATCACCAGGTGGTAACTGGCTAAAGTTTATTCGATTGGCATTTTTAATATTGATCCAGTGGTCGTTATAACCCTCTAGGATATAGGAGTATTCAATATTCGATGATTTTGGATATTTTAATGCTGAAAAATCTAAGGAAAATAAAGCCTGATTATAATTAATAGTAATAGTATCTGCCAGGGAGATGGCTTTATCAAGCACTGTTTGTGCAGACTCATTAACAGTTAAAGGTTTACCATAGATTTCTAGATTCTTAAAAACCGTAGGAAATGTTTCTTTTTCAGGATTGGATAAATTTTTGGTATTGAAGATATTAAGTCCTTTATTACCTCCAATAAAAAGGTCTCCGTGCTCGGTCACCAGACTGGCCCCAATATTAAATTCACTTTCCTGAATATTATTAAAATTGTTGAGGTTTTTTAAGGTATTTGAAGTAGTGTTATAAAGGCTGATGCCATCATTTGTTCCTATCCAAAAATTACCCGAGAGATCACGCGTTATCGAATTTATGGTATTATTGCTTAGTCCGTCGTGAGTGGTAAATCGATCAATAGCTTTGGTATTGATATCAAATTTTAAGAGACCTTCGTTCATCGTTCCAACCAATAGCGTATTTTTGTCTATAAACTCAAAACTAAAAATGATATTGATCGGGAAATTAGTGTTAGCAGTATGAAAATCAACTCGTTTTCCGGTTTCAAAATTGTAGTTTATTATTCCATTACCGTAAGTAGCCAACCATATTTCATTTTCATCTTTTTGTTTAATATCGCGAATGTCTAGTTTACCTAGTTCTTCTATATAATTAAAAGAGTTATTCAATTTATTATACTTATAAAGTCCGCCACGGTTGGTGCCTACCCAGATATTGGATTGTCTGTCTTCAAAAATTATTCTTACATCACTACCTTCAGAAACTTTGGTGTCTAAGTACACTTTTGATTTTCCGGTATTAAGATTGTATTTAATGATCCCATATCTATAAGTTCCTATCCATAAATTGCGATTATCATCTTCTAAAAGAGATAATATTAAGTTACTATGTAAATTGATGTTTAAATGAGAGAATTCTTTCGATGCTATAGCATAATTGTCTATTCCACCTCCATCTGTACCTATCCAGATGTTGTTATTATTTCCTTTGGTAATAGCTTTAACCCTATCATGTGAAATTTGAGAATTATCATTTGGCTTGTAATCGAATAATTGAATAACTTCACCTTTAGGATCTACAAAATCCAATCCTGCTTCAGTACCAATCCAAATATTTCCATTGGAATCTTTAAATAGACTTAGAATATTTCTATTATGTACACTACTATCATCGGTATGTGGTAAGAATTTTTGAACCTTAATTTTATCTGCTCCTGCAAACACGGAGCTGGGATCTAAAATATTAATGCCGCCGTTACTTGTTCCTATCCATAAAAAACCATCATCGTCTTCAACCAAACTTCTAATCGCACTATCGTTAAGCGGGCTATTATTTGTTGTGAGATGTAGAACTTCGTCGTTTTTCTTTATAAGTAGTAATCCTTCATCTGTACCAACCCAATGTTGATTTTCTGAGTCTTTATAAATAACATTAATTCTACCAGAAAATAGCTTTTTAATTTTTGTTACGCTTGTGTCTTTTATAGAGATCGAGTAGATACCATTACTATAAGTTCCTGCCAGTATAGTGTTCTTATCTTTTAATGCTAAAGCCGAAATTCTATACTTTTCAAGTAAAATATTTTTTCTTTTATTTTGATAAGTAAGAGGGATTTGTCGATTGTCTTTTATAAAATGAACTCCAAAAGAATAAGCGCCTATTGCTAGTAAATTATTTGGGAGTTCAAGAATGCTTGTAATTCCATCAGACAAATGAGAGTTATGTATGCTATTTTGAGAAAATAGATTTTTTTCAATCCGGTAGGTGTGTAATCCGTGGTTTGTTGCCAGATATAAATTTCCATTTTTAGAGGGAACAATTTGTTGAATATAGTTATTCGTTAGTCCTGAATTTTCCTTGTCAAAATTTTCAAATTCATTACCATCAAATCTATTTAATCCAGAATTTGTTCCTATCCAAATGAATCCAAATTCATCTTCAGTAATAGAACTTACCATGTTATTAGATAATCCGTTGGAGGTATCATAATGGTAGAATTTGAGATTGTTTTTATGAATTAAATGCTTCTGATTTTGCCCAATTAAGTTTAAGGACGTTAAAATAAAAATACCTAAAAATCTTAATGTTTTTATAAAATTTAAAGGCATGATCTCTAATTTTTCACTTAGTAAAATTTTCATTTAAAATTTCATTTAATTGGATTTTGATCCATTTATAGCCCTAAATCTATCAGTATACCCTCCAATCGATTGCAAAATTAATAGGAATTTTGTCTAAATGATAGGGAAAATTAAAATCAATTAATCTGCTCTTTTTTCTATTAAAATAATATGAAATCTTAAAAATATTTAAAGATTTTAAAATAAACGTATTTATTACATAAATAAAAAATATAAGGATTCGATCCTAATTTTATGTCTAACATTTAATAATCAATATGAAAAACAACTATTATAATTTTTATGTTTTCGCTTTTTCATTTTCGCTTTTATTTTTATTGAGTTTTGCTATGCAATCCCAAGAGAAGAATATAGAAGGGAAAGTAGTAGATGAGGAAGGAGTTCCTATACCTAGTGTAACAGTGAGTATTAAAAACACTTCTAGAGGAACAGTGACCGATTTCGATGGATTTTTTTCTATTCGTGCTAATCCCAAAGACATTTTAATGTTTTCTTTCATGGGTTTTGAAAGTAAAGAAGTTAGTGTAGGAGATAAGGCTTTTTTAGAAGTATCTATGGTAACAGATACAGACCAACTTGAAGAAGTTGTTGTTATTGGTTATGGAAAAATAAAAAAGAAGGATTTAACAGGATCTGTTGTTCAGGTGAAACCAGATGATTTCGAAAATCAAAACCCTCAGACAGTTCAAGATGTTTTGCGTGGTGTACCCGGATTAAAAGTTGGCTATTCAGCAGATGCCAAGGGAGGAGGATCTTTACAAGTGCGTGGTCAGACATCAGTATATACTGAAGGAGGCCACAACTCACCATTAATTATTCTTGATGGTATGCAGTTTTATGGTGAATTGTCAGAAATAAATCCTGATAATATAGATCAAATAGATATTTTAAAAGATGCATCATCAACAGCGGTTTATGGATCAAAAGCTTCGGCTGGTGTTATAATTATAACTACAAAAAAGGGAAAAAAGGGTAAGCCGGTAGTAAATATTAATTCTGATATTACAATCAATAGAAAAAGTGCTTATCGCGAAGTATATAGCCCAGATGGTTATACCAAATATAGAGAAGATTGGGAAACTGCAAAAACTTACGGGGTGAATGAAGAGACAGGTCAATACGAAGCATATGTAAATAATAGACCGGGTCAGTTGGGGTATTTTTCGAATCCTAATCGATTAAGTGATTATGGTATAACACAAAACGAGTGGTTAGCTTATCAAGATATATCTGAAACTGAAGGTAGAAGCTTAAATGAGGTTTGGGGACGTCGTTTAGGAATAAAAGAGGGGGTATTACTAAATAATTTTATCGATGGAAAAACGCATGATTGGTATGATAGTACGTTTAGAACAGGGATAAATAAAGATTTAAATGCCAGTATTTCTGGAGCAGGTGATAAAGCAAATTATTATTTATCTATGGGTTATCTAAGTGCTGAAGGTGCTGTAAAAGGGAATGACTATTCCACTTTTCGTGCTAATATGAAGATTAACGGACAAATTACGGATTGGCTAGAAATTGGTGCTAATGTTAATTTTCAAGATCGTACAGATGGAGATATTACTGTAGGTACGGGTACTAATTATTGGGATTCGAATATGCTTAGAATTAGTCCTTTTGGAAATTTTAGAAATGAAATGGGGGAATATGAAAGGCAACCAATGGGTGAAGATATAGGAGGATATAATTTTTATTATGACCGCCAATTTATGGAATTAGAGCGAGGTGTTACTGTATTAAATGCTATCTTCAATACAAAAGTTACGCTGCCATTCGGTATTACTTATTCTTTTAATATTTCACCTAGATACCAATTCTATTATAATCGCTATTTTCAGTCATCAGAACATGCCGGCTGGAATGCAGCCAATATAGGTGTAGATAGAGACCATAGTAAGAATTTTGACTATAATCTCAATAACAATATTACATGGGACTATCATATAAATGATAAACATCATATAATAGCTACTTTTGTTCAGGAAGCGGAAGAACGTAAGTATTGGTCAGATAATATTGATGCTCGTAACATACAGCCCTCTGATGCTTTAGGTTTTCATAATACCTCGAATGCAACATTAGATAATAGCGGTTTTTCAACTAACGATTCTCACCAAACTGCTGATGCATTAATGGGAAGGTTATTTTATTCTTACGATGATTTGTATTTAATTACAGGGACTGTTCGAAGAGATGGGTATTCGGCCTTTGGAGCTTCTAATCCTTATGCAACATTTCCTTCTGTTTCTGTGGCATGGAATTTCACTAATGAAAGCTGGTTTAAATGGGATGCTATGAGCACTGGAAAATTACGCGTTTCTTGGGGGAAGAATGGTAATAGATCACTTTCAGATCCTTATGTTAGTTTGGCCAATTTAGGTTCTGGTTCAGGAGCTACAATGGGTTACATAGATTCTTCTGGAGAGATTGTAGACGTAAAATACTTGGGTATAGATAGAATGGCTAATCCAAATTTACGATGGGAAAAAACGACTTCTACGAATATTGGTTTGGATTATGGCTTTTTAGATCAGCGAATTTATGGTTCTATCGATGTGTATCACACGATAACAAATGATATGATTATGGGGCAGCGATTACCAGGATTTTCTGGATTTGGATCTATTACAACAAATCTTGGTGAAGTTCAAAATAGAGGCCTGGAAATTAGTGTAAACTCTGTAAATATAAGGAACTCAGATTTCGAATGGAGAACTAGTTTCGCACTCTCTTATAATAAGAATAAGATCAATTCTCTTTATGGAAATATGGAGGATATTATTGATGCCAATGGAAATGTGATTGGAAGAAAAGAGGCAGATGATCTATCAAATGGTTGGTTTATTGGAAAACCAATTTCCACAATTTGGGATTATGAAGTAACAGGAATTTGGCAAAAAGATGAATGGGAAGAAGCTGCAAGGTATGGTCAGCGACCTGGAGATCCAAAAATAGCCAATAACTACACTGAGGATGATAAAGAAGATGGAACACCGGTCTATAACGACAATGATAAGGTATTTTTGGGACAAACAGCACCACCAGTAAACTGGTCACTCCGTAATGATTTTAGCTATAAAAATTGGGAACTGGCCATAAACATGTACTCATACATGGGCCATAAATCTGTGAGTGGTCGTTTTATGAATAATTATAACTCAGGGAGTTTATATACCAATAATTACAATCCATTTGTAAATCCCTATTGGACGGTAGATAATCCAACTAACGATTGGGCACGCTTAGATGCTATAGCTCCTGCCGGTGCAAGTGCACCAAAATTATACAATCGTAATTTTATAAGATTAGATCATATTTCACTTGCCTATACTCTGCCTACTGAAATTACTCAGAAATGGAATGTCCAACGAGTAAAATTTTCTGCTTCGATTAGAAATGTAGCTACCTGGGCTGCTGATTGGGAATACTTTGGAGATCCTGAAACAGGAGGACTGGCTACACGTATGTTCAATTTTGGTATGAATTTAACCCTTTAAGAAAAGCTATAATGATGAAAAAATTCAATAAAAATAAGATTGCGAAGGTTGCAGCTTTAGTTCTAGCGACTATGATGATTACATCATGCTCTGAAGACTTTCTTGAACCAGATCCGTTATCCTTTTATGAACCAGAAGCTACTTTTTCAACAGAATCTGGTTTAGAAGCAACAATTGCAATGGCGGACAAATCACTTAGAGGGTACTGGATTCACTATGAATATGCGTCCAATAGTGTGCCAATTGGGACAGAATATGTATTCTCGGATATGGCAAAATACGGTAAAACAGATAATAGCCCTACAGCTGCAGATTATGCAAATACTATTGTACCAACTGGAGGTTTTTCAACGGCTACTACCGATTGGATTTATCTTGGTTATTACTGGGATGAAGGTTACAATGGAATTAAATATGCGAATACAGTTTTAACCTATATCGATGAAGTAGATGGATTAAGCGAAGAAGTGAAAAATAAATACCGAGGACAAGCTTATTTTCATAGAGCTTATAGATACCTTAATTTAGTTTATCAGTTCGGTGATATTCCTTTGATTACTAAAATACTGGAGGTTCCGAAACAAAATTATTATTCCACTAAAAAGGAAGAAATCATAGAGATGATTACTTCAGATATGGAAAAAGCAGTAGAATGGGTGCCAGAACAATCGAGTTTAAATTATTTAGGGCAGGTAAATAAGGCTGCTTGTAGGCAACTTTTGATAAAATGCTATCTAGCATCAGGCCGCTTTGCAGAGGCTGAAGAGCAAGCAGATATTTTAATTAATGAATCTGGTTATGCGCTTATGCAAAGTTCTTTTGGAACTTTTGATGAAGGAGGAAATGCAAACACTTGGGAGATTACCAGAAATGTTGTTTGGGATCTACATAGACCTGAAAACAAAGTAACTTCAGCAAATACTGAAGCCATAATGATTATTCCTAATGGAGGTGCACAATCATTTGTTCCGTTTAATTCTATGCGTATTTTCGGTCCATTTTGGAATTCAGCAAATATCATTACTCCTAGCGATGGCAAAAGAGCTGCCGATAGATTTTCTTTGAATAATTCAAATTATGATCCAAATTATGACTACACACGAGCTTTTGGTCGTGGAATAGCCACAATTAGTGCATCTTATTATTCGCAAGAACCGATGTGGGTAGTTAATGGAGTTGAAGATGAGCAAGATTTGAGGCATAATAGTCAGGTAGGAAATTGGGTTAATATGGAGGATTTGGAATATAGTGATCCTTCTTCAGAAGATTATGGAGAGAATTTCAGAATGTACAGCGAGAGTGGTAATTTATTAACTAGAGATACGATTCGTGATTGGTTTGATTTTCCGCTATATAAAATATACTTACATGATGTAGTTAATGAAAGTAACCCAAATTCAAATAGCTTTTACGGTGCTTCAACGGGAAGTTCCGCTCACTGGTATCTTTATAGATTAGCAGAAACTTATTTATTGCGAGCAGAAGCAAGATTTTATCAAGGAAATATAGCTGGTGCTACACAAGATGTTAATACTATTAGAGAAAGAGCCAATGCTTCTCAGTTGTATACTGATGTAACAATCGGAGATATTTGTGCTGAAAGGGGGAGAGAACTATATTTGGAAGAATGGAGAAATGTAGAATTAACCCGAATTTCACACTGCTTAGCCATGAGTGGAATGCCAGATGAATGGGGAAATACCTATAGTCTGGATACTTGGGATCAGCAGTCTGGAACAGATGAATCTGGGGGAAGTTACTGGTATCAGAGAATAATCCATTATACACTATATAATAAGTATCCGGAGGGAATAGTAGTACCTAATAATACACTTTATTATACTATGGATAAGAGAAATGTATACTGGCCAATACCCAATAGTGCTATAACAGCCAATACAAAAGGACAATTGAGTCAAAACTATGGTTACGATGGCTACGATTCAAGTGTGAAAGTTTGGGATAGTTGGGAAAGTGCCGTTGAAGATGAGGATAATGTTGATTGATATAATAATTTATTGATATAGGCAATTTATCTTTGTTAATCTTAAGTAGAGAATTTAAGTTATTAAATCTTTTATTCTCTACTTTTTTATATTATACCATAATTTTCTTGATATAATAGGTTGTAATTCATATTTGAATCATTTGCCCCTCTTAAAAAGTCATTTTATGCCATATAAAATCTTATAAAAAAAGAAATATTGTACCGCAAATACAGTCTTACTAAATGTTGAAAAACATCATTTTTTATATCCTTTCTATAATTCTTTTGGCTTCTTGTTCTTCAATTAGTAGTACGGTTGTAGAAGTAGGCGAGGGTTGGGCAAACAACTCAATAAATACTGTGATTTTCCGTAAGAATGCAATTACTTCTGATTCCACGCATCAGTTTTTAGCTTATTATGATGAAAACGGAAAAATGATTATCGCTAAAAGGAAGCTGAATTCATCAAATTTCGATTTAGCTAATAGTGATTTTACCGGAAACACAAAAGATGCTCATAACGCAATTAGCATCGCCTTAGATGGTAATAATAAACTCCACGCTAGCTGGGACCATCATGATAATCCGTTGAACTATGCAATGGGTATAGCTGCTTTAAGTACGCAGTTGGGAGACAAACAAAATATGACAGGTAAGGATGAAAATAAACTTTCTTATCCTCAATTTTACAATCTTAAAAACGGAAATCTTTTTTTTCTATATCGATCAGGCCAGTCTGGAAAAGGAAAGTTAGTTTCCAAATTGTATAATATCGAAAATCAGCAATGGGAAGATCTACAAGATAATTTAATCGATGGCGAAGGAGAACGTAATGCCTATTGGCAGGCTTGTGTAGATTCACAAGGGACAATTCATTTATCTTGGGTGTGGCGAGAGAGTTGGGATGTTTCTACCAATCATGATATGGCATATGCGAGATCTAAAGATGGTGGTAAAACTTGGGAACGTTCTAATGGAAAAAAATACAATTTACCAATTACCGCATCATCTGCAGAATATGCCTGGAAAATTCCGCAGAAAAGTGAATTGATCAATCAAACATCGATGACTGCAGATAAAAATGGAAATCCTTATATTGTAACCTATTGGACTGAAGATAATAAAACAAATTATCAAATTATTTATCTTGAAGAAGGAAAATGGAAGCATGAAAATACAAACTTCAGAGACTCTTCATTTCGGCTAGGTGGAGGAGGAACAAAGAAAATCCCAATTTCCAGACCTGAAATTTTGCTGAAAGAAACTCAAGATAAGCCAATTTTTTATCTTCTTTTTAGGGATGCCGAAAGAGGAAATAAAATTTCTATGGCTTACAATAAAATTGGTAGCAAAGAGTCATGGAATGTAATCGATTTAACTAAAGAATCTGTAGGAGAATGGGAGCCAAATTACGATTTAGAACTTTGGAAGCGAGAAGAGAAATTACATGTTTTTGCACAAAAAGTTTATCAGATTGATGGGGAGGGCGTGGCAACCGCTAAACCTACGATGATCCGTGTTCTTGAAATTAAAAATTTACCATTAAAATAAATATTAAATATAATCATGAATTCATTAAAAGTATTAGGTCTTTCGTTTGTGCTTTGCGCAGCGATCTCCTGTAAAGATAATCAGGAAGAAAATAAAACTTCTTCTGAAGCGACCGAAGCAGTGGAAAATAAATTGACGAAATCAATTTCAGAAGAAAAAATTGATTCGGTTACGCAACTAGCAGCAAATCAATATTTGTCGATGGCTGGCAAAATTGTAGAGGGAGAGTATCCAAAAACTTTTTACCCTAAAAAAGAAGAATTTGAAGCAAGTAATTCTGGTTGGTGGACTAGTGGATTTTATCCAGGTACATTGCTTTATTTGTACGAAGAAACAGGAAAAGATACTTTAAAACAAGAAGCAGAGCGTATTCTTGCACATTTAGAAAGAGAAGCTAAAAATACCAGTACACACGATTTAGGATTTATGATGTATTGTAGTTTCGGTAATGCCAACCGTATCGATCCAAAACCAGAGTATAATGACATTCTAATGGAAAGCGCTAAATCTTTAGCTACTCGCTACAACGATACCGTAAAAGCAATCCGGTCTTGGGATAGTGCTCCTTGGAATAAAGCAGAAAAAGGAGATTTGGTAGTCATAATTGATAATATGATGAATTTGGAACTTCTTTTTTGGGCTGCCGATCATAGCGGTAATGAGCGATATCGCGAAATAGCTATTAATCACGCCAACACTACCATGAAAAATCATTTTAGAGATGATTATAGTACTTATCATGAATTAATTTATGATGAACAAACCGGAGAAGCGAAATCAAAAATTACCGCACAAGGTTTTGCAGATGAATCTTCATGGGCTCGTGGACAAGCGTGGGGATTATACGGGTACACCTTAATGTATCGTGAAACCAAAGACCAAAAATATTTGGATCAGGCTAAAAATATTGCAAAGTTCATTTTAGAGCATCCAAATATGCCAGAAGATATGGTGCCTTACTGGGATTTTGATGCTGAAGACATCCCTGATGATTTACGCGATAGTTCCGCCGCTGCGGTTATTGCTTCTGCTTTATTAGAATTGTACAAATATACTGACGACGAGAACTATTTTAATGCTGCTGAAAAAATGTTGTCTAGCCTGATGTCAGATGAATATTTAGCCAAACAAAATGAATTGGGTGGATTTCTTTTGAAACACGGTGTGGGTAGTAAACCGGCAAATTCTGAGGTAGATGTACCATTAACCTATGGAGATTATTATTTTGTTGAAGCTTTAAAAAGGTACGAAGAACTTTAAAATTCAAAATAAAAAATTGATTTACTAAAAATATGAAAAAGACCTTTTTTAGCCTTCTTGGTTTACTGTTATTTACAACCACGTATGCGCAGCAAAACGAGTGGGAAAATCCATCAAAAGTAGATAGAAATAAACTGGAAGGGCGTAGCGATTTTGTGCTTTACACTTCAGCTTCTAAAGCCTTAAAAAACGAACCGGAATCATCCGATTTATACCAAAGTTTAAACGGAACCTGGAAATTTAATATCGTTCAACATCCTAGCGAGCGACCAAAAGATTTTTATTCATCATCACTAAACGACAGTGAATGGGACGATATCAAGGTTCCTTCTAATTGGGAATTAGAAGGCTTTGATCTTCCTATTTATACCAATGTAACTTATCCGCATCCTAAAAATCCGCCTTATATCGGATTTCCTTCGGAAGAAAAAACCGAAAGTGGAGAAATCATCAACAAAAACTCTAAAGATGGTGATGAAGAAATTTATAATCCGGTAGGGACGTATCGCAGAACTTTTTCTGTTCCGCAGCAGTGGGACAACCACGAGATTATTCTTCGATTTGGATCAATCTCTGGTTATGCCAGAATTTTTGTAAACGGTGAAGAAGCAGGAATGACCAAAGCTTCTAAAACGCCGGCTGAATTTGATATTACTGAATTTCTAAAAGATGGTGAAAATCTTTTAGCGGTTCAGGTTTTTAGATGGCACGACGGAAGCTATCTCGAAGATCAGGATTTTTGGCGTTTAAGTGGTTTGGAGCGTGATGTATATTTACAGGCCGTTCCTAAAACAACGATCTGGGATTACTTTGTAACCAGTGGCTTGAGTAACGATTATACTGACGGCGAATTAAACGCCAACATAAAATTGAAAGATTTTGATAAAGGAAGCATCAAAAAGCCAAAAGTAAAATTCACATTAATGGATCCTTCTGGTAAAGAAGTCTATACTGAAACCAAAGCATTAGATAAAAAAGCAACAGAAGTTAGCTTCAGTAAAAATCTTGCTGAGGTTCAAAAATGGAGTAACGAATTTCCAAATCTTTATCAATATTCGATTGCTTTATTAGATAAAAAAGACAATGAAGTTGCCGCTATTGCTGGTAAAACTGGTTTCCGTGAAGTGGAAATCAAAAATGCGCAGCTGATGGTGAATGGACAGGCTATTACGGTAAATGGAGTGAACTTACACGAACATCATCCCGATAAAGGCCATACGCCAGATCCTGAAATGATGCGTAAGGATATCGAGGTAATGCAAAAGAATAACGTCAATGCGATTCGAATGAGTCACTATCCACACGATTCGTATATCTATGAATTGGCTGATGAATACGGAATGTACATTGTTGATGAAGCGAATATCGAAACTCATGCTATGGGAGCAGAGTGGCAGGGTAATTTCGACAAATCTAAGCATCCAGCTTATTTAGAAGAATGGGCACCGGCGCATATGGACCGAATTCAACGTATGGTAGAATTTCATAAAAATCATCCTTCAATCATTGTTTGGTCTTTGGGTAATGAAAGTGGAAATGGCCCCGTATTTTACGATGCTTACGACTGGATTAAAGAGCGGGACACTACCCGTAAAGTGCAATTTGAACAGGCTGGTGAAAACCGCAATACCGATATCGTGTGCCCTATGTATCCAAGCATTAAGCATATGAAAAAATATGCTGAGGATGATACCAAAGAACGTCCTTTTATAATGTGTGAATATTCTCATGCGATGGGAAATAGTAACGGAAACTTTCAGGAATATTGGAATATTATCGATAACAGCGATCACATGCAAGGTGGCTTTATCTGGGATTGGGTAGACCAGGGATTACGAACGGAAACCGAAGATGGACGTGAGTTTTGGGCTTATGGTGGAGATCTTGGTGCAGCGCATCTACAAAACGACCAGAACTTTAATGCTAACGGACTCGTGACTGCCGATCGTGAACCTCATCCGGCTTTAGAGGAAGTGAAAAAAGTATATCAAAACATCAAATTTGACTTAGATGGAAATGATCTTTCGATAAAAAACAAGTTCAATTTTACGAATTTGGATGCTTTCGATTTTAAATGGGAATTACTTGCCGATGGAGAAGTTGCAAAAACCGGAAAGTTTACTATTGAAGTAGCTCCAAATACTTCAAAATCGATTTCTGTGAATTTACCAGAACTTCAGGATAAAGAATATTTCCTAAGTGTATACGCTTATACTAAAAAGACGAAAGCAATGGTTCCTGCGGGGCACGAAATTGCCAGAGAACAATTCAAAATTGGTGAGAATACATTTTTTACTGAAACCAAAACTGAAACTTCTGGTAAGTTAAAAGTTAAAAAGAAAGGTGATAAACTTCAATTTTCAAATGATATGGTGGAAGGTGTTTTTAATACTGAAACCGGAAGCTTTGAAGCCTATCATTTAAAAGGCAGTGAAAAATCACCAATATCAGTATTTCCACAGCCATATTTTTGGAGAGCGCCTACCGATAATGATTTTGGTAATCACATGCCACAAAGATTAAAAGCCTGGAAAGAGGCGACGCATAATTCAGAAGTGACAAATGTTGAGGTTGCTAAAAAAGCAAAAGACGGTCAGCTGATCACCGTGACTTATCAGTTAGCCGGAGTTGATGTTCCCTATACAGTTGAATATCATATTCAAAACAACGGAGACATTAGAGTAACCGCCAACTTAAATTCTGAAAAAGATTTACCTGAACTTCCACGTTTTGGAATGCGCATGATCTTACCGGGAGATTATGAAAATTTGGAATATTACGGTCGTGGTCCATTGGAAAACTATTCCGATAGAAATACTTCAGCGTTTTTAGGAATCTATGAAGACAAAGTCGAAAATCAGTTTACCTGGGGTTATATTCGCCCGCAAGAGGCCGGTTATAAAACCGATGCGCGTTGGATTCAACTTCAAAATAAAAATGGAAAAGGCCTAAAAATCATCGGAGAACAGCCATTAGGTTTTAGCGCTTTAAATGTTGCTACAGAAGATTTGGATCCGGGAGAGTATAAAGCCCAGCGACATACTACTGATGTTAAAGTTCAGGATAAGGTATTTCTTCATGTAGATTTAAATCAACGTGGTTTAGGCGGAGATAACAGTTGGGGGCAGTATCCGCATAGACAATATCGTTTAGAAGATAATAAATACAGCTATACGTATATAATTTCTTTGCTGCAATAGTTTGAAATTCTATATAAATAGCACTCAGTTATATCCAAACTGAGAATTAAAATATTACAGTGTGAGTTGAGAGCTATCCCTTTTTTGAATTTATTTTATAAGGGGTAGCTTCTTTTTAAATTTCAGTGGTTTACTGATATATTAAAAAAATGAAATTAAAATTAGCCTTTTTAATCATTTCAATGTTTTCATTTTCAGGTTGCTTTTCCCAGCAGAGCAAAGAGAAAGTCGAAAATTATGAGTTGATATGGGCAGATGAGTTTGATAAAGCAGGAAACCCAGATATTCAATATTGGTCGTACGAAAAAGGATTTGTTCGGAATGATGAATTACAATGGTATCAGGCTAAAAATTCTATTGTAAATGATGGATTTTTAATGATTGAAGCAAGACGAGAAAAAATAAAAAATCCTAATTTTAAGGCTGAAAGTGAAAACTGGAAAGAAAACAGAGCGTTTGCCGAATACACTTCTGCAAGTTTAAATACCAAAGGGAAATTCAGTTTTAAATACGGAATTTTAGAAGTAAAAGCTAAAATAGATACCGCCACGGGAATGTGGCCGGCAATCTGGACGCTTGGTATCGAAAAAGGATGGCCCTCTAATGGAGAGATTGATGTGATGGAATATTATTTGGTCGATCAAAAGCCTGCAATTTTAGCAAATGCAGCATGGAAAGGCCAAACCGATTACGTGGCTTGGGATAGTGAAAAAATTCCGTTTTCAAAGTTCCTCGAAAAAGATCCAAACTGGGCAGATAAATTTCATATCTGGAAAATGCAGTGGACTTCAGAAGCGATTACTATTTATTTAGATGAGGAATTGCTCAATACAATCGATGTTGCAACTGCAACAAATCCAGATGGTTTTAATCCTTTTCAGCAACCGCATTATTTACTGTTGAATTTAGCAATTGGAAGTAATGGAGGCAACCCTGAAACAACAGCATTCCCAAAATATTATAAAATAGATTATGTACGAGTTTATCAACCGAAATAATAGATTATGAAAATATCGAATATTAAATTATTGTTTGTCTTTTTTATATGTACAGGTAATTTATTGGCGCAAGAGTTAGATCAGCCTAAACCTGAAAAAGTACGTGAATTTTATGTAGAATCGCTTGTAAAAATAGCCGATCCTGTATTAACCAATTTGGCAGAAGGAAAGCTTAAAGCAAATATGCCGGTAGAGCGTTCACCGGGAGCCTGGGACGATCGTAAACATGTAACTTATTTAGAAGCCTTTGGCCGAACTTTATCGGGTATTGCGCCTTGGTTAGAATTGGGACCAGATAATACCAAAGAAGGAAAATTAAGAAAAAAATATATCGAATTATCTCGAAAAGCGATTGATAAAGCAACAGATCCCGAATCACCAGATTTTATGAATTTCAATAAAGATGCACAACCTTTGGTAGATGCTGCATTTTTTGCTCAGGGATTGCTTAGAGCGCCTACCCAGCTTTGGGATCCGCTTTCAGAAGAAACGAAGCAAAATGTAATCGCTGCATTAAAATCTTCCCGCGATATTCAGCCTTACTACAGCAATTGGTTATTATTTACCGGAATGGTAGAAGCTGCTTTGCTTAAGTTTGATGGAAAAGCTGATGTAGTTCGATTAGCTTACCCTATCAATAAGCATATGGAATGGTATTTAGGAGATGGAATGTATGGTGATGGCCCTAATTTCCATTGGGATTATTACAATAGTTTCGTGATTCAACCTTTTCTAATGGATATTTTAAAAACGATGGAAGAAGAAGGTATTGGTCGTGAAAAAGATTTTGAAAAAGTACAATACAGAGCCAAACGCTATGCCAGTATTCAGGAACGATTAATTTCTCCTAACGGAACTTATCCGCCAATAGGACGATCTTTAGCGTATAGATTTGGTGCTTTTCAGACGCTTTCTCAAGTAGCTTTATGGAAAAATTTGAGTGAAGAGCTCAATCCTGCACAAGTACGGTCGGCATTATATGCAGTAATTAAAAATCAAATTGAAGCTGAAGGAACTTTTGATAAAGAAGGTTGGCTTCAGGTTGGTCTTATGGGGCATCAGAATAATATCGGTGAAGGTTATATTTCTACCGGCAGCTTGTATTTAAGTACAGAAGCATTTTTAGTTTTAGGACTTTCTTCTGAAGATGAATTCTGGACGGCACCTGCCGAAGCCTGGACACAAAAGAAAATTTGGAGTGGGCATACTATTCCAATCGATCATGCTCATTAATTTCCCCCACGAAATATGAAAAATCCAAAAATTAATTACCTCATTTTATTTGTATTGGTTTTTAGCCAATTTGGGTTAAAAGCGCAATTTTCTTCACCTAATTATAAAGCATTCTATCCAGGAGAAATCTGGAAGGATACCGATGGTGAACACATCAATGCACATGGCGGTGGAATTTTATTTAAAGACGGAACTTACTATTGGTATGGCGAGCATAAAGGAAAATCTAGTTTAGCACGAGTTGGGATAACAGTATATACTTCAGAAGATTTATATAATTGGAAAAATGAAGGCGTAGCGCTTTCAGTAGCAAAAGATCCAAATTCAGAAATTACTTCGGGAAGCGTTATGGAACGCCCAAAAGTGGTTTTCAATGAAAAAACAGATAAATATGTAATGTGGTTTCATCTGGAATTAAAAGATCAAGGATATTCCGCAGCAAGAACAGGAGTAGCCATTAGCGATTCGCCAACAGGACCATTTACTTATTTAAAATCGTATCGTCCCAATGCTGAAGAATGGCCGCGAAATTTTAAAGAAGAGTGGAAAGATACTCCTGAAAATGGAGATCCAGAAAAATGGTGGACGCCAAAATGGAGAAAAGCTTTAGCTGAAGGAATGTTTGTTAGACGTGATTTTGATAAAGGACAAATGTCCCGTGATATGACGGTTTATATCGATACTGATGGTACGGCATATCATATTACCTCTTCGGAAGAAAACCAGACGTTGCATATTTCAAAATTAACCGATGATTACCTTAATTTTACCGGAGAGTGGGTGAGGATGCAACCCGGTGGACAGAATGAAGCACCTGCGATTTTCGAGAAAGATGGTTATTATTATATGATTACTTCCGGGTTAACCGGTTGGGATCCCAATGCTGCTCGTTCGTTTAGAGCAAAATCTATCATGGGTCCCTGGGAAAAATTAGGTAACCCGGCTGTTGGAGAGGATGCCGACAAAACTTTCTTTTCACAAAGTACTTTTGTGTTACCAGTACAGGGAAAAAAAGATAGTTTTATCTTTATGGCAGACCGCTGGAAACCTAAAAATCATATTGATGGCCGCTATATCTGGTTGCCTATAGAGTGGAAGGACGAAAAACCAGTTATTCGCTGGAAAGATGAGTGGGAATTATCTGTATTCGAATAAAATTGTATTTAACAATTAAGCATGCAAAAAAGTGGTTTTGTTTCAAGTTTTTTAGTGGTTTTTGTATTCGGTATGTTAGCGTGGATCTACATCTGAAAAACATCAAAATACCTATGAAAATAATGAAATTAAAGCAGAAAAAATGGCAGCGTGATGGCGAAAAATATTTTTTTGGGGAATAACCATGGATTCGTTCTTATGAAGTACAGTAACTTAATTAATTGGAGTAAAACTAACATTCGCCTAGATGCCTCGTTTCCTGGTCTTAAAGAAGTTGGAACAGCATGGGCGCAGAGACGATATTTGATTCGAAAGAAGGTAAATTGATGTTGTATTATACTAGAGAATGGGAAATAAGCGCAATCGGATGTATTATTCTTATGTGAACGACAACTTTGATAGTTTGCTAAGTCCGCCAAAATTAATCTTCGTTCATCCAAAAGATGTATCTTATATCGATGCTGATATTAGTGAAATTGGCGATAAATTTCATATGTTTTGTACTCCGCATGATGGCACTCCAGGAATAAAGCAGGCAATTTCTTCAGAAATTAATCAAGGTTATCAATAATCAAGAAAAATGGATAGATAAAGAAACTAAAGCCAGTGTAGCCCCAAACGTTTGGAAAGTTAATGGCGAAGATAAATGGATCTTGATGTATGATATCTACGGAATTCAGCCGCATAACTTTGGATTTTTGGAAACTTCAGATTTTGAAAATTTCAGAGATCTTGGTTATTTTAATGAAGGAGCGATGAAAGCCACTAATTTTTCTTCACCAAAGCACGGTGCTGTGATTCATCTTACTAAAAATGAAGCTGAAATATTAGCTGATCAGTGGAATTTCGATTTTTAAAACTGAAGTATGAAATTTAAATTGGGATTGTTAGTCTTGTTATTGCTTTCGCAAATATCGATTGCCCAAAATAACATGCAGGCGTATCTTTTTGCCTATTTTGAAGGAACAGGAAAAGGCGAACTTCAAGAGCAGTTGCGATTTGCAGTAAGCAAAGATGCTAAAAATTGGAAAGCTGTAAATAATAATCAACCTATAATAGGTTCAGATAGTATTTCGAATTCCGGAGGTATTCGTGATCCTCATATTTTAAGAAATAACGACAAGTTTTTTATAGTAGCTACAGATATGTTTACTGTAAAAAATGGCTGGGAAAGTAATCCCGGAATTGTTTTGATGCATTCTGATAATTTGATCGATTGGAAAAGTACAGCAATAGATTTTAGAAAAGAATACCCTAAAAATTTTGAAAATGTACAGTGGGTATGGGCTCCACAAACTTTTTACGATAAGGCTAAAGATAAATATCTCATTTATTTTACGATTCGGTTTAAGGGGCAGGATAATCTTGATTTTTATAGCGCTTACGCTAACGAAGATTTCAGCGGTTTTGAAAATGAACCTACTTTAATGTTTCGCGCAAAATATGGTGCAATCGATGGTGATATCATTTATAAAGATGGGATTTACCATTTGTTCTATAAGGGAAATACTAAAGATAGCAGCGGTAAAGAATTTAAAAACGGAATTCAGCAAGCTATTAGTAAATCTTTGAGTGGACCTTGGAAAGAAGATTTTAAGTATTTAGATGCTTATGCAGACACAAAAATAAATGTTGAGGGATCTTCTGTATTTAAACTGAATAATAGTGACGAATACATCTTAATGTACGATCTGTATTCAAATGGTCGTTACGAATTTCAGCGTAGTACAGATCTTTTCAATTTTTCAGAAAAAACAGAAAGTTTTACAAAAGACTTTTTTCCCCGTCATGGTAGCGTAATTGGCATAACCAAAGAAGAATTAGAACGTATTAATAAGAAGTGGGGCGGTGTACCCGAAAAAGAATAAATTCAGATTAATGATAATAAGAAGCATTTTTATAGTGGTGATATGTTTGTTTTTTGCAGTGAATACTTATGCACAGCAAGATTCATCTATGATTTTTGAACCCAATCAGAACCCAATTTTCACACATAAATATACGGCAGATCCCGCAGCATTTGTAGAGGATGATGTTTTATGGTTGTTTACCGGCCATGATTACGAAGGTGGTCAAAAAGGTTATAAAATGAAAGATTGGCTAGTATTCTCTACAAAGGATATGAAAACCTGGAAAGAACATCCTATACCTTTAAAAGTCACCGATTTTAAATGGGCCACCAGTGGTGATGCTTATGCCGGTCATGTAGAGAAAAGAAACGGAAAATATTACTGGTACATAAGTACCAACTGGAATGGTATTGGTGTTGCCGTAGCCGATAAACCAGAAGGGCCTTATAAGGATGCATTGGGAGAACCATTATTAACTAATGAAGATTGTTTTGCTTCAACCCACTCCTGGACGTGCATTGATCCTGCGATATTTATCGATGACAACGATCAACCCTGGATCTTTTGGGGTAATGGGGTTTGCTACTATGCAAAGCTTAAAGATAATATGATAGAAATTGACGGTAAAATTAAAAAAATCGATTTTGAAGGTTTTGAGTTTACTGAAGCGCCATGGGTCCATAAAAAAGATGGAAAATATTATTTGACATATGCTACTGGTTTCCCCGAAAAGATTGCTTACGCCATGGCAGATGATATTGAAGGGCCTTACGAATACAAAGGTATTTTAAATGAAATTGCAGGAAATAGCAATACCAACCACCAGGCGATAGTAGATTTTAATGACGAATGGTATTTTATTTACCATAATGGTGGGATTCAAAATGATGGTTCAAGTTATAGCCGATCTGTTTGTATTCAAAGAATGGAATACAACGAAGATGGCACTATAAAACCTATTGTAATGACCACTAAAGGAATTTATGAAGAAGAGTAAATTATCTTAGGGCAAGCCCGTAAGGCATTCGTTGAATATAAATTTTTAATTTCGAGGCAAGCCTCGGGGTATTTTACCCATTGGTAGAGCCAATAAATTATTCTCTTTCAGAAAGGCCTAGGCCAAGATCTTCTAAAGATTTTCCTTTGGTCTCTGGCATCATAAATTTTACGAACAGTAATTGCAATACCATCATAAACGCAAAACAGGCAAATACCCAACCAGGCCCTATACTTCCAAATAAAATGGGCACCAAAGATGGTATAATAGCAGCCAATACCCAATGCGTAGAAGATCCAAATGCCTGCCCGCCTGCGCGTAAATGGTTTGGAAAAATTTCAGAAATAAAAACCCAAATTACAGATCCCTGCCCGATAGCATGAGCGGCTATAAATATAAAGATAAAAATAGGTACGCTTAATCCACCCCAATCCAAAAAGAATGCGGCCGAAACCATTGCCAGAGAAATGACATAACCAATCGAGCCGATATACATTAAAGTTCTTCGTCCTAATCTATCGATAAGAAAGAGCGCGATAAATGTAAAAATGATATTTGTTATTCCAACGCCAATACTGCTCATAAGTGAAGCGCTTTCCTCTAATCCTGCTTCCTCAAAAATTCTTGGTGCGTAATATAGCAGTGCATTTATACCAGAAAATTGATTAAAAAAAGCAATGAGAAAAGCCAGAATTAAGGGTTTTCTATACTTCTTCATAAAAATATTTTCTTTTGAAGATCTTCCGTGATCGGCCTGTCTTTTAATTTCAGTAATCTTTGCATCCAGATCTTTAGAAGTGTCGATTTTGGATAAAATAGATTTTGCTTTTGCGATCTTACCCTGTGAGATCAACCAGCGCGGACTTTGTGGAATAATAAGTACCAAAAAAGTATAGATCAAGGCAGGTAAAGCTTCCATACCAACCATCCAACGCCAGGGTTCGCTGCCAGTTTCCCGTAAGAGATAATTTGAGGCATAAGCGGCTAACATCCCTAAAACAATATTGAATTGGTAAAAAGCAACTAGGCGGCCACGATCTTTTTCAGGAGCGATTTCAGAAATATAAGCTGGTGCAGCGATGGTTGAAGCGCCAACGCCCAGGCCACCAACAAATCGAAATATCCCAAAGGTATAAGGATCGTCTACCAAAGCAGATCCTAGTGCCGAAATTACATATAAGATTCCTATAAAAAAGAGACTCTTCTTTCTTCCGAAGAAATTAGTAGGGAAACCGCCAAAAAGTGCTCCCGCTACCGTACCCCATAATGCCATACCAATTACAAATGTACCATGAAAAGCATCAGAGCTTTGCCATACTTGTTGTAATTGCTTCTCAGCTCCCGATATTACTACGGTATCAAATCCGAATAAAAAACCTGCGAATGCAGCACAAAGTGACCAGAGAACTATTTTATTCATTTTGTTAAAATAAAATTCAAATTTTTTTAAAATATAGCCATTTTTATTGAAATGATAATTTAAGCTTTAAAATTTCAGGAATTTGTATTTCAGAAGTTTATGGAAAATAAGCAATTATTTGATTCTGATTTTAGGTAGGTTAAAATTGAGACACTCACGAAAACGATATTGTGAAAGTTTTATATCTTCGAGTTAAACCTTACATAAATGCTTTTTTAAGTCTATGGATTGAAATTATTTTCGCTGAGTATTAACAACAAAAAACACTAAAAACTATGGCATCTTATTTAAGAACGGAGGAGATTAAAACATCATTGAGAGTATTGGTAAATCAATATATCGAGGAATGCAAGGATTGTAAACAAATCCCACAGGATTTTATTGATTTGCTACGTCATAATTTTTTAGCAAAATTTGTTTTTTATAACAAAAAAGAGGAAGCTATTGAAATTGGTATCAATCAAGGGTCAGAGCCTTCTGGATATCCGAACATAAAAGTGTTTAGTTTTCCGGTAAATAAGGCTTCAGAATGGTTTGACGAATCGTTTAAAAGCGATAAAAATGATCTTGAATTTTACGGAAAATTATTGAATAGAAATGAAATTATCAGTTCCTCGGAATTGGTGCTGATTTAACATACTAAAATGTTGTGATACATGCCCTGAAAGTTTCTTTCGGGGTTTTGTTTTTTATTGAAGTTTTTTTGCTTTTTCAAGTAGTTTTTTAACCTGTAGGTCACCAAAACCATAAATGCTTTCGCGTTTACAGAATTCTCTAAAAATAGAAGAAAAATCTTCAGTTTTCAGGTCAGTCATAATTTCTAAAATAGTGTTTATGGGACGACCGGGATTATTTTTCTTTGGAATTCTTGCTATATGAGCTTCAATCGCTGGGAGTAAAAATGGAAATTTATTTTGAAGTTTTTCAGCTAGTAGTCTAAGATTTTCCAGATCGTTATTTTGATAATGTCGCCAGAGTTCTGCAAAATTCTCGAGTTTATTAATTGGTTTGCGATCTTTGTAGGCTTTAATTAATTCGGCTTCACCTAATTTGCCAAAGGTGTATGGGCTATGCTCGTTGGGCATCACTAAAAAAACCTTGTTTAAATGTGGATTTTTAGCGATTAAAGAAGTTACAAACCATAAATTTACCTGGCAAAATAGATCTTGCTCAAACCAAAGATTAATTTCGCAGTCTTGCGTAATATTGAGAATTTTCTGAAACTCAGATTTTACGTTTTTAATGTAATTTTCTTCAGTTTCAGTATGAGTTTTACAAATAAATGTTGCTCTACTCGCAAAAAAATCGTCAAAATCAGTTTCCTGCGTGGGCCCTTCAATCAAACACTCACGGGCGATAATTAATTTGCCTGTAATCGCTTTAGGAAATTGATTTTTTAAGGCATCGCCGTTTAGAATATGATATTGAACTGGCATAGGAGAAAAAATGAATACCTAGAGTTAATTTATTTTAAGTTAAAAAAAAGAGATCCCAAATTCAGAAAAAATAAATCTTGAAATTGTATAATCTGGGATTAGATTTTATAATCGATCATCAATATTTAATTCTTAGAGGCTTGGTTTGAAATTGTAAAAAAGATTTTCGGATTCAAACTTCAGAGCTTGCAACGAGATGTTAAATTTTATCCAACAATGTTGGCTACAATAAGTTTTGCGTGAATGCGTGAATTTTCTATAAACCATTTATGAGTTTCCATCCCACCGCAAATAACGCCGGCTAGATAAATCCCGGGAATATTGGTTTCCATTGTATTTTCATCATACATCGGGATTCGCTTGCTTTCGTCTTTTAAAGCGATTCCTATTTTATTTAAAAACTCGAAATTAGGTCGATAACCGGTTAAAAGCAACACAAAGTCATTTTCTATATGCTCTTCGCCATCTTGCGTTTGCACGATCACCTCGTTTTCCTTGATTTCTTTGATGCTCGAATTAAAATATGCTTTAATACTTCCTTCTTCGATCCTGTTTACGATATCTGGTCTAACCCAATATTTTACACGCGGTCCAATATCTTCGGCTCTAACGATCATGGTAACGTCTCCGCCTTTTCTATATATTTCTAAAGCAGCATCGACAGCCGAGTTACTAGCACCAACAACAATGGTTTTTTGCGTAGCGTAATAATGAGGATCGTCGTAGTAATGCGCTACTTTAGGGAGTTCTTCTCCCTGAACATTAATATAATTTGGGATATCGTAAAAACCGGTAGCAACCACAACATTCTTAGCTTTATAAGAAGCTTTTGTAGTGATTACTTCTTTTATTTCAGCATCAGATTTTACTTCAGTAACCTTTTCAAAAAGACGAATGTTCATTTTGTTAGAAGTAGCAATTCTGCGATAATATTCTAAAGCTTCAGCCTTTCGTGGTTTAGGATTGGTGCTTATAAATGGGATTCCGTCCAACTCCAATTTTTCAGAAGTGGAAAAGAAAGTCATATTGGTAGGGTAGTAATAAAGGCTATTTACTAAACAACCTTTTTCAAGGATCACATAGGATAAACCGTGTTTTTCGGCTTCTAATCCGCATGCAATTCCTATAGGACCACCACCTATTATTACAATGTCGTAGGTATCGTTATTGGTTTGCAAGATTCTTAAGATCTTTAATAGTTTCTAATTGATTTTCAGCTTTAAAGACAAAACTACCGGCAACTAGAACATCTGCCCCAGCTTTTGTAAGTTCTAAAGCATTTTTATTGGTCACCCCACCGTCGATTTCGATTAGCGTTTCGGCATTATTATTAAGGATCATTTCTTTTAATCTTCTCACTTTAGAGTATGTATTTTCGATAAAAGATTGCCCGCCAAAACCTGGGTTAACGCTCATTATAAGAACTATGTCGATATCTTTTATCACATCTTTCAATAAATCGACATTAGTATGAGGATTTATAGCGACACCGGCTTTCATACCTTCAGCTTTTATCGCCTGTAAAGTTCTGTGCAAATGGGTACAGGCTTCGTAATGTACGGTTAAATGAGCTGCTCCGAGCGCTGCAAAATCTTTGATGTATCGATCTGGATCAACGATCATTAGATGTACATCCAAAGGTTTTTTAGCATGTTTTTTAATCGCCTGTAACACCGGCATTCCAAAAGAAATGTTGGGAACAAATACACCATCCATAATATCGATGTGAAACCATTGTGCTTCACTATTATTCACTGTTTCGATATCGCGTTGCAGGTTTGCAAAATCTGCCGCGAGTAGGGAAGGGGCAATTATTTTTTCTTTCATTGTTACAGTATGTTTCTCTAACAAAAATACTAAGAATATGTTTGACGTGTAAAGATTATAAGGAAAAGCTTACGCGACTTCTTTATCGATCTTTAATTGAATATCTTTGAAAAAACTAAAGAAAAAAGAGCATGATTTTTATCGAAAATGAAGGAAATAACGATCCTTTTTTAAATCTGGCATTAGAAGAATATATACTTCGGAATTTTAAACAAGGTCAGGATTACTTGTTGTTTTACATCAACGAACCTTCGATCATTGTTGGTAGAAATCAAAACACGCTTGAAGAAATTAATCATTCTTATGTTGAAGAAAACAACATTAAAGTAGTACGTAGAATTTCTGGGGGCGGTGCTGTTTATCACGATTTTGGGAATTTAAACTTCAGTTTTATTACCGATTATGATGTAAAAAGCCTAAACAACTTTAGAAAGTTTACCGAGCCGGTAATTAAAGTACTAAATAAAATAGGTGTGTCAGCCGAGCTGAAAGGTCGTAATGATATTGTAGTGAACGATCGAAAGATCTCTGGAAATGCCCAATTTAGTAGTGTAAAAAGAATGTTTAGCCACGGAACTTTGCTGCTAGATTCAGATTTGGATGAAGTAACCAAAGCACTTCAGGTGAAAATGAGTAAAATTCAGTCTAAAGGCCACAAATCTGTGCGCAGTCGTGTAGCTAATATTAGTGAGTTCTTGGAAGAACCTTTAGATATCGAAACCTTTAGAAGTATTATTTTAAAAGGACTTTACGAAGAGCGTGAAGAATTTGAAACTTATCATCTAAGCCCGGAAGAATGGGAAGGGGTGCATAAACTGAAAGCTGAAAAGTATAACTCTTGGGATTGGAACTATGGACGGTCACCTAAATTTAATATTCAACGAACAAGGCGATTCCCAATAGGGGAGATCGATCTTCGGATTTTTGTGGATAAAGGCCGAATTGAAGAGTTTAAGATTTTTGGCGATTTCTTTGGGAAAGAACCCGTTGCTAATATCGAAAATAAACTAATTGGCGCGCGTTACGATAAGCCAGAAATAGAATCTCTTTTAGCCGATATCGATACTAAATTTTATTTTGGAGATTTGCCAAAAGAGGATTTTATAAACCTTGTTTATGGCGAAGATTAAAAATTATCGCTGTGGAAAGCATTTAGAATATTTCGAACTGCCTTTTGTGAAGATTGATCTAAGGTTTTTAGACATTTTAGATAAGGTACGTCCTCATGATTTAAATTTTTAGAGCGTTTAGAGATGAAATTTGATTCATAAAATTCAAACGAATTCTTTTCAATTTCCTTATAAAAGATTTTTATCAGATTATGATGTCGCGTATCATTGCAAATATTGTTGAATAGATTTTTGACCGTATTCATTTCTCCTTCTATTACCTGAAAGAAATTCCCATCAGAATACAAAAGTAGACCAGTTAGCTTATGTTCTGCATTCCAGGACTGTGTCCAAGAGAGTATTTTGTCCACGTCTTTTTCATTAAGAGACGGAGCGGCCGAACTAACATAACATACAGCCCATCTTTTTATATTGGTATTAATTGGTTGAATACTAAAGTACTAAAATAAAATGATCCCTCTGCTATCCTTTTACTTAAAGATTGATTAGGAATGCTTATAAATGAAGCGACCCCGGGTCATCACTCCGGGGTCATTCATCAATCAAAAAACGAACAGTTATTTTCATGGTTGGGTCATCACTCCCACCACTAAACTGTTGTCATCTTAAATATTTTCGATATTTGATTTTTCATCAAATAAATTCAAAAGCTTTTGCTATTAAATATAGTCAGCAAATGTAAAAAGTTTTACTTAGAAAAAATAGATTTTAATTTAAGTTTAATATTTATAAGGTTCAATTTATGTTTCGTTATTGCTATTAGACCTTAAAATGTACCGGTTTTATTAGTTTGAATAAATGTTCTGGGAGATTTTTAAACCTTTTAAAAGTTCTACTTAAATTACTTAGAGCATTATACCCCACATTGTAATGAACGTAATTTAAATAATGGTTAAGAGTGATCATTTCCTGTTTAAAAAGTCGAGTTAAATTTTTAACCGAAAATCCATGTTTTTAGGAAACATTCTGAAGTGAAATCTATTCTTTATAATTTTCATCAACATAATGAAGTCTTTGGTTAGATGATCCGGAAATTAGTGAGGCACTTACGGATTATAGTCCCATGAAACGCCCTGCAGAACCAAATGAGGTTGCTCATCCTGTATTATTCTTATGTTCTCCTGAAGCTTCTTTAGTTAATGGTAGTGTATTTACGAAAAGCTAATTATTCGGATTTTGAAAACAATTCAGATATGCCCAAAAATGAAGCGACCCCGGTCATCACTCCGGGGTCATTCATCAATCAAAAAACGAACAGTTATTTTTATGGTCGGGTCATCACTCCCGCCACTAAACTGTTGTCATCTTAAATATTTTTAACCTAAATAGGTTTTTAAAATCTTACTGCGAGAGGTATGTTTTAATCTTCTTATCGCTTTTTCTTTAATCTGTCTTACCCGCTCACGAGTAAGATCAAAGGTCTCGCCAATTTCTTCAAGCGTCATAGGATGTTGATCTCCTAATCCAAAATATAAGCGAATAACGTCTGCCTCACGAGGAGTAAGCGTTTCTAGAGCACGCTCGATCTCTGTTCTTAACGATTCATGTAAAAGATCTTTATCTGGGTTTGGAGACTCACCAGATCGTAATACATCATATAGGTTAGAATCTTCACCTTCTACCAAAGGAGCATCCATAGATACGTGACGACCAGAGTTTTTCATAGACTCTTTTACGTCATTAATAGTCATGTCAAGCTCTTTTGCAATTTCTTCAGCACTTGGTGGGCGCTCGTGAGATTGCTCTAAGAAAGCAAAGGTTTTGTTGATCTTGTTAATAGATCCAATTTTGTTCAGTGGCAAACGTACAATACGAGATTGCTCAGCCAGCGCTTGTAAAATAGATTGTCTAATCCACCAAACGGCATAGGATATAAATTTAAAACCACGAGTTTCATCAAAACGTTTCGCAGCTTTAATAAGTCCTAAGTTACCCTCGTTAATAAGATCGGGAAGGGTTAATCCCTGGTTTTGATATTGTTTTGCTACAGAAACAACGAAACGTAAGTTTGCTTTTGTTAATTTCTCTAGCGCGCGATTATCACCTGCTTTAATTCTTTGTGCTAATTCTACCTCTTCATCGGCGGTAATTAAATCTACCTTACCTATTTCTTGCAAATACTTATCTAGCGAAGCAGTTTCACGGTTAGTTACCTGCTTCGTAATTTTAAGTTGTCTCATCTATCTTCTCCTGGATTTTAATTGTGAATAGCTCTTGTATATAGTTATACGTAGGAAGACTAAAAAATGTTACAAAATGTTTATGTATTTTTAATAAGATGCTATCCAAAAATGATATTTCGGGTTGGGCTTTCTGCTTCAAGTTTGCGTTGATTTCAGTAACTACGGGCTTTACACGCTAATCCCTAACGAAATAGATAATTTTAATTTTTAATAATAAAAATGATTATAAAATAAAAAAGGCATCGATTTACGATGCCTTTTTATTAAAAAAATACTATAACTATTTTTTGTCTCCTCTTGGTTTACGGTCTTCACGTTTAGTGTGATTACGATCACCACCTTCTTTACGTTCCGGACGCTCTGTACGTTCAGGTCTTGGAAGTAAAGCTTTTCTAGAAACTTTCTCTTTTCTTGTTTTTGGGTCTACACCAAAATATTTTACATCGATAACATCACCAAGGTTAACAACGTCTGTAACATTGTTTGTTCTTTCCCAAGCAAGTTCAGAGATGTGAAGTAATACTTCATTTCCTGGTGCGTCAAGATACTCTACAACTGCCCCAAAGTCTAGAAGCTTAATTACTTTCACTTCATAAACACTTCCTTTTTCAGGTTTAAAAGTAATTGAATCGATTTTGGCAAGAACCTTATCGATACCTTCTTGCTTAGTTCCAAGAATTTCTACGATTCCTTCTTCAGTAACAGGATCTTCATTGATCACGATTTCTGTTCCGGTTTCTTTTTGTAATTCTTGGATCACTTTTCCACCAGGACCAATTAAAGCGCCAATATAATCACCAGGAATCCTTCTGGTAATAATTTTTGGAGAATGTCCTTTTACGTTTTCATTTGGTTGCGCGATAGTATCGGTTAATTTTCCAAGAATGTGAAGTCTACCTTCACGTGCTTGTTTAAGCGCTTTTACTAAGATCTCGTAAGAAAGTCCTTTAATTTTAATATCCATCTGGCAAGCAGTGATACCATCTTCTGTACCGGTAACTTTAAAATCCATATCACCTAAGTGATCTTCATCACCAAGAATATCGGAAAGAACTGCGAAATCTTCTCCATCAGAAATTAATCCCATAGCAATACCAGAAACCGGCTTTTTAAGCTGAATCCCCGCGTCCATCAATGCCATTGTACCAGCACAAACAGTTGCCATAGAAGAAGAACCGTTAGATTCTAAAACTTCAGAAACAACACGAACTGTATAAGGACAATCTTCTGGAATCATTCCTTTTAACGCTCTTTGTGCAAGGTTACCGTGCCCAATTTCTCTTCTTGAAGTTCCTCTAATTGGGTAAGCTTCACCGGTAGAGAAAGGAGGGAAGTTATAGTGTAAGTAGAATTTTTCTTCGCCTTGGTATGTTGGAAGGTCTACTTGATTTGATTCTCTAGATGTACCTAAAGTTACGGTAGCTAGCGCCTGAGTTTCCCCTCTGGTGAAAATTGAAGAACCGTGTGGAGAGGGTAAGTAATCTACCTCACACCAAATTGGTCTAATTTCGTCAGTTTTTCTACCGTCTAAACGAATACCTTCTTTAAGAACTACATCTCTAACTGCTTTTTTATGGGCATCAGCAAAGTAAGAGCTTATAAGCTTTTGCTTTTCTTCAAGCTCTTCTTCAGTAAACATCGCCAAAACTTCTTCTTTTAAATTAGAAATAGCTTCGGTTCTTTCCTGTTTTGTGCTTCCCTGTTTAGCTACGTCGTAAGCTTTTTGGTAAACAGCATCATGTATTTTTTGTTGTAAATCTTCGTCAGCTTCAGCAACTTCGTATTCACGAATTTCAGTTTTTCCAGCGGCTTTTCTTAATCTAGATTGAGCTTCACACTGTACTTTTATTGCTTCGTGCGCAAATTTGATGGCTTCTGCCATTTCTTCTTCAGAAATTTCATCCATCTCACCTTCAACCATCATTACAGAATCTGCAGAAGCACCAACCATAATATCAAGATCGGCTTTCTCTAACTGTTCGAAACTTGGGTTGATTACCAATTCACCGTCTATTCTTGCTACTCTTACTTCTGAAATTGGAGCTTCAAAAGGTATATCAGAAACTTGAATCGCAGCTGAAGCAGCTAAACCAGCAAGTGCATCTGGCATCACTTCAGGATCATGAGACATTAACTGAATCATTACCTGAGTTTCGAATTTATAATCTTTAGGGAAAAGGGGTCTTAGTACACGATCTACTAATCGCATCACTAAAATTTCTTCGCTGCTAGGTCTTGCTTCACGCTTAAAATATCCGCCAGGAAAACGTCCTGCTGCAGCAAATTTTTCGCGGTAATCTAATGTAAGTGGGAAAAAATCCATTGTTGTAGGCGTATACGAAGATACTACCGTACACAAAAGCATCGCGTCTCCCATTCTAACAACAACAGAACCGTGTGCCTGTTTTGCTAGTTTTCCGGTTTCGATAGAGATTTCTCTTCCATCCCCAAGATCGATAACCTCTTTAAATGTTTGTGGAATCATAAATTTTGAATATTTGATCTGAATAACTTCACCAGATCTTTTTAGTTAAACATTTGGTCTTTCCGTCTTTATCTGGACGGCCAGGAGTTGTGTTGTTGTCGTTGCAGGCAGACCAATGAAAAACTACCCTTTTTGGGTGACAATTTTATAGATTGAAGTAATCTTAAATTGTAAAGAACTAATTTTTGGGTATTTGCAGCTACCCATGCTGTATAAAAAAAGGGGGCAAAAAGCCCCCTGAAAATTATTTTCTTAATCCTAATTCTTTAATGATCGCACGATATCTCATGATATCTTTCTTCATTAAGTAATCAAGAAGACTTCTTCTTTTCCCTACTAATCTTACTAGAGAACGCTCTGTATTGAAATCTTTACGATTGCTTTTTAAGTGTTCTGATAAGTGAGAGATTCTGTAAGTAAATAATGCAATTTGTCCTTCAGCAGAACCAGTGTTGGATTTTCCTTCACCGTACTTTTCGAAGATTTCTTCCTTCTTTTCTTTAGTTAAATACATTCCAATATTATTTAAATGATTTTTATGTATTGACAGTTTATCTGTCAGGCCGCAAATGTACTACTTTTTTGTACAATTACTAGGTATTGTTTGAAAATTCTTTTTCTGAAAATTAAGCTCTTACTGGTTGATTTTGAATAAGATCCAGATAAAGGTTCACCTTGTTCTTAAGTTCAGATCTTTTGGTGATAAAATCTAAAAAGCCGTGTTCTTTCAGGAATTCTGAAGTCTGGAAATCTTTTGGAAGATCTTTACCAGTGGTATCTTTTACCACTCGAGGACCTGCAAATCCAATAAGTGCACCCGGTTCAGAAATATTAATGTCTCCTAACATCGCAAAGGAAGCTGTTGTTCCTCCTGTGGTAGGATCTGTACATAGAGAAATGTATGGCAATTTAGCTTCAGCTAACTGTGCTAATTTTACTGATGTTTTGGCCAATTGCATTAAAGAAAGCGCAGCTTCCTGCATTCTTGCACCACCAGATTTAGAGATAATCATTAAAGGTAGATTATTTTGAATCGCATAATCTGCAGCGCGAGCGATTTTCTCACCAACTACAGATCCCATGGAACCTCCAATAAATTTAAAATCCATACATGCGATAACCAACTCTTTTCCTTTAGATTTTCCTACTGCTGTTCTTACAGCGTCTTTAAGTCCTGTTTTATCCTGAGCGGTTTTTAATCGATCGGTATATTTTTTAGTATCTTTAAAGTTAAGTGGATCTTTGGCAGAAAGTCCCTTGTCTAATTCTTTATAATTATTATCATCAAAAAGAATTTGGAAATATTCGTTACTTCCTATTCTTACATGATAACCATCCTCAGGACTTACATAGAAATTGCTTTCTAGTTGTTCTGCATCAACGATCTTTCCTGTTGGGGACTTATACCATAAGCCTTTTGGAACATCTTTTTTCTCCTCAGTAGGGGTTTGGATACCTTTCTGTGTTCTTTTAAACCAAGCAGCAGCCATAGTATTTCAAGTTTTTATCTCCTTTGTTCAATCTACTTCATTTACAAAAGAGCAATTAATATCTAAAAATAAAAACAGCCGAAATTAAAGAATTTCAGCTGTTTATTAGCGTTTTCTTATAAAGTATTAACGTTGTTAAGATCTTCGAAAGCTTTCTTTAAACGAGCTTTAAAAGTAAGTTCTCCTTCACGTACCCATTTTCTTGGATCGTAATATTTTTTGTTTGGAGAATCTTCACCTTCAGGATTACCAATTTGCGAAGCAAGATAATCTTTGTTCTCCCCCATATAGTCTCTAATTCCTTCAAGGTATGCGTATTGAAGATCGGTATCGATATTCATCTTAATAACTCCGTATCCAATAGCCTCACGAATTTCTTCTACAGTAGAACCACTACCCCCGTGGAAAACAAAATCGATATGGTTTTCTTCAACATTGTATTTTTTAGTAATATATTCCTGAGAGTCTTTAAGAATCGTAGGAGTTAGTTTTACGTTTCCTGGCTTATAAACACCATGAACGTTACCAAAGGCAGCAGCAATAGTAAACTGGTCACTAACTTTACTTAGTTCTTCGTAAGCGTAAGCTACTTCTTCTGGTTGTGTGTATAATTTTGAAGCATCAACATCACTATTGTCAACACCATCTTCTTCTCCACCAGTGATACCTAATTCAATTTCAAGAGTCATTCCCATCTTGCTCATGCGCTCAAGATATTTTTTACAAATCTCAAGATTTTCTTCAATAGGCTCTTCACTAAGATCGATCATATGAGAACTGTAAAGCGGCTTTCCAGTTTTTTCGAAATGTTCTTCACTTGCGTCTAATAATCCGTCGATCCAAGGTAAAAGTTTTTTAGCACAGTGATCTGTATGCATAATTACAGTTGCACCATAAGCTTCAGCCAAAGTTTGTACATGCTTCGCGCCAGCTACACCACCGGCGATAGCAGCTTTTTGATCTTCGTTAGAAAGACCTTTACCACCATTAAACTGTGCACCTCCGTTAGAAAACTGAATAATTACAGGAGAATTTAATTCAGCAGCAGTTTCTAATACAGCATTAATACTGCTAGAGCTTATTACGTTTACTGCAGGAAGGGCAAATCCTTTTTCTTTCGCGTAATTGAATATTTCTTGTACTTCTTTTCCGGTTGCTACACCTGGTTTGATATTGTGACTCATAATTTAAGTTGAATTAGGTTTACAAAATTAATAAAATAAACTGGCTTAGAAAGGATAATTAATCCCAACATTATAAACCGCATGCCCAAAATTGTATTCTTTAAACCATCTGTTGCCTAAAGATCTGCCTGGGTTATAGGTTTTAAAGCCGATATCAAACCTTAAAATAAAAAAGTTGAAATCGTAACGCAAGCCAAAGCCAGAGCCTATAGCGATATCTTTTAAATCGGAAAAAGAGGTAAATGTTGATGCCTCATCTTCCACAATATCCAGGACATTCCAAATATTTCCAATATCTACAAAAAATGCACTGTTTAAAGAACCAAATAGATTATACCGATGTTCTAAATTAAGAGCTAATTTCATATTAGCTTCATTAAATTCATTACGACCGCCACTGCTTCCGGGGCCAAGATCGTAGGCTTGCCAGGCGCGATTATCATTAGGGCCACCGGCAAAGAAACTTCTTGTAAACGGGATACTATTGGCATTTCCGTAGGGAATCGCAATACCACCAAAAGCTCTTATAGCAAAGATATTTTGATGACCTAAATCCCAATGCTTAATAAAATCAACTTCGGGTTTTACATACTGCGAAAAATTAACGCCAAGAATATCGTAATTCCCACTAGGATTTTTATCTAGACCACCAAGAGCAGATACCGCATATAAAAAATTACCGGCGGTTTCTATTTTTATTCGGAAACGGGTAAATTCACGGTCGTAAAGATTATCTTTAGTATTCCATAAATAGGTGAAATTTGATGCAAATATTAAATTATTCTCTGTTAAACGTTGTTTTCGCTCGCCAATATTCCTTACAAGTTGTGATTGATTAGTTGTTAGCCCCGTAGTTGTGCTTCTATTATTGTTAATGTCACTAATAAAAGCATTAGCACCTTTAGGAATTGTAAGATCTCCATTACCATTTAAGTAAGCAGGATCTGTCACTACATTTACCGAATTTACGACTTCATTTAAGTCTTGATAAGAACTTCTATAAACATTAAAGTAATTGGCAGCGTTTAAATTTCTTACATACTGGATATCGAGTAAATCAAAACTATTTGTAAGTTTTTTAGAAGGAGTCCACTTATAGTTTAATTCTCCGGTAATATTTTGCTTGTCGAGCCCAATATTAGTTTGCGTACTAACTCCAATACTTAGCGACGTAAACGGAGACATATATTTAGGAACTAGCTTCTCTGTATTAACAGGAAAGAAAATACGTGGGAAAGTTAAACTAACATCAGCACCAATTTCAGTAATATCGAAAAAGCGATCCTCGCTGCTGTTGGTTACGGCATCTTTGGAAGAACCAATACTTCCTCTTGCCGATATTTCAAAATTTTCAGCACCTCCAAATATGTTCCTAATCAATAGCGAGCCACCAAAGCCAATCCCAAATTTTTGAATATTAGATTGAGAAAGATCAAAATTAAAACCCAAAGAATACTTTTGTTGTGGTGTTAAGAAAATATTGGTAATTAAATCGGTTCCCGTGCTATCTTCGGGATCTGGCATATATTGAATATTGGGGTATTTAAAAACTCTATACGAATTTAAACGGCTGTAGGTTCTGGTACGATCGATATCCCGGTAAATTCTTCCAGGTCTTATAAAAACGGCATCGGTAATTGCTTCAGGTTTATAGTCTAACTCATCATAAGAATAGAGATAGTACCCTCCTTTTACCTGTGCACTGTCTAATAAAGGTCTATTTTTATTGGTAAATTTATAATCGGTTATAATATTTACACGGCTAATTTTATGAATTTTGAAGCTCTTTTTTACCGTATCTTCTTCAGCAGTAGGTAAATCACCAATAATTACACTCGTGTTTACATTATAATTGGTATTAATTGTATCTGCATCAAAACTTATATATTCCTGTTCAAAATTATAAACACCGTTATTTCTAAAAAGGGAAGTTAATCGATCCCTTTCAGCATTATAATCTAAGGTTTTGTATTGTTTGCCAGATTTGATAATCGAATTTTGATCGTGCTCATTATAAATAGAATCTAACACTGGAGAACTGATCCTTGTTTTGATTGAATCTACATCATAAGCCTTTCCGGTTTCTACAAAATACTCTACTCGAGCTCTTTTTTCTTTGTCTAAAGGAACAATTTCTGAAGATGTTTTTACATTAAACCAGCCATTATTCCAGTAATATGATTTTAAATTCTCTTCGGAATCCTGAATGTCTTTATTTTTTAAGATCACAGGAGCTTCGCCGGTACGTTTTAACCAGGCATTAAAATCTTTTTTATTCTGAATTAATTGATCAAATTGCTTTCTGGAAAGCCGATTTACAAGCCTTCGAAATTTTACCGAATCCTGAATATATTTCTCATTCAAAATAGAATCGATATGAGGTCTTGCCAAATTATAGAAATGCAAACGCAAAGGTATGCCCAGTAATTTTGTATTTGGTTCTTGATCTAGCTGCCCGTAAATGCTGGTTTGATTGGTTTTTTCGCCATTAACGTAAATGTCGTTTTGTTCCAAAAGCTGCTGCTTTTCCTCTAGGCGCTTTACAGCATCACAGGAAAACAGAAAAAGGGTTACTAAAAAAAATAATGATATTTTTGCGAAAAGCCTTTTCAAACAGTAGGTTTTAAAGTGATCAAAAATACATTTTTTGGATGGTTAGTAAAAGCCAAATTAAATTAATAACGAGCCTGGGACAAAAAAAGTACCGACAAAAAAACGGACTCTTTGTTGCTGAGGGAATCAAGGTGATTCGCGAATTTTTAAATTCTGATTTTCAGTTAGTAAATTTATTTGCTTCCGAATTTGTTTTCGATATTCCTGAAGAACAGTTTGTTCTAGCTGAAGAACGAGAATTAAAGAAAATCAGTTTTCTTAAAACGCCACAAACTGCATTGGCGTTGTTTAAAATTCCGCAGCAAAATTTAGAAGTTTTGGATGATCTAACGATTGCCTTAGATGGCGTTCGCGATCCAGGAAATTTAGGTACGATTATAAGACTTTGCGATTGGTTTGGTGTTAAGAATCTAGTATGTTCTAAAGACACAGTAGATTGTTACAATCCAAAAGTGATACAATCTACGATGGGATCGATTACTCGTGTAAATGTAATTTATAAAAATCTCACTGAATTTTTACAAGATCAGGATTTAGTAACCTATGGTACTTTTATGGAAGGCGAGAATGTCTACCAAAAGCAACTTCAGCAAAAATCTATTTTGGTAATGGGTAACGAGGCAAACGGGATTACTTCAGAAATAGAAGAGTTGATTTCAGAAAAAATAAGTATTCCTCAATTTGGCCAATCTCAGGAAACTGAAAGTTTAAATGTAGCAACGGCCACAGCAATTTTTCTAAGTGAATTCCGAAGAAAATAATCTTTAAGTTTTTTTTAAAAAAAAAAGGCTTGAATTTTATCGAATCTTGCTTGCTCGTCTAGATGAAATCCTATAATCTTATTGGCATAAGAGTAAACAAAAGTTCTCTGATAAATTTTAATTTTAGAATTATCTTGAAGTGATTTTTTACTGAAAAGTAAAGTTTAAAAAGACAGCTCTGGTCGTCATTTTATCAATATTTCCTGTGTAAATACTGTTAGGGATATCATCTCGAACCAGTTCGTCATTCAAACCAAAAACACCGCGTATAGAAGGTGTGAACTTGAAGTAGTAAAGATAAAAGTCAATACCAAATCCAATTTCCCAATTATAATTATTAGTGGTCATTCTAAATTGCCCTGCATAATTATCATCTTTATTGTCTTCGTTACTCGATAGATTTGTAGAATAAGAAAATCCACCTAGAATAAAAGGGCGAAAATTATTTAAACGATTGGTGTTTATTTTTAATAATAACGGGACGTGTATATAAGTAGAATTGATCTCGCGATATCTATTATCTGCATTAACTCCATTTCCGGGTGTAAAATAAAACCCTCTGGAAGTGAAATTTACACCTGGTTGTAATCTTAAATCTACATTTTTATGCAGTTTTAAGTTTCCTAATAATCCAACATTAAAACCGATGTTTTTGTCTACTGCTATTTCGCGACCTGTAATTGAGTTTGAATCGTAGTCTTTGTAATCGAAATGAAAGTCGTAGCTGTTAAATCCAAGAAAATAACCCCAAGACCACCTTTTATTATCAATATCGACGCTTTGCTGCACCTTTTCTTTTGAAAAGAGCTGAGCTTGCATTGGTTTTAGAGAAAATATGATGATGAATAGGATAAAATATCGCTTCATACAATTACTTTGATGCATTATATATTGTGGCAACTCCTAAAGTTTGTGGAGCACTTGCTACAGATATAAACCCAATTTTCTTTAAAATATTGTTGAATTGTTCTCCATAAGGAAATTCTGCCGCACTTTTGCTTAAATAGCTATAGGCATCTTTATCTTCCGAAAAAAGTTTTCCTATAGTTGGCAAAATTAAGTTAGAGTAAAATTTATATCCTTGTTTAAAAGGGAATTTGGTAGGTACAGAAGTTTCCAGGACGATAAATAATCCTCCTTTTTTAAGGACACGGTAAATTTCTGATAAGCCAAGTTCTAAATTCTCGAAATTACGAACTCCAAATGCAACCGTGATTACATCAAAAGAATTATCCTCAAAAGGTAAAGCTTCAGAATCTCCCTGTATCATTTCTATCTGGGTTTGCAGATTTTTAGACATAATTTTTTTACGTCCAACTTTCAGCATTCCTTCAGATAAATCCAATCCAACGATTTTTTTAGCATCGGCAGCTTCAGCAATTTGTATAGCAAGATCTCCTGTTCCCGTAGCAATATCCAAGACCGTCTCTGGCTGGTGATTTTTGGCCATTTGTACAACCTTTTTTCTCCAGCTCACATCGGTTCCCATAGAAATAACACGATTCATCCCGTCATATTTGCCAGAGATTTTATCGAACATTTGCTCTACCTGCTGCTTTTTACTTTGGGGAGAACCATCGTAAGGAGTAATTTTTTTGCTCATTTCTGCAATTTTGGTTCAAAGATAAGTTTTATAGAAGAATTAGTATATAAAGATTTCTGAATTGTTCTTATCCACTCAGTTTTAGGTTTATTCAAAAATAGCTTACATTTGCACCTCTTACAATTTGAAGCTGTTATATGAAAATAATTATCGCCGGTGCAGGTGAAGTGGGCTTTCATTTAGCTAAATTACTTTCTTTTGAGTCACAGGATATTACGCTGATTGATCCAAGTAGAGATCGATTGCAATATGCAGATACACATCTGGATATCCGAACGATTAAAGGAGATGCCAGTTCTATCGCAATTTTAAAAGATGCCCAGGTTAAGTACACCGATATGTTAATTAGTGTGACATCTAGCGAAGCCACTAATATTACGGTATGTGTGCTTGCTAAACAGCTTGGGGCCTTAAGAACCATCGCTCGTATTTCTAATACAGAGTTTTTAGAAAAAAAAGAAGAAATAGGATTCACCCAATTTGGTATAGACGAGCTTATTTCTCCTGAAGCCTTGGCAGCAAGAGAAATTGCTTTATTATTAAATCAGTCTGCATTTAATGATAGTTACGAGTTTGAAGATGGGGCGCTAACCATGATTGGTTTAAGCTTGTCTAGAACAGCTCGTTTTGTGGGGAAAACGGTAAAGGAAGCAGCTAGGATATTTCCGCAGCTAAACTTTGTACCCATTGCAATCCAGCGTTTTGGAACACAGTATACATTAATACCTCGTGGAGATACGCAATTTAAAGAGGGCGATCAGGTATATTTTATCACACTTAAGAGTGGGGTAGAAGAGCTTTATAAACTTACTGGTAAGACTAAACAGGAAATTAAAAGTGTTATGATTCTTGGGGGGAGTAAGATTGGAAGAAAAACTGCCCGGGATCTATGTCGTAATAATTTTAATGTAAAGCTTGTTGAAGCGAATAAAGAAAAAGCTTACGATCTCGCCGATGAACTGCCAAATACATTGATCATTCACGGCGATGGCCGAAATGTAGAGTTATTGGAAGAAGAAAATATCCATGATATGGATGCTTTTATTGCTGTTACCGGAAATTCAGAGACAAATATTATGTCCTGCCTGGTTGCAAAGTCTAAGAGTGTTAAGAAAACAATCTCTTTAGTAGAAAATATGGATTATTTTCAGCTAAGCCACTCTATTGGAATCGATACGCTAATTAATAAAAAGCTATTGGCCGCAAATAATATTTTTAGATATATACGTAAAGGAGAGGTAGTGGCGATGACTAAGCTTAACAATATGAATGCTGAGCTTTTAGAGTTTATCGTGAAACCTGGCTCTCAGGTAGCCGATAAAAAGATTAAAAATCTTGATTTCCCTCGTTCAGCAATTATTGGCGGTATTATTCGTCATGGAGAGGGAATAATTGCTTTAGGTGAATTTTTAATAAAGCCCGGAGATCGTATAGTGGTATGTTGTCTTCCGCGTTCGATTAAGAAGGTTGAAAAATTATTCCTATAATGCCGAAACTTAACTTTAAGGTTATTCTACATGTCATGGGGTTACTGCTAATTTGTAATGGTGGTTTCATGCTTTTATCGGTTCTCATTAGTTTTTTATATAAAGATGGGGTTACTTTAGGTATATCTTCTGCGGCATTAGTTACTTTACTAATAGGGACCTTATTAATGTTTACTACCCGTGGGCATAGCAAAGAGGTGAAAGTTAGGGAAGGTTATATTATTGTGAGTTTCGGGTGGATATTTATGACCTTAAGTGGTTGCCTGCCTTATGTGATGACCAAAGCAATTCCCGATTTTACGAATGCGTTTTTCGAAACCATGTCTGGCTATACAACGACAGGCGCTTCTATTTTAAATGATATTGAGTCGATTCCTAAAGGAATTTTATTTTGGAGAAGTCTAACCCATTGGATAGGTGGAATGGGTATTATCGTTTTAGCGATTGCTATCTTGCCCCTTTTAGGAATAGGAGGGATGCAATTATTTGCTGCGGAATCACCGGGTCCTAGCGCTGATAAGCTGAAGCCAAGAATCACGGATACTGCAAAGCGATTATGGCTTATCTATGTAAGTTATACCGCTCTAGAAACGGTTTTGTTGATGTTAGCCGGGATGGATTTTTTCGATGCAATAAATCATGCTTTTAGTACATTGTCAACTGGAGGATTTTCAACAAAGAATGCAAGCATGGCGTATTGGAATGATAATCCAATGATTCAATACATAATTATCTTATTTATGTTCCTCGCCGGAAGTAACTTTGTGATGAGCTATTTTGCGTTTAAAGGAAGAGTACAACGTGTTTTACAGGATGATGAGTTTAAATGGTATTTTTATTTTGTAGGTATCTTTACCTTAATCTCAGCCTTAATTGTATATTTTAAAGCAGATGTTTCATTATCTTCTATAGATCACCCAATGGTTTGGGGAGAGGGTGAAAGTGCATTTAGACATTCCTTATTTCAGGTGTTAACCGTGATTACGACAACTGGTTTTGTATCTGCAGATTTTACTATGTGGACACCATTTTTAACCATTTTTTACTTCGGAATGTTTTTTTTAGGTGGCTCTGCCGGAAGTACGGCTGGTGGTGTAAAAGTGATGCGACATATTATAATGATCCGTAACGGATTTATCCAATTTAAGCGTACGCTTCATCCTAATGCGATCTTACCTGTACGTTTCAATAAAAAATCCATAAACAGCGATATTGTATTTAATATTCAGGGATTCTTTATCCTTTATATGTTATCTTTTATTATCGGAGCGGTTGTTTTAGCGGCACTGGGATTAGATTTCGAAACTGCGATTGGTGGCGCTGCTTCCTCTTTAGGGAATATTGGGCCGGCATTTGGAGCTCTTAGCCCTGTAAACAATTTTGATTTATTACCTGATTTTGGGAAATGGTGGTGTTCTTTTCTAATGCTTATTGGTAGATTAGAACTCTTTACGGTACTTATAATATTAACTCCGTTTTTCTGGAGGAATCGCTAGATATATTATAATTAAACTTAGATATACCATAAAAAAAACCGGCACTAGGCCGGTTTTTAAAATTTATGTTTAGAATATATTATTCAGCTAACGCTGATTTTATTCTTTTTAGAGCTTCTTCAATTTGTTCTTCACTTGCTGCATAGGAAATTCTAATACATTCAGGATTTCCAAAAGCATCACCAGTAACTGTTGCTACTAATGCTTCTTCTAATAAGAACATAGAGAAATCTGTAGCATTGTTTATGGCATGTCCTTTAATTGTTTTTCCGAAGTAATGAGAGATATTAGGGAATACATAAAAAGCACCTTCTGGCTCTGTAGTTTCAAATCCTTCGATATTATTAAGTAAATCGAGAATTAATTTTCTTCTAGATTTAAACTTATCTACCATATAGCTAATTTTGCTAACCGGAGCTTCCAAAGCAGTAATTACAGCTCGTTGAGCAATACAGTTAGCACCGCTGGTAACTTGTCCCTGTAGTTTGTTGCAAGCGCGAGCAATCCAAGATGGCGCTCCAATATATCCAATTCTCCATCCTGTCATGGCGAAAGCTTTTGCAACACCATTAACAGTTACGGTACGTTCGTACATATCTTCAAATTCTGCCATAGAAGCGTGACCACCAATGTAGTTGATGTGTTCGTAAATTTCGTCACTTACAATTATAATATCAGGGTGTTTAGCTAAAACATCGGCTAAAGCTCTTAGCTCTTCTTTGGTGTATACCATCCCGCTTGGGTTACATGGTGAGCTATACCAAAGCATTTTTGTTTTAGGTGTAATTGCAGCTTCAAGTTGTTCTGGAGTCATTTTAAAATTAGACTCTAGAGTTGTAGGAACTTCAACAGGAACGCCTTCTGCAAGTTTTACAATTTCAGCGTAACTAACCCAATAAGGACATGGTAAAATAACTTCGTCGCCCGCATTTAACATTGCTAATGCAACATTAGCCAGCGATTGCTTTGCACCTGTAGAAACAACGATTTGTGGGTGGGTGTAGGTTAAGTTATTATCTCTTTTGAATTTAGTAATAATAGCATCCTTAAGTTCTACATATCCATCTACAGGTGTGTAGGAATTATAATTATCATTTATAGCTTTAATTGCAGCGTCTTTGATAAAATCTGGCGTATTAAAATCGGGCTCTCCAAGTGAAAGGCCAATAATATCTTTACCTTCTGCTCTTAATTCACGCGCTTTAGCTGCCATAGCGAGCGTTTGCGAAGTTGCTAAATTGTTAATTCTGTTAGAGAGTTTTTCTTGCATTTTAAAATGATTAATAAATAAGTATTAAGACGATATTGCAGGTTTGGCACCCATTTCTTTTAAATATTTAAAATGAGCTATAATTGCTGCGCGTGTGGTTTTGTATTCGTTGTAAGGTAAATTACATTCCTGTGCAGTCTGTTTCACTATTTGGGCAATCTTATCATAATGAATATGACTAATATTAGGGAATATATGGTGTTCTACCTGATGATTTAATCCACCGGTAAACCAGTTTACTATTTTATTTTTAGTTGAAAAATTAACCGTGGTAAATAATTGATGGATTGCCCAGGTGTTTTTCATAGATCCGGTATCATCTGGTAAAGGCATATCGGTATCTTTAACAACATGTGCTAATTGAAAAACAATGCTTAGTATTAATCCAGCAACATAATGCATCACAAAAAATCCAATTAATATTTTCCACCAAGAAATGGATAATATCAACATCGGCAGCAAAATCCAAATTGCCAAATAAATAACTTTGGTAATCGCTACTGTACTCCATTGCTTTACGGGATTTGGCATTTTTCCGTAAGAAAGTTTTCTTTTTAAATATCTTCTGGATTGTTTAAAGTCTGTTGTAATCGCCCAGTTAAAGGTTAATAAACCATATAGAAATATAGAATAATAATGCTGAAATTTGTGGAATCTTCTCCATTCGGCATGTTTTGAGAACCGAATTATCCTTCCGGCATCCAGATCTTCGTCGTGCCCATGTATGTTGGTATATGTATGATGAAGCACATTGTGCTGAACCTGCCAGTTGTAAACGTTCCCTGCTAAGATATAAATGGTGCCGCCCATAAATTTGTTTACCCATTTTTTTGAAGAATAAGATCCATGATTACCATCATGCATAATATTCATTCCAACTCCAGCCATGCCTATACCCATTACAACAGTAAGTAAAAGCATCCACCATTGTGAGATGTCTAAGGTTAAAATAATAAAATAAGGAGATAAAAACATGCAAAACATAACCGCAGTTTTTAAGTGCAATTTCCAGTTTCCTGTTTTCTTAAGGTTATTTTCTTTAAAATAAGTATTTACTCGTTTATTTAAGGTTCTGAAAAATTTAGCAGAATCTATTCTCGAGAATCGTATATTAGGTTGTGATAAATCCATGTGTAAAATTAAACTATCTTCAAAGGTAAAATATTAAACTTTCGAAACGAATTAAATAGTCACTTTAATACTAAATTTCTAATTTTGTTTAAAAATAGCTCAGTTGGAATTACTCAGGAAATACTTTGATGGACTTAGTCCGCAGCAAATTGCTCATTTCGAGCAGTTGGAAGAACTTTATAAAGATTGGAATATCAAAATTAATGTGGTAAGTAGAAAAGATATAGACGAATTATATTTACGCCACGTTCTGCATTCTTTAGGAATAGCAAAAGTTCAGAAATTTAAACCAAATGCTAATATTCTTGATGTTGGCACTGGTGGTGGATTCCCGGGGATTCCATTAGCAATTCTTTTTCCTGAAACCAATTTTCATTTAGTAGATTCTATTGGTAAAAAGATGAAAGTAGTAGAGGAAGTTACTGCAGGTTTAGGATTACAAAATGTTAAAACAACTAATGATCGAGTTGAGAATATAGATGGTCACTACGATTTTATTATAAGTAGAGCTGTTGCTGCTATGCCAACTTTTGTGAGATGGACCAAAGGAAAAATTGCAAAAAAGAACAATCATGACCTTAAAAACGGAATATTGTATTTAAAAGGCGGTGATCTATCGGAAGAGCTTAATGATTATCAAACTGCGAAAATATACAATCTAACAGATTATTTTGAAGAAGATTTCTTCGAGACAAAAAAGGTGGTTCATTTACCGTTAAAATATAAAGGTTAAAAAAAGTGGAGCTATCAGCTCCACTTTTTTTTAATTCTATTTTCTTACAAACTTCAAATTGGTAACTCCTTTTGTGGTATTTATTTTTAGGATATATACTGCGCTGCTCATTTCTTTTTCGAGCGGAATGTATATTTCTTCCACTAAAGGGATATTTTTAAATTCTTTTATAAAGCTACCGTTAAGTCCGTAAAGAAGAATATTGTTAATTTCAATACGTTCTGGATTCTCTATATAAACAGCATCATCTTCGCGCAAATACAAAATTCGGAATTTCCCGCTTAGATAGCTGTCATCTTCTTCTGGAGTTTCTGGAGGTTCAGGTTTTTCATCATCATCGATAGCCTCGTCTTCATCATCCTCTGTTTGTTCTCCATCTGATTCACCATCTGTCTCATCCCCATTGCCTTCTGTATCCTCATCCTCTTCGGGAATATCGTCGTCATCATTTTCTTGTTCCTCGTCGGTTGGATCTTCTCTTTTTTGGAAAGTTATAGCAAATCTTTTGTCGTAATAACCGCTATCTATAGTTGCAACAAATTTTTCAGCTCTTAAGTCGAAATACGTGCTGTCTTGGCGATCTAATAAGTAAATTTCCTTTTCAGAAGAAATATTTTCTAAAGAGTCTATTTCAATATAAAATTCGGCACTAGATCGCACAATTACACCAAGATCTAAAACCCGGTCACTATTGAAATCTGGAACTCCTTGTATTACCAGCGCCTGGTTCTTCATTAGCCAAAACATATCTTCCTTTTGCATGTCATAAAGAGGGGCGTCATAACCAAGATCAAATTCAGATGTTGCATTTTCATCTGCACCTACGACAATTTCGCGGTACATCCCACCCGGAGATTTATAGTTTAATCGAATTTTTTGTCGAGTGTCAGCCTGGGTAATTGTTTTATTTTCTGAAGTTTTCTTTGATTTTATCTCGGGTTTTAAAAAATGAGATTCAGAAGAATTTGTTTCTTTAGCAAAAACTCGTTGTTCATTTCTAAATAATATATCGCCCGAGCTAATGGTGATATTACCACTTATTTCTGCATCTAGATAACTATTTACAAAAAATCCTTGCCCTACCGGAATATATTTACCCGGTCTTCTATCACTTTGTGTATTGTTGGCGTTAATAAGCTCATCTGTAGCAATTGCGGGGACGCTTCCTATTAAATTAAGCGTAGCATAACCACCAACATAGTCTTTTAAATAGTGCGAATTGCTATCACCAAAGTGATCCCAGAGGTAGATGGCACCATTAAAAAGGTTTTTATCTCCGGTAGCACCATTTACCTGTTTTTTATCAAGATTGTCAAGAATGAATTGTTCCCCATCTAGTGCGGAAGGATAGGGATTACCCATTAGGTAAATTTCGTTAGGTTCGATGCCTAAAGTTATATTTCCATTATTGGGCAAACCTTTGAAAGTGTAGTTTTGTAAAGAATAGATATCTACAGAACCCGAGGTTCCTTTCATCGTATAGCCTTCACCTGGCTTTAGTATGGTATTTTCATTTATTTGTTCCCAGCCTGAGTATATAGCTATTTGATGGAATTTATTTAACCAATAAGTGCTAATTCTTTTTGGGCCTGTATAGTTTTTAGAATCTGCCCAGGTAAATTGTCTTTTAAAAGCAATATCCTGAATATTATCTGGATCGGTACCATCTTTTAAAACTTCTCCAATAGTGAAGCCAGAATTAACAGAATTGGAACTCACAGGAGAAGACCAGTAATTATAATTAAAAGAATTCGCCGTTCCTTGTTGATCCCTTTGTATAAATCCGGTACTATTAGGATCTAAAATGCTGCCATCAGTTTGTATTAATTGAGATTCGCCATTTAAATCTATAATTCCATTTAATTTTAAATAATCAGTAATAACTAAGGGATTTCCTGTTCCGCCATCGGGAGGATTAATCCCCATCATATTTAAAACACCGGCATTAGAAATTAACCCAAGTACTTGTAAGGGTTTTGTTGAATTTGCGTAGGGATAAAATATGTCTTTCGAAATTTCAACAATATTCCAATCTATGGTCGTCTGTCCATCAATACCATAACTTCCGGGGACTTTCCATACTTCTCTTTCAGCAACTTTAGAATCATTAACCGATGTAGGTAAATACCAGGTGGTTTGATTTGTCCAATCTTGATTTTCCTCATTCAAAATATAAGGAAGCGGAGCCGTGTTCTCTTGTGTTGAGGTTATATTTCGAATAAGACCGTTATTGTGATTACCAGTAATTTCTGGAGTTAATCCCTCTGCAATTGCCTCTGGGTTACCTTTTAATTGATAATAGGCTTCTAGATCATTCCAATTTAAGCTTCCGGGAACATTAATAGGTATAGCGTTACCACGTAAAGGATTACTTGCAATGGCAATATGCTGATTCATTAAAAATCTTAGTTGTTTTTCAGTAAGACTTTTATTCCAAATTCTAAGTTCTTCAATCCAACCATCAAAATGATTAGAAGGAATGTCTGGATTTGTACTATTATGCACTGCACCAATTATAAATGGATAAGGTACTGCAGTAGGAAGATTCCCATCTTTGTTGGCTAAAGGAATACCATCTACATATAATTTTATATTTCCGTTTTTATATATAACCGCAACATGATGCCAAATACCTTCGCCAACTTTATGTGAAGTTGAAACAGAATTTCCATTCCATCTAAAGGTTGGGGAACCTGAGTTAATTATGAAATCGTACCCGCCGGCATTTATATTTTGAATATCTCTTTTGGAAAGTATAGTTTTAATTCCGGTATTGCTTTCAGATTTAATCCATGCCTCAATAGTAAAACTTTCTTTATCCTCCATGCCAAAGGAGTCGCCTATTAAAATATGATCATCTTTTCCGTCAAAATCTAGGCTATTACAATTCGCTGAAATGGTAAGATTTAGCTCATCATAATTAGAACAATTTTCATTAAATACCGTCCATCTTAAAACATATTGGCCTTCATCACCTATAAAATTGGTATTAGGATCACTCGGATTAATAAAGTTATAATTTGCTGGTCCACTCACCACGCTCCATATGCCCGAACCAAACTCTGGAGTATTGGCTTCTAATGTAGTTTGATAATAGCCACACCCCAGCACTTTATCTTCGCCAGTAATAGCTGTAGTTAATTGCTCTGGTTCAGTAATATTTATTGTGCGTATAGCTTGGCATTGATTAGCATCAATAACGGTAATTGTATATTGTCCTGGTTCTAGATTATTTAAGGTTTTTGTTGTAGACCCAGATGCGTCGTTCCAAAGATATTCGTAAGCCGTCTCCTCATCTCCAATCTTTGGAGTGCCTCCCGAAGAATTTACCGTTACTGTTGCGTTATCGCCAGGACAAACGGGTTGCTGAATTTCAAAATCCATTGTGATAGGAGACTCTGGCTGAGTAATAACTACGGAAGGAATTTTAAAAATATTTGCTTCAGAATCTTTTACCCATACATCATAAGATCCAGCTTTTAAAATTTCGAATAAGTTTTCCTTTTGGTAGCCTGAAGTAGCACTAGTTATGCTGTAACTGTAAGGTGCTCGCCCTCCTGATGCCTGTACGCGTATGGTTCCTAATTCAGAATCATAACATTCCAATTCATTAGGTGTTGCTTTAGCATATAAAGGAGTGAAAACAATTTCCTGATTGTTAGTAGAAAAGCATTTAGATTTACTACTCTGTCCGCAGGCATTCTTTTTGTTATTTGAGAATGTTAGATAAATATTATCAATCGAAACCTCGTCACCGCATTGATAATTAATTGGTATAGCACGAGCATTAATAGGTATTTCTTCTCGCTCATAAAAACATCCAAATTCTCTTATTATGGTAGTCTCATTAGTTTCCAGACTTTTAACACTGTACGTGAATTCGGTATAAAGAGAGTAACGCGAAGTATTCTGATCTAGTTGAACATAAATATATTTTTGAACGCCATCGTTGCAATTTTCAGAGGTTATTTCTGTACCTGAAGCATCTCCAATATAATATCCCGCAATACCAAAATCATTAGATCCGCAGTTGTCTACATAACACTCACCAACGTATTGTTGGTATATAAAATCTTGGGTAAACCCTTCAGCATCGGTGACCGTTAATGTGATAATTCGGTTTCCTTCAGATGGGTAGGTCACTCTGTGAGGACCTAATCCGGTATCTGTCGTATACGTTCCATCGTTGTCGAAATCCCAGGTATATGAGTATGGCGCTACGCCTCCATAAGCCGTACCATTTGCTACTTCAAAATAACTTACCCGAACATTGTTTTCTCCTTCACAAATAGAAGTTGGTAAAATTTCTGCCTTTAGTAATTCATTTACTACAACATCAATAGTTTTGGTACATCCATTTTTGTCATATACACTAAGCTTATAATTACCTGCAGCAAGATTTGTTGCTTTTTTTGTTGTAGCTAATATTGTAGAATTTCCTTCAGCTCGCCATTCGTAAGTATAACCAGGAGTTCCTCCGGTTGGATTGGCCTCGGCGGTTCCTGTTTTAGAGTTAAAAACTGTAGTTCGGGTGGTAGAAACAGATACTTCTACAGGAGCACTTGGCTCACTTATTATTATATTTTCTGCGATTAATTTTTGGCAGTTTATATTGTTTTGATCTCTTAATTTTAGCGTATATGAACCTGGTTTTAAATTTTCAAAAATAGCCGATTTTGACCAATTTAAACCGTTATCAATGCTGAATTCGAAACTACCGCTACCGCCAGATGTTTTAGTAAACTGAATAATACCTGAGTCTTCCTTATAGCAATTAACATCGGTTTTATTATAATTAGAAATAAGTTCGTCTGGCTGTTCTATGGTGAATAGTTGCTGGATACCGCAGGCATTAGCATCTTTAATAAAAAGCGTATACGTACCAGCGCTCAAGCCGGTGAAATTTCTATCAGTTTGAAAATTAGTATTATCGATAGAATACTCAAATGGCGCTGTTCCGCCATTAACCTCTCCAGCGGTTATTTTACCCGTAGAAGTTCCAAAACAATTTACGTTTGTTACCGATGGAGATGAAGCAGTAAGATCATTTGGTTGAGTTATTCGTATAGTTTGACTAATAGTACAACCATTATTATCTAAAATTGTTAAAGAATATGTGTCGGCAAATAAATTGCTGAATTTTCTATTCGATTGATAATTAATTCCATCAATCGAATATTGATACGGACTAGTTCCACCCGAAACTGAACCTGCTGAGATACTTCCATCATTTCCACCAAAACAAGACACGTTTTGTGAAGAAGGTGCGGTCATTGTCAATTGATCAGGCTGCGTAATTTCAATGTTCGTAGCAATCGAACAGTTATTGGCATCGCGAACCGTAAGTGTATAATTTCCTGCGGAAAGATTTTGAAAGTTGGAATTCGTAGAAAAACTCGTTCCATCGATCGAATATTGATATGGACTAGTTCCACCTGAAACGGAACCTGCTGAAATGCTGCCATCATTTCCACCAAAACAAGAAACGTTTTGCGAATTTGGAGCCGTCATTTCCAATTGATCAGGCTGGATAATTTCAATATTCGTAGCAATCGAACAGTTATTGGCATCGCGAACCGTCAGCGTATAATTTCCTGCGGAAAGATTTTGAAAGTTGGAATTCGTAGAAAAACTCGTTCCATCAATCGAATATTGATATGGACTAGTTCCACCTGAAACGGAACCTGCCGAAATGCTGCCATCATTTCCACCAAAACAAGAAACGTTTTGCGAATTTGGAGCCGTCATTTCCAATTGATCAGGCTGGATAATTTCAATATTCGTAGCAATCGAACAGTTATTGGCATCGCGAACCGTCAACGTATAATTTCCTGCGGAAAGATTTTGAAAGTTGGAATTCGTAGAAAAACTCGTTCCATCGATCGAATATTGATACGGACTAGTTCCGCCTGAAACGGAACCTGCTGAAATGCTGCCATCATTTCCACCAAAACAAGAAACGTTTTGTGAATTTGGAGCCGTCATTTCCAATTGATCAGGCTGGATAATTTCAATATTCGTAGCAATCGAACAGTTATTGGCATCGCGAACCGTCAGCGTATAATTTCCTGCGGAAAGATTTTGAAAGTTGGAATTCGTAGAAAAACTCGTTCCATCAATTGAAAATTGATACGGACTAGTTCCACCTGAAACTGAACCTGCTGAAATGCTGCCATCATTTCCACCAAAACAAGAAACGTTTTGCGAATTTGGAGCCGTCATTTCCAATTGATCAGGCTGGATAATTTCAATATTCGTTGAAATTGAACAGTTATTTTGATCGCGAACCGTCAGCGTATAATTTCCTGCGGAAAGATTTTGAAAGTTGGAATTCGTAGAAAAACTCGTTCCATCAATTGAATATTGATACGGACTAATTCCTCCTGAAACTGAACCTGCTGAGATACTTCCATCATTTCCACCAAAACAAGAAACGTTTTGTGAAGAAGGCGTTGTCATTTCCAATTGATCGGGCTGCGTAATTTGAATATTCGTTGAAATTGAACAGTTATTTTGATCGCGCACCGTCAACGTATAATTTCCTGCGGAAAGATTTTGAAAGTTGGAATTCGTAGAAAAACTCGTTCCATCAATTGAATATTGATACGGACTAGTTCCACCTGAAACTGAACCTGCCGAAATGCTGCCATCATTTCCACCAAAACAAGACACGTTTTGTGAATTCGGAGTCGTCATTTCCAATTGATCGGGCTGCGTAATTTGAATATTCGTTGAAATTGAACAGTTATTTTGATCGCGCACCGTCAACGTATAATTTCCTGCGGAAAGATTTTGAAAGTTGGAATTCGTAGAAAAACTCGTTCCATCAATCGAATATTGATACGGACTAGTTCCACCCGAAACTGAACCTGCTGAAATACTTCCGTCATTTCCACCAAAACAAGAAACGTTTTGTGAAGAAGGCGCGGTCATTTCCAATTGATCGGGCTGCGTAATTTCAATATTCCTTGAAATCGAACAGTTATTGGCATCACGAACCGTCAAGGTATAATTTCCTGCGGAAAGATTCTGAAAGTTGGAGCTGGTAGAAAAGTTATTTCCATCAATCGAATATTGATACGGACTAGTTCCACCCGAAACCGAACCTGCTGAAATACTTCCGTCATTTCCACCAAAACAAGAAACGTTTTGTGAAGAAGGCGCGGTCATTTCCAATTGATCGGGCTGCGTAATTTCAATATTCGTAGCAATTGAACAGTTATTGGCATCGCGCACCGTCAACGTATAATTTCCTGCGGAAAGATTTTGAAAATTGGAGCTGGTAGAAAAGTTAGTTTCATCGATCGAATATTGATATGGACTAGTTCCACCCGAAACATTTCCTGCTGAAATACTTCCGTCATTTCCACCAAAACAAGAAACGTTTTGTGAAGAAGGCGCGGTCATTTCCAATTGATCGGGCTGCGTAATTTCAATATTCGTAGCAATTGAACAGTTATTGGCATCGCGCACCGTCAACGTATAATTTCCTGCGGAAAGATTTTGAAAGTTGGAGCTGGTAGAAAAGTTATTTCCATCGATCGAATATTGATATGGACTAGTTCCACCCGAAACGGAACCTGCTGAAATACTTCCGTCATTTCCACCAAAACAAGAAACGTTTTGTGAAGAAGGCGCGGTCATTTCCAATTGATCGGGCTGCGTAATTTCAATATTCGTAGCAATTGAACAGTTATTGGCATCGCGCACCGTCAACGTATAATTTCCTGCGGAAAGATTTTGAAAGTTGGAATTCGTAGAAAAACTCGTTCCATCAATTGAAAATTGATACGGACTAGTTCCACCCGAAACTGAACCTGCTGAAATACTGCCATCATTTCCACCAAAACAAGAAACGTTTTGTGAAGAAGGTGCGGTCATTGTCAATTGATCAGGCTGCGTGATTTCAATATTCCTTGAAATCGAACAGTTATTGGCATCACGAACCGTCAAGGTATAATTTCCTGCGGAAAGATTATCGAAATTTGAGTTTGCAGAAAAGTTATTTCCATCAATCGAATATTGATACGGTGCGGTACCTCCTGACACCGATTCTGCTATTATAGCGCCGTCATTAAATCCATTGCAGCTCACATTAGAGGTAGAAAAACTATCAAGAACTAATTCTTCTGGTTGAGATATAATAATAGATTCACGACCTGAGTTTCCAGCATCGTCTGTGATTGAAACAGTATAAGTTCCCGCTGCAAGATTAAAAATATCTTCAGTAGAGGAAGTGAAGAAGTTGGGACCAGTCCATTGATATGAGTAATTTCCATTTCCTCCGGAAACATCAATATCTATAGCGCCATTGTCGGCATTATAGCAAGTTAGATTTGTAGATGAAGATGTGATAATAAGATCCTCTTCCAACCCGAAAGATTCTGATTGGTTGATGAAAAAAATCGTTATAAATATCCCTAAAATAATAACGGCTCCGGGAAAAGTAGTTTTCTTCATAGGCGTTATATTTTACTACTTTTCTTAGCCTTCTTACAATAGGATACTCTAATTTCAAATTTTTGTAGGGTCTTCAAATTAGCTCTCATCATTATTCGTCCTTGCAAATTTACTCTTTTTTTATATAAAACACCGATAAAAGGTTGGTTTTTAGCGGTGAAAGTAATATTAGATAACAAAATCTGTGCCTTAAATTTTTATTGTAAAACATTAAAAGTCATTTTAAGTCATAAAAAAAGGCTACTTTAAAGTAGCCTTTTTCTAAAAATATTTATTGAAAGATTATTCTTTCATATGAGGATATTTATAATCGGTAGCTGGAACGAAAGTTTCCTTAATTAAACGAGGAGAAATCCAACGCATTAAATTAAGTTTAGATCCTGCTTTATCGTTAGTACCACTAGCTCTTGCTCCACCAAATGGTTGTTGGCCTACAACGGCTCCGGTTGGTTTGTCGTTAATATAGAAATTACCAGCAGCGTTTTGTAAGATATCAGTAGCTTTTGCTGCTTCGTAACGATCGGCAGAAAATACAGCCCCAGTTAAGGCATAAGCACTCGTATTATCAACAGTATGTAAAGTTTCTTCCCACTTATCATCTTCATAAACGTAAATGGTTACAACTGGGCCAAATAATTCCTCTTCCATTGTTGTATAGTGAGGATCTTTCGCTAAAATTACAGTAGGTTCTACAAAATAACCTTTCGATTTATCACAATTACCACCAACCACGATTTCAGCATCATCATCTTCTTTTGCTTTTTCGATATAAGAAGATAATTTATCGAATGATTTTTCGTGTATTACGGCAGAGAAGAAATTAGTAAGGTCTTCCGGAGATCCCATTTTTATTGATTTTACGTCTTCAATAACGTAATCTTTAATTTCTGGCCATAAACTTTTTGGTAAATAAACTCTGGATGCAGCACTACATTTTTGTCCCTGATATTCAAATGCTCCACGAGTAATCGCTGTAGCAACTTGCTTAGCATTCGAGGTTGGATGTGCAACAATAAAATCTTTTCCGCCTGTTTCTCCAACAATTCTTGGGTAAGACTTGTATGTGTGAATGTTATTACCAATTTTAGTCCAAATATTCTTAAATACTTCAGTACTACCAGTATAATGGATTCCGGCGAAATCTGGGCTGGCCAATACAGTATCTGTAATCATTTCTGGATCACCCTGTACCATATTAATCACGCCGTCTGGTACACCAGCTTCTTTAAATACTTCCATGATTACTTGTGCAGAAAGCATTTGGCTGTCACTAGGTTTCCATACGGCAACATTACCCATTAATGCAGCACTACTTGGTAAATTACCAGATATCGCTGTAAAATTAAATGGTGTAATCGCATATACAAAACCTTCTAATGGGCGATATTCTATACGATTCCAATTTCCGTCTGAAGAGTTTGGTTGCTCATTATAAAGATCAGACATATATTCTACGTTAAAACGTAAAAAGTCACAAATCTCTGCTGCCGCATCAATTTCTGCCTGATAGACAGTTTTAGACTGACCGATCATAGTAGCAGCATTCATTTTCTGACGGTAAGGTCCCGAAATTAGATCTGCTGCTTTTAAAAATACCGCAGCTCTTTGTTCCCATTCTAATTTCGCCCATTTCTTACGAGCTTCCAATGCAGTATCGATCGCTTGTTCTATATGTTTTTTCTCGGCTAAATGGTAAACACCGCAATCGTGTTGATGGTCGTGAGGCGGATTTATATTTAATGTTTTTCCGGTTCTAATTTCTTCAGAACCTATGTAAAGTGGTACATCTACTTTGGTATTGTACAACTCCTTATATGTTAATAATACTTCTTCTCTTTCTGGAGTTCCAGGAGCGTATGATTTTACTGGTTCATTTTGCGCTTTCGGAACGTGAAAAAATCCTTTTCCCATATTGTTTTATGCTTGTTTTATTTGGTTTTTAATTCATTTTAAAGGTAAAAAAAATAATAGGGAATAGTGAATTCTAAGTTAGGTTTTAAGTAAGCTTAACTTTTTTCGTAAATTCAGCTACGTGTTTAAGATAAAATTATGTGTACAGTAAGTATTTTTCCAAAAGGAAAGCATTCAGATTCTTTCATATTAAGCTTCAACCGGGACGAGGCGATAGAACGAGAAACTTTACCTCCCAAAAAGGAAAATGTTAATGGATGTGAAATGATTTTTCCAAAAGATGCCGTTGCTGGGGGTACTTGGCTAGGGGTAAGTGCTCATAAACGTTTAATTGGGATCATGAACGGAGAATTTAAAGCACATAAACGCAATCCTCCCTATCGAAAAAGCAGGGGTGTAGTGGTAAAAGAATTTCTAGCTATGGAAGATGTAAAAATGTATGCTGAAAACTACGATTTTGAAGGTATCGAGCCTTTTACAATGCTTTGTGTTGATTGGTCTTCAGATCTAACAATTACTGAAATGGTTTGGGATGCAAAGCAGTTGCATATAAAAAATGTTCACTTAAAACCTCAAATTTGGTCTTCATCTCCGCTGTATGATTCTGCAATGAAGAAAAATAGGACAGAATGGTTTGATGAATTTAAAAAAGAAACAAAAATTTCTGCGGAAAGTATTTGGGATTTTCATCATAACGCAGGTGTAGGAGATGCAACTATAGATCTTATCGTAGATCGAGGATTTTTAAAAACACAAAGTATTTCGCAGATTGAAATTAGTAAAAAACGGAAGCAATTTAAATACGAAGAGTTAGCAACCGGAAGTTTAAAAATAATAAATCTTCAAGATCTAGTTTAAAGCAAAAGGCGCGCTTAATTTAAAGGAAGGAATCTGAACTCGAAATCTTCTGGTATTAGTGAAGTTAATCATGTTATAATGACCAATCATTGCACCAAAAGGGGTGTTTAAAAGGCAGCCACTCTGGTAAGTATGTTTTTCACCTGGTTTTATAACTGGTTTTTTACCAATAACGCCTTCTCCTTCTACAGTTTCGGTCTTATTCAAGGCATCTTTTATTTTCCAGAATCTTGATTTTAGTTGAACCGAATCGTTACTTTGATTTTCGATCGTGATCTTATAACCAAAAGCATATTTTACTTGATAGCGATCGTAGATGATGCCGTCGAAAAAAGTATGAACCGAGATTTTTATGCCTTTTGTTATTTGTTGAACCATAGGATTTTTAAAAAACTGCAAAAGAGCCGAATATTGATATTAGCCCTACAATTATGGCTAAGGTAAAAAATATAATGTTGAGAATCATAAATTTAACAGTGGTTTTTAGTTTTCCCTGCTGGTAGAATTTACGTAATCCCTGAAATAAATACCCAATAAAAATAAGATGCGCAAAATTAACTCCGAAGCTATCTCCGGTAATCAAATCTATAATTAAAGCTATGCTGTACAAAATAAAACACATGCTTTGCGTATGAAATGCAAATGTGAGATGCTCCATATAATTGTACTTAGAACGAATATACAACAAGCTTAAAAAAAGAGAAAAGATAGGTAAGAAAGCAAAAATGATAAACGGGAGTTTACTAATTAGATAATTTATGAACAATTGCGGGTTTTGTTTTACCAAATTATAATCGACTACTTTCTTGTAAAGCCAGTGATTGTATCCAGAATTCTTAAGATCAAGTTTTGTAACCGCATCAGCTGGGATATTATTCTTTGTTTCTTCGAAATAGGAACTAAAGAGCTTGGATTTTGCATCTAAAGCATCTATAAAAGACATGGTGTCCAATTCTTGCTCTGTAATAAGGTGATCTCTGTAGGTTTCTTTTTCTTTTAAGTTGTCCTTAGAACTGGCTTTGATAATTGAATCAAGGTTTTGAAAAGGATTTTCAACTTTAACTTCAATATTTGTATTATTTTTCTCATTAAACTCTTCCAGGTTTCTAGCGACTTCTTCAGGTTCTTGATCTAAATTGATTCCTTCAAAAGAAAAATCATATCCGTAGATAATAAAAAAGATAATGGAGGTAGTTAAAAAGAATCTATAGGGGTTTACGTAACGCATACGTTTACCTTCAATATAATCTTTGGAAATTTTACCGGGCTTAAAAAGAAGTATTTTCATCGTTCTTATAAACCTGGAATCGTAGGCAAACAATCCTGAAAAAAATTCAGAAAAGAAATCACCAAGGGCTAATTTTTTTGTAGAATTTAACTGTCCGCATTCGGGACAATATTTTTGTTCTTTCTCTAAAGTTTTTCCGCAGTTAAGGCATTCTTCACCGCGATATTCAATTAAAGATCGCTTAGATTTCATTATTTACTGGCAATTGGTTAGTTGCTAATATTGCTGGAGTTTTCGCTTCCTAGGCCAATAATTCTATCATACCTTCCTCCAATTTCACGATAATAAACTAATACGGTATATTCATTTTCAGTTTCGTCATAATTGCCACTAATAAAACCTTCGTCAATGCTATCATTATCATTTACAAGTACATATTTGTAATTGTAAAATCCCTGTTTAAATAAGCGAGCATTTTCGTAATATCCGGTTTCTTCGTTATAATGAAGCGCGGTGCTATTATCTATGGTGAAATTATTAAAATTTCCGTAAATATGAAGTGTCCCGTTATTTATTGGTTCATAATTTTTTAATGTAAAATGAATCCAGGTGTACTCCGCTTCAATATTAGAGTTATCAGCATTTAGTTGTCTTACCACAAAATCTCCATTAATGTCTGGATTGTAGGTGTAGGGAGTACTTTCTCTAGATACGTCCATATTTAAATAATGGTGATATAGCTCATCAATATCTACTTTTCCAATATCTGCTGTGGTTGCGCGAAGATCTTTGGTGTCAAATTGAAGATATTCGTTACCACCCCAAAAAGAAGTTGGCAGGTCATAACGGTAAATGAGCTCATTCCCAACGGTGTATTGAGGTTCGATATTTTTAATGGCAGATTTTAAATTATGGTTTTGAATAATGAGTGGTTTTACAGTTTTATCGGGATTTCGAAGTAATAGATCTGGAGAACTAATTTTGAAATTAACCACCTGTTTCGTATTTATATAATTTAAATCTCTAGTACGTTTAATTGCGGCAGCAACACTTACTTTACTTTCATAAACCATAAATTTTCTGGAAAACACTAATTCGTCGTTTTCATTATAGATTTTAATCATATAATTTCCTGAGACTTTTAAGGCTTTGGTATATTGATTAGGAATTTGTAATTGGTAGTGCGAGTAGGGTTGAAGTGTATTGTACGAATTTTGGTAATTCATAACCCTAATATCGTCAAGGCCGTCTAGGTATTCGTTTTTAGATAGCTGTGTAGGTTGCCAATTATAATCAAAATGTTCAATATGGTAATAGTAATCTGCTTCGTCTCCAATAATGTCATCAAATGTTAAATTTAACACTCCGTTGATCGGGATTGCAGGATTTCCCTTGGTGCTGTTAGAGTCACCAAATAACCGAATGGTTCTTATAAAGTTTGGAGGTAGTGTTTCTTCCGCTATTTGGCTACACATAGGGATTATAGAAAAGACACTGAAAATAAGAAAAATTAATCGCTTCATTTTAAAATAATATCGGTAAATGTACTTACAAATTATATACCTGATTTGGAAGGTCTTTATTTTAACAATTCATCAGCTCGAAAAAAGAGTACTTTATTGGGAAAAATGGCGTGAAAAACATAAATTTGCACGACTTTAAATAAACTTTATAATATACACTCCATCCTATGTCAAAAGACATTCGAATAAAAAGAGGACTTACTCTACGATTAAAAGGGGAGGCGGAAAAACAAATAGTTGAGGCCCCAAGGTCCAAGACCTATGCGATTAAACCTCCAGATTTTCATTCAGTTGTTCCAAAAATGGTGCTCAAAGAAGGAGCAAAAGTATTAGCCGGAGATGTGCTTTTCTTTTCAAAATATGCTGAAGAGATTAAGTTTACTTCGCCTGTTAGCGGAACCCTGAAGGAAATTAAACGAGCTGAAAAGCGCCGAATAGTTGAGGTAATTATCGAAGCCGATGCTACAGATGCTTACAAAGATTTTGGAACACTTAATGCAGCAACCGCTCCGGCTGAAGCTGTTAGTGAAAAAATCCTTGCAAGTGGCTGCGGAGCTTTTTTTATGCAACGTCCTTACGATGTTGTAGCAGACCCTAAAGATACGCCTAAGGCCATTTTTATCTCAGCAGTAACCACCGCACCTTTAGCAGCAGATCTAGGCTTTGTTTTAAAAGATAAAGTGAAATCTTTTCAGGAAGGAATTTACGCTATACAAAAACTTACACCAGGAAAAGTTCATCTATCAGTAGATGATTCTTCCTATCCAATTTTAAAGGATATAAAAGGTGTAGAGTTACATAAAGTTAGCGGTCCTCATCCTGCAGGTAACGTTGGTGTTCAAATCCATAAAATTGATCCTGTAAATGCGGGCGAGCGTGTTTGGGTTGTGGGCGCAGATCACGTACCGGTGATTGGTGATTTGTTTTTAACCGGGAAGTTGCATGCTAAAAAAGCGATAGCAGTTGCTGGTAGTGAAGTGAAAGACCCAAAATATTACGAAGTAATTGTGGGAGCTAATTCTGCAGATTTAATTGGTAATCAAATCCCAGATGATGTAAGAATCATTTCTGGTGATGTGTTAACGGGAGATCGAATTAGTAACAATCACTATTTAGGTTTTTACCACAATACCTTAACCTTGATTCCTGAAGGTAATAATTATAGAATGTTTGGCTGGCTGCCGTTTACTTACAATAACATTCATTCTAATTCCAAAACTTCATTATCCTGGTTATTTCCTAATAGAAAATACGAACCTACAACAAACCTACATGGTGAGGAGCGTGCGCTGGTAGTTACAGGGGAAATGGAAGAAGTTTTACCTATGGATATATATCCAATGCAATTGCTTAAAGCATGTATGGCAGGGGATATCGAAAAAATGGAAAACTTAGGGATTTACGAAGTAGCGCCTGAAGATTTTGCGTTGATAGATTATGTTAACACTTCTAAATTAGAAGCTCAGGAAATTATTCGTCTAGGATTAGATTTAATGATTACTGAAGTAGGATAAAAAGTTTAATTATGGAATGGATAAGACAACGATTAGATAAATTTAAAGAGCCTTTCGGTAAAGGGAAAAAGCTTGAAAAATATGCCCCTGCCGTAAATGCTCTTGATACTTTTTTATTTACACCCAATCACACCACTCAAACTGGTGCTCACATTCGTGATGGTGTAGATTTAAAAAGAACAATGATAACAGTGGTATTGGCTTTAATTCCAGCCTTGATCTTTGGTATGTGGAATGGAGGTTATCAATACCTACATCAATTACCAGAATATGCAGATGGCGTTCCTTTTATGGATGCGTTTTTAGAAGGAGCTGCTAAAATTGTACCTATGATCATAGTTTCTTATGTTATAGGTCTTGGTATCGAGTTTGCTTTTGCAATTTATAGAGGTCACGAGGTAAACGAAGGTTACTTAGTTACTGGTTTACTTATTCCTATGGTAATGCCAATTGATATACCGCTTTGGATGGTTGGTGTTTCTGTAGTTTTTTCAGTAATAATAGGTAAAGAAGCTTTTGGAGGAACAGGGATGAATATTCTAAACCCTGCGCTAACAGCTCGTGCTTTTGCATTTTTTGCATACCCAACTTATATGTCTGGTAACACTGTTTGGGTTCATAATGCTTATGAAGTAGATGGAGTTTCTGGAGAAACTATCCTAGGGAAGTTAGCTTCAGATACAGATGTTCCTTATAGCACACTAGATATGTTCTCTGGTTTAATACCAGGTTCTGTTGCCGAAACATCTACAATATGTATTTTGGCAGGAGCTTTATTGCTAATACTTACAAAAGTAGGAAGCTGGAGAATAATTTTAAGTGGTTTTGCCGGAGCAGCTGTAATGGGATTAATTTTTAATTCACTACCATCTTTAGGTATAGAAGGAAATCCTCTTACAAATTTCCCTTGGTATAACCATCTTGTAATAGGAGGTTTGGCTTTTGGAATTGTATTTATGGCTACTGATCCTGTTTCTGCATCACAAACCATGAAAGGGAAATGGATATATGGATTTTTAATCGGATTGTTTGCAGTAATGATTCGAATTTTCAATCCCGCCTATCCAGAAGGTATTATGTTGGCTATTTTATTAATGAACGTATTTGCGCCGGTAATCGATCACTACGTGATCCAGGGCAATGTGAAGAAGAGAAAGAAAAGATTAGCTACAGTTAAAGAACAACAAGTGAAAACAGCTTAGTTATTATGGAAGAGAAAACAGTTAATAAAACAAATACTAACGGTTATACCTTTCTATTCGCCATTATTATGGTGTTGGTAGTAGCCAGTGTACTTGCATTTACAGCGACCTCGCTTAAACCATTGCAGACAGAAAATGTTCGTAATGAAAAAATGCAGAATATTCTTGCTACTGTAGGTATACAAACTAGTAGAGATAGCGCGCAGGCCTTATATGATAAGTATATAACAGAAACAATTTCTTTAACCGAAGATGGTTCTGTTGATAAATCTGCAGACGCTTTTGAAGTAGATCTTACCAAAGAATTACGTAAACCAGTAAGCGAGCAGATATACCCTTTGTACATTGCTAATATAGAAGGTGCTAAATATTATATTGTACCACTTAGAGGTAAAGGTCTTTGGGACGCAATCTGGGGGTATATTTCTTTAAAAGATGATGTAAATACCATCAAAGGAGCTGTATTTGATCATAAAGGAGAAACACCTGGTTTAGGTGCAGAGATTACACAGGCATGGTTTCAGGAGCGTTTTGCTGATGAAAAGATTTTCGATGAAAACGGAAATTTAGTTGGTGTGTCTGTTGTAAAAGGTGGTAACGCAAGTTCTAGTAAGGATAATAATGAGGTGGATGCTATTTCTGGAGCTACTATTACCGGAAACGGAGTTTCAGATATGATTTCAGAAAGACTTAAGCATTATCTTCCTTATTTTAAGCAACAAACTGACGTTAAAGTAGCAACTAAATAATTATGAAGACAGATAACACAAAAACTTCTACAGAGTCGACTAAAAGTGCTGCTGAGAAGAAAAAAGATGAAATGATTCTGTTCTTATCAAGTTCAGAAGAGAAAGAACATTTTCTGTCTAAGAATAACAGAAAATTATTATCAGATCCGTTTGATGACAATAACCCGATTACCGTTCAGGTATTAGGTATTTGTTCTGCATTAGCGATTACTGTTCAATTACGACCTGCCTTAGTAATGGCATTAGCTGTAATTGTAGTAGTTGCTTTTTCTAACGTAATTGTTTCTTTAATTAGAAATTTGATTCCTAACCGAATTAGAATTATCGTACAACTTGTAGTAGTAGCTTCTCTTGTAATATTAGTGGATCAGGTTTTAAAAGCCTACTCTTATGATGTTAGTAAGCAACTTTCAGTTTTCGTTGGTTTGATTATTACCAACTGTATTGTAATGGGACGTTTAGAGGCTTTTGCTTTAGGAAATGGAGTTTACAAATCTTTCCTTGATGGTATAGGAAACGGTGCAGGATATGGTTTTATACTAATTTTGGTAGCATTCTTTAGAGAATTGTTAGGTTCTGGCAAACTTTTTGGATTTGAAGTTTTAGGGCATAAAGCACCAACTATGGCAGAATCTACTGGATTGTATGCGTTAGGTTACGAAAATAACGGGTTGATGCTTCTTTCACCAATGGCGCTTATCATTGTTGGGATTATTATTTGGGCACAACGTGCAAGAAACCGTAAACTAATCGAAGAATAAATAACAACAGCGAAATATATTATTATGGAATATATAAATTTATTTGTTAGAAGTATTTTCGTAGAAAATATGATTTTTGCCTACTTCTTAGGAATGTGTTCCTATTTAGCAGTGTCAAAAACAGTGAATACGGCTGTTGGTCTTGGAGCGGCAGTTATCTTTGTACTTACTGTAACGGTGCCTATCAACTTTCTATTAGATCAATACTTATTAAGTCCTGGTGCATTGGCATGGCTAAGTCCAGAATATGCAAACGTAGATCTTAGTTTCTTAAGTTTTATCATGTTTATTGCAGTTATTGCATCTATGGTACAATTAGTAGAGATGATTGTTGAAAAATTTGCTCCTGCTCTTTATGGTGCTTTAGGGATATTTCTTCCACTTATCGCAGTAAACTGTGCGATTTTAGGAGGATCTCTTTTTATGCAACAAAAGAATTTTGGAGGAATTGGAGAAGCAGTAACTTATGGTTTAGGTAGTGGAATCGGGTGGTTCCTTGCTATTATAGCTATCGCTGCTATTAGAGAGAAAATAACCTACTCTAATGTTCCTGCACCATTAAAAGGTCTTGGTATTACATTTATCATTACCGGATTAATGGCAATAGGATTTATGAGTTTTATGGGTATTAAATTATAAAAGAAAAACAACAACAATGACAGTTATAATTGCAAGTATCGTTGTATTCTTAATTTTGGTTCTTCTTTTAGTTTCTATCCTTTTAGGAGCTAAAGCGAAGCTAATACCTTCGGGACCTGTTAAAATTAATGTAAACGGAGAAAAAGATCTAGAAGTAAGTTCAGGTGGAACACTTTTAGGAACTTTAGGCTCAGAAAAGCTTTTCCTTCCATCTGCCTGTGGTGGAGGTGGTACATGTATTCAGTGTAAGTGTATCGTTAAAGAAGGAGGAGGAACACTTTTACCTACAGAAGAGCCGCATTTTACCCGTAAAGAAATAGCTGATGGGTGGAGACTTGGATGCCAGGTAAAAGTAAAGCAGGATATGAAAATTCAGATTCCTGAAGAAGTATTTGGTATCAAGAAATGGGAAGCTACTGTAGTGAGAAATTACAATGTTGCTTCTTTCATTAAAGAATTTGTAGTAGAGATTCCAGAGGATATGGATTACAAAGCTGGTGGTTATATCCAGATTGAAATTCCTAAATGTGAAATTCCTTATAAAGATATCGATATCACAGCGCACCCGGAAGAACATGAAACTCCGGATAAATTCCAGGCTGAGTGGGATAAATTTAATTTATGGCCATTAGTGATGAAGAATAATGAAACTGTAGAGCGTGCTTACTCTATGGCTTCTTATCCTGCGGAAGGACGCGAAATTATGTTGAACGTTCGTATTGCTACCCCGCCATGGGATCGTGGTAAAAACGATTGGATGTCTGTAAATCCTGGTATTGCTTCTTCTTATATATTCTCAAGGAAAAAAGGAGATAAAGTAACAATTTCAGGTCCTTACGGTGAATTCTTTATTAACGAAAGTGAGGCAGAAATGCTTTATGTAGGTGGTGGAGCCGGTATGGCACCAATGCGTTCTCACCTTTATCACCTTTTCCGTACAGTTAAAACTGGAAGAAAAGTGACTTATTGGTATGGTGGTCGTTCTAAGCGTGAATTGTTTTACACAGAACATTTTAGAGCATTAGAAAGAGATTTTCCTAACTTCAAATTTTATCTTGCCCTTTCAGAACCCATGGAAGAGGATAACTGGAAAGTAAAAGAAGGTATCGACGGTGAAGGAGACGGATTTGTAGGATTTATTCACCAAGTAGTGATAGATAATTATTTAAGTCATCATGACGAACCAGAGGAAATAGAATATTATTTCTGTGGGCCACCATTGATGAACAAAGCAGTGGAGAAGATGACCGAAGATTTTGGAGTTCCAAGAGAGAATGTAAGATTCGATGATTTTGGAGGTTAATCCTTAATTAATAGTATAAAAAAGCCGACTAATTTTAGTCGGCTTTTTTTATGTCCAATTGGTGTAGCTTTAGGCATCTATTTGTAATTTTGTACTATGGCGAACGAATTGACAAAACAAGAACTACATAACCTTGCAATGAATGTAGTTGGGGAAGATTTGGAGAAGAATGGATACGAATTTCTTGGCGTAAATAGTAGTATAAAAGCAAATCCGCAATTTGTAGCTTTAAAAAATAAAAAGCTTCATTTTGTTGTTGTTCGGGCTATTCAGTATCCTAAGAATCCTAAAGTTATGGATAGAATCTATATGGAAACCATGAAAGATCATGCGTCTAAATTTGAGGCTCGTGCTTTTTATGCCGGGGTAGGAATCGCAAATGCTAAAGATTACGAATTACCAGTAACTCACGATGATAATTATATAATAAACTATGATGGTTGGCAAGAAGTTTAAATTTACAGTACTAACAATAATAATTGGCCTATTATTAATTGGATGTGAGGGAAACGAATTTGAAGAAAAGAATTACTCGGGATCTGCATTAGGAACTACCTATCATATTAAAATCTTTACCGGTAAAGAAGATTTAAAAGTTGATAAAGGTCTTGATAGTATTTTTCAGGTTATCAATAAGTCTTTGAGTACTTACTGGAAAGATTCAGATATTACACTTATAAATAAAGGAGTAGATTCTATTATAGTAGACGAGAACTTTAAAAGAGTTTTCAAAGGGTCTAAAAAGATCTATGAGGAAACCGATGGATATTTTGATCCAACGGTTGGAAATTTGGTTAATGCCTATGGTTTTGGACCGGATAAACGTTTAGAGCGTTTGCAAGATCAAACAATAGATTCATTATTGAAATATGTTGGCTTAGATAAAATTCAGTTATCTTCTGAAGGAAAAATTATAAAGCAAGATCCTGAAATTTATCTCGATTTTAATGCGATCGCAAAAGGATACACATTAGATGTTATCGCCGAATTTTTTGATCATCTTGGGGTAAAGAACTATTTAATTGAATTGGGTGGAGAATTAGTAAGTAGGGGAGAGCATATCACTAAACAGAAACCTTTTGTCGTGGCCATAGACGACCCAAGACAGGAAGAAGGTGAAAGAACCTTTCAGGCAACATTAGAGCTTAAAAATAAGGCCATGGCTACTTCTGGTAATTATAGAAAATTTAGAATAGATTCTATTACTGGAGAACGATTTGTACATACTATAAATCCGCTTACGGGTAAACCAGAAAGAAGTAATTTGTTAAGTGTATCTGTACTTGCTGAAAATTGTATGTTGGCTGATGGTTATGCCACAGCATTTATGGCTCTTGGTTTAGAAAAGTCTAAAAAAGTTGCAGCGAAATTAGATAATATCGATGTATATCTTATTTATGCTGAAAATGATTCAACTAAGGTGTATACTTCAGAAGGTTTTAGTAAAGTTTTACTCGATTAAACCTTTTTGCAAACGGGAATAATTTCTCCTTTAGCTAAACGATATTTATCAACTTCTTCTGAAGAAATTTCATCGGTATAATCGACTTCATCAACGCTAAAGCCTATGCTTCTTAGTTTGTCGAAATAATCCCTACCGTAGACACGTACATGGTCGTATTGTCCAAAAATGCGTGTTCTTTCTTTAGGATCGGTGATACTATCATCTTCAAAAGTAGTTGCTCTATCTAATTCTTGCGGAATTTGTAAAATTGCGGTTCCACCAGGCTTTAGAACGCGGAAAATTTCCTGCATGGCTTTCGTATCATCTGGAATATGCTCCAATACGTGATTACATAATATAAAATCATATTGGCCATTTTTGAATGGTAAATTACAGATATCAGCTTTTACATCTGCTAATGGCGAGTTAAGATCTGTTGTGGTATAATCAAGATTCTTTAGTTTTCTGAATCTTTTATAGAAAGCCTGTTCAGGAGCAAAATGTAATACCTTGATATCGGCTTTAAAGAAATTAGTTTCTTGCTTTAAATATAGCCATAAAAGCCTGTGACGTTCTAATGATAAGGTAGAAGGCGACAATACATTTTCCCTTTGATGCTCGTAGCCGTAAGGTAAAAACTTTTTGAAGCTTTTACCATCAATAGGATCTGTGTAAGTATTACCCTTTAAGGTTAGTACCAAAAAAGGCTTAACAAAATAGCTAAGACGTATTAATAACGGTCTTGGGACTGTATTGAGAATTTTTTTAAAAAGCTTTTTCATTAATTAATATCTTTCCGGAGCCAAAGATATTGAAATTATAGGCTTTTATAGGGATTTTATATCGAATCTAAACTTCGATATCTCCCCAATTCTCGCCAGATTTAATTCGGTATAACTGCATTTCTGAAACACCAAACTGTTTCGCAAGAACCCGAATTCTTGTTTTTCTGTTTGGATCTAAAAGTTTCTTTTTAAGAATAACAGCTTGTGCATAAGTTAATTTAGAATACGACGTTACTTTTCTAAGCTTCCGTTTTTTCTTGTTTTCTTTTACACTAGGGCTATTATATTGATGTGCTACCCACTCTTCTTTAGTAGCCCAAGCAATATTTTCGACGCGATTATCGTCTTTTTCAAAGTTTTTATGAATCACATACTTATCACCTTCTTTTTTATCCAGAAATAATTCTGCTACTATACGGTGTATGTAATATGTCTTGGATTTTCCAGACTTCAACTTTACAGCGAAATTGAGGTAACCGCCAACACGGCCACCACGCATTAATTCGCCTTCTTCTTTGTTTTTAAGGAAGCTTACCAGTCTACCGTAATTAGATACTTTGTAGACAAAACGGTCTTCCCATTCTTCTTTGTGTAGGGTTTTCCAAACCTCTCCTCTGAAATTTTTAATCATAGGTTTTTGCTCTAAATTCATCTTCTTCATTACTCTCTATGCCTAAAGCATCATAGATATAACTGAAGGTAGACAACAGCTCCGGTTTGCCGTCAATTAAAGCTACGTCATGTTCAAAATGAGCACTTGGTTTATTATCTGCAGTTAAAATAGTCCAGCCATCGGGAAGCTGTTTTATACGACGTGTACCTAAATTAGTCATAGGCTCGATCGCAACGACCATTCCTTCTACAAACTTTTTTCCTCGACCTCGTTTGCCATAATTCGGCATTTCAGGGTCTTCATGCATATTAGCGCCAAGGCCGTGGCCAACAAGCTCACGAACAACTCCGTAGCCATGGTCTTCAGTATATTTCTGAATGGCATAGCCAACATCACCGACGCGATTGCCGGCTTTAAATTCTCTTATTCCTATATAAAGTGATTCTTTAGTTACTTCCAAGAGTTTTTGTGTTTCAGGGGCAATTTCTCCAACTGCGAAAGTATAGGCATGGTCTCCGTAGAAACCATTTTTTAAAGCACCACAATCAATAGAAATAATATCACCTTCCTCAAGGGGAGTATCGCTAGGAATCCCGTGCACTACTTGCGCATTAGGACTCATACATAATGAATTTGGGAAATCATACATTCCCAAAAAGCCAGGGTGGGCTCCATGGTCTTTAATAAACTCTTCAGCCAGTTTATCTAACTGTAAGGTAGTTACTCCAGGTTTTACCTCTGGCGCTAACATACCAAGAGTTTTCGATACGATTTGTGCGCTTTCACGCATTAATTCAATCTCTTCCCTTGTCTTAGGTATAATCATCAGTATTAATCTTTATAATCTACCGAAAAATCGGCTTTTTTTCTTTTTACTAGTTTGTTTTGCTTTGCTAGATTCGTCGCTAGAGAGCATTTGATATATTTCTCCCCAACCAAGCATGCCACCAATATTACGATCATCAATAAAAATGTCTGCTAAAATCTTCCGACTTAAACTTTCATCGTAATTTTCTTCAGGATAGCTTTTATTAATGGCATAGAATACAATACCATTTTTTTTACAAAAGCTTACGGCTTCATCTAAACGTGAGCCTTTACGGTAAGTCCATAGAATAAGGTTATGCCCATCGTCTTGAAGCTTTTTTAATGTTTCAAAAGCAAACAATAAGGGCTTTCCTATGTCTGGGTACTTATTTTCTACAATAGTACCATCAAAATCTATCGCTATTGTTAGTGTAGGGGGCATAACGTTCAGCAAAATTAAATGAATAACAGCTAATTATCCGTTTTTAAATACTTATTTATTCGGCGTAAGAATTGGCGTAATCTTCTCCGCTAACGATTTTAGCGATATCTTCTTCTAAACTTTTCTGAGCAAATTCTACAAATCGATTTACTTCTTTACCATTTTTATAGAATATCATGGTCGGAACGCGATTTAGATTTACTTTCTCTTCGTATTTTTCTGGAGTAGATTTGCTATAATCTACCGCTACAGCTTCCAATTTGCTCATGTCGTAATTCGCCTCGTCCAAAATTTTAAAAAATCTTGGAGTTTCTCTTTTGCTATCACCACACCAAGTACCCATAAAGATTTTAATCTCGTAATCATTAATATTTTCTTTGATGGTAGCCATAGCATCCTCTTGTGGTGAAAACTGTTTGTAGCGAGGCTCAAACCACGAAGAATAAGGCTTTTGCATAAGATCAGCTTTTTCGAACTTTCCTAGAAGCATACTTTGCTGAACGGTCGTATTTTCTGCCGTACCGGTGCTATTCTTGCTATTACTATTTACTATACTGCCGCACCCTAAAAGTACGGCAGCTAGAAATGGAATAAATTTTATCATTATGTTTTGATTTAATCTACAAGGGAATCTTGCGTCATTAATTCTGGCTTTTCTATCCCCATTAATTTTAATATTGTTGGCGCAATATCACCTAATTTACCACTTTTAATTTCTTTAATATCTTTATCTAAAAGAATTAAAGGCACTGGATTCGTAGTATGCGCTGTATTTGGTGAACCATCTTCATTAATCATTGTTTCACTGTTACCGTGATCTGCAATAACAATTACTGAGTAATCATTATCCATAGCAGCTGTGCAAACGTCTTTAGCACATTCATCTACTGTTTCGCAGGCTTTAACGGCAGCCTCAAAAACTCCTGTGTGACCAACCATGTCTGGATTTGCAAAGTTTAAGCAAATAAAATCAGCCGATTTTTTATTCAATTCAGGAATAATTTTATCTCTAATTTCATAAGCACTCATTTCTGGTTGCAAGTCGTAAGTAGCAACTTTTGGAGAATTACACATAATTCTACTTTCTCCTTTAAAAGGTTCTTCTCGACCACCAGAAAAGAAAAAAGTTACATGTGGATATTTTTCAGTTTCAGCAATTCTGATTTGCTTTTTACCGACATACTCCAGAACTTCTCCTAGGGTACTTTTAATGTTATCCTTTTTGAAAATCACATTGATATTTTCAAAGCTGTCATCATATTTTGTTAAAGTAACGTAATAAAATGGCATTTTCTTCATTTCATACTCCGGGAAGTCGTCTTGACTTAATGCCTGAGTAAGTTGGCGTCCACGGTCTGTTCTAAAATTGAAAAATATCACTACGTCCTTTTCATTTAATTTAGCAACAGGCGTGCCATCTTTTTTAGTCACAACGATAGGCTCTATAAATTCATCACTTATATCGTTATCATAACTTTCTTGTACAGCCTGTACTGGATCTTGTGTTTTCTTACCTTCTCCTTTAACAATCAGGTCGTAAGCTTTTTCTACACGTTCCCAACGCTTATCACGATCCATCGCAAAATAGCGTCCAATAATAGAAGCTAATTCTCCATTAGTTTTATCTAAATGTTGTTGGATTTCTTCTACAAAACCTTTTCCTGAATGTGGATCTACATCACGCCCATCTGTAAATGCGTGCAGATATTTATTCTTTATTCCGTAGTTTTCAGCAGCGGTTAAAAGTCCTTTTATATGATTGATATGTGAATGAACACCACCATTGCTTAAAAGCCCCATAAAGTGTATAGGCTTATCGTTTTTCTTGGCATATTCAAAAGCTTCACGTAAAGCAGGCTCCTCTATAAGGGATTCATTTTTTACTGCCTGGTTTATTTTTACAAGATCCTGGTATACTACACGACCGGCACCCAAATTCATGTGGCCAACTTCACTATTACCCATTTGTCCTTCAGGGAGACCAACGTTCATACCGTCAGTTCTAAGTTGTGCGTGAGGATATTTTTCTGAAATTTCGTCTATGAATGGAGTTTTGGCTTTTGCTACGGCAGAAACTTCTGCATTTTGAGTTTGTCCCCAACCGTCCAAAATCATTAATAATACCTTCTTATTCATTGTTTGGTGTAAATTTTTGATAAATATAAAAACAAAATAAATTTTTGATAAATGCTCTGACCTTAATGTTTTATTAAAGTTAAGCACTTTTTGACGAATAAAATTGACAACTAAGAATAAAACTTTACGAAAACGTTATAAAATCATAAGAATTCGATATTGGAAAGAAATTAAGAGCTTCGTAATTCGAAATTTAACATTTCTTGGCGCAGCTTTTGTAATATTTCATTAAAATCAACGTTAATAAAATTCATTCGTGTCTCTTTTGATTTCAAGAGATAAAATGGTAAACATCAAATAATTATCCTATAAATTGTTAGGGTTTATTATTTTTTGTATGTTGGCAAAATATTTAGAAAAAATTAACAAACACACCTGTATGACGAGAAGATTGATGGCTGTAGCGGTAATTTTAATGTTTTCAACGGCCTTTTCGGGTTCTACCCCAAGCACCGAACTTCATTTAACAAAAGATGAAAATTTATTAGCTGAATTAGATCATTTTGAAATTGAGAAGACAGAACTTTCCTTTGAAGAAAAAGTAGGAATGCTTTACGACACTTTTAAAGATAAAAATGAAAGTATGCCAAAAGTAGAGGCTTTTCAAAACGCTATGAAAGGTTACTACAAATTGGAAGATGAAGGAAGAGTTAAAAATAAATTACTTACAATTATAGATTTCGATCTATCTTCTAAAAAGAAAAGATTCTGGGTTTTAGACATGGAAAATCAAGATGTGCTTTTTAATACGTACACTTCGCATGGTAAAAATTCGGGATGGGAGTTTGCTAAAAGTTTTTCAAATGCAGTAAACAGTCATAAAAGTAGTTTAGGTTTTTATGTTACTGGTGAAACGTATTATGGTAAAAACGGACTTTCACTTTTTATTGATGGTATGGAAAAAGGATTTAATAGCAATGCTAGAAAGCGTTACGTAGTAATTCATGGTTCTGATTATGTTAATGAAAGTTTTGTGACTAGTAGAGGTAGGGCTGGCCGTAGTTATGGATGTCCTGCAGTGCCAAGAATTATTTCTAAGAAAATAATCAATACTATCAAAGGTAACTCTGTAGTTTATATAAACAAAAGTTATGAGGAATACCTAGAAAGCAGCTCGTATTTAAATAGTAAAAAAGCTTAAAAAAATAGAATTAAAATTATAAAAGAAAGCCTCGAATTTTTATTTCGAGGCTTTCTTTTTATGCTCTAACATCAGAATATTCTGGATTTCTATCAAACATAACTTCAGTAAAAGGGCAAAGCGGATCAATTTTTAAATTATTATCTCTTGCAAATTTCACAGCTTCTTTAACCAATCTTGTGGCTATGCCTTGACCTTCAAATTGTCTTTTTACTTCAGTATGATCTACAGTGATCACATGTTCGTTTTTCTTGGTGTAAGTAAGTTCAGCAATAATACCTTTTTCACCTTCCAAGTAAAACATGCCCATTCGATCATTGTCCTTATGTTTTATAGGCTTTTCCATCGCTTTTACTTCAAAATATCATCTATAATGCCATATTCAAGAGATTCTTTAGCGTCCATCCAGTAATCACGATTAAAATCTTTCATTACTTTTTCTACACTTTGGCCACAGTTTTTAGCTAGAATCTCAGCACTCAGTTCTTTAGTTTTTAAAATTTCAGTAGCTTGAATTTCAATATTTGAAGCCTGACCTCTTGCGCCACCAGATGGTTGATGAATCATTACTTTAGCATGAGGTTGTATAAAGCGTCTTCCTTTTTTACCCGCAGAAAGTAGAATAGAACCCATAGATGCAGCAAGTCCTGTGCAAATAGTAGATACTGGAGCTTCAATCGCCTGGATGGTATCATAAATGGCAAAACCATCGGTTACATATCCACCTGGGCTGTTGATGTAAAGTTGAATTTCTTCTTTTCCTTCCAAATCAAGATAAAGTAAACGGTCTATAACATGCTTTGCAGATTTATCGTCTACAGGCCCCCACAAGAATATTTTACGTTCTTCTAGAAATTTAGCGTCTATTTTATCCTGAATTTTTCCTGGTTTATCTTTCATTATGCTTTCTTTTCAAAAAAATTATTATCACATAAAAATAGGATTAATTTTGAAGAAAAGTAAAATTTGAAGCTTTCATTTAACAGGATTTTAGAAGAAGATTATCTTTTGCTATCACAGTTACGCAGCAGTCTATAATAGATGGATTTTTCAGATTTAAAGAACGTTTTGAAAATCTTTATTGTAATTGTGAAATTTGAATTATGGGATGTCGATAAAATTATTTTTGAATTTCAACTTACTAAGTCATCTAGTAGTGGTAGGTAAGACTTTTAAATCTTAATTATGAAGATGAATCAAACCGCTGTTTTGAGTTGAAGACCATTTACAAAAAAATATTCATGAAAAATTTGGAGAAAACTACAAAACTAATTTATATTTGCAATCGCTTTAGGCGGGAGTAGCTCAGTTGGTAGAGCGTCAGCCTTCCAAGCTGAATGTCGCCGGTTCGAACCCGGTCTCCCGCTCTCAAAACCCTGCTGTTTTACAGTAGGGTTTTCTTTTTTAGAAATATTTGTCTTTAATGATTTTGAAAAAAGCGCAGCTGGTTGCATGCTTTTTCTTCCTGAAATATTTGTTATTCTAGCTTGTTCTTTCAGAAAATAGATTTTTTAAAATTCCCGGCGAAGGGTAACCAAATGTTAAGAGTATTAGAAGTGAACGCAAAATTATAATGAAAGAATAACAGAGATCACCCTAGCCGAGAATTAACCTATTAACTAACAACCAAAATCTTTTATATTATGATTTGATTCGCAACAAACTTATTGTTTGATTGTTAGAGATAGATTAATAACAGATTAAAATTGCATTAGAATTAGAATCCTATAGGTAGTCTAATTTCTATGGATGTTCCGCGGCTTGTTTTGGAATGTGCTATTAAACTACCTTTGTGCATTTTAATCACGTTGCGACTAAGAGGGAGACCAATCCCGTAGCCATGAAAATTTTCTGTGTTCCTTGCTCTAAAAAATGGATCGAAAATATAAGGAAGATCAGCTTCAGGAATACCTATGCCTTGGTCTTCAACTCTAATTATAACTTCATTATCTGAAGCTGAAAGTGCAAAAATCACTTTTTCATTGTTAGAATATTTACAAGCGTTCATCACTACGTTAGAAATTGCTAGGTGTAATAATTGACCGTTACCATTAACGGAAAGTTTTTCGGGATTTTCGGGTAATAAATCAAAATCCAAATGAATTACAGCTTCTGGATATATTTTTTCAACTGTTTCTTTAACGTCTATAACTAACTCGTCAATGCGAAGCGGGCTAAGCGTCTGTGCTTTTCCGTCGTAGCCGGTTTGAGCTAAAAACAGCAAAGCTTTTGTCTTCTTGTCGAGCTTTCCGGCTTCTTCTAGTATCGTATTTAGGGAAACTATGTATTCTTCTTTAGCTCTTTCTTTAGCAAGAGTAACTTCAGCTTCTCCAATAATGGAGGTTAAAGGAGTATTTAATTCGTGAGAGGCATTGCTTATAAAGTTCTTCTGGGTTTCAAATGAAGTTTCTAATCTATTAAGCATATTGTTAAAGGTGGCAGTAAGGCTGCGAAGTTCTTCGTTATCTTCGGTTTCTTTAAGTCGAAAATTTAAATTTTCAGTATTAATTTTTTTCATGTCACCAATAATGGATTGTATTGGTTGTAAAACCTTCCTAGAAAAGAACCACGCAATAAAAATAATAATCAAGATAGAAATTAACAGCGCTATCAAAAGCAGGTTTCTTAGATATACAATATGATGCGTATTATAGTAATTTTCAGCAGAAACAATAACCAGATAATCTTTACCGCGATTGTGATATTTGATTCCTGAATAAAATGTATTGTTTTCTTTGAAGTATGCCCTTTCCTGTGAAACGATGTCTTCTAAAAAAGATTTTGAAAGACTTAAATTAGAATTTGTATGTATATCGAACTTTTGAAGATCGATAATAGTAATTTTTTCATTAGGTAATTCTTCTAGAAAATCCTGCCTAATTTCTTTAACAGCGTTAATATCCTGATCGTCTTCCAATTCGATTTTTGCCATTGTAATGGCCCGTATTTCTAGTCGCTTATAAAAATCGGTGTAAGAATAATCACTAATAGAAAAGTAGATGAAGCCACTAAAAACTAGAATATAAGCTAGAAATATAGAAGTAAGAAAAAGAATAATTTTATTCTGTGTCTTCATCGTCTATTTTTAAAACATAGCCCATACCAATAATAGTATGTATTAGTCTACTGTTGTTGTCTTTTTCAAGTTTTTTACGCAGGTAGTTAACGTAGACATCAACCACGTTTGTGCCAATATCGTAATTAACGCCCCAAACGTTTTCCAATAATTCTGTACGTGAGATAACTCTACCTGGCGCTTTTAAGAAAGCTAATAATAATTTGTATTCGGTAGTTGTTAAGGCAATCTTTTTATCGTTTCTGGTAACTGTTTTAGAAGTGTCATTCAGCTTAACGTCAGCAAAATTAAAACTGTCATCTGGTGTAATTAGGTTGAAATTCTTAGATCGACGTAATAAACTTTTAACTCTAGCTGTAAGTTCGATAAACTTAAATGGTTTGGCAAGGTAATCATCTGCCCCGCTATCTAATCCCATAGCGATATTTTCTGAACTTCCTAAAGCGGTGAGAAATAGGATAGGAATCTGGTTATTTTCTTCACGAATAGCTTTGCAGATTTCCATGCCATTCATTTCCGGTAGCATAATATCAAGTATAAGAAGATCAAATTCGTTTGTAGTAGCCATTTGGTATCCTTCTTTACCATTTAGAGCGATACTCATTTCAAAACCTTCTTCAGTAAGTCCTTTATTAATAAAAGAACAAACTTTGGCATCGTCCTCTACTAGTAATATTTTTGAGTTTTTAGTATCCATATCATATCATCGTAGGTCTAAAGTAACAAGAATTTTATCAACTATACACATAATTGCGAACAATAAAAAAGCGGCTAATCTTAGCCGCTTTTATTATAAAAAATAGGAGAATTATGTGATTAGCCGTTCATGCTAATAAGAAACTCCTCATTGTTATTTGTTTGTTTAATCTTTTGCTGAATAAATTCCATAGCTTCTACAGGATTCATATCGGCAAGATATTTTCGCATTATCCACATGCGTTGGATGGTATTTTCATCTAATAAAAGATCATCGCGACGCGTACTTGAAGAAATAAGATCGATAGCAGGGAATACTCTTCTATTAGAAATTCTACGATCTAATTGAAGTTCCATATTACCAGTACCTTTAAATTCTTCAAAGATCACCTCATCCATTTTAGAACCTGTTTCTGTTAAGGCCGTTGCAATTATAGAAAGAGAACCACCACCTTCAATATTACGAGCAGCACCAAAGAAACGTTTTGGTTTGTGTAATGCATTCGCATCAACACCACCACTTAAAACTTTACCACTTGCTGGTTGTACGGTGTTGTATGCTCTGGCAAGACGAGTAATAGAATCTAATAAAATTACTACATCGTGACCACATTCTACAAGGCGTTTTGCTTTTTCTAAAACAATATTAGCTACACGAACATGTTCGTGTGCTTCTTTATCAAAAGTAGAAGCAACAACCTCTCCTTGGACGTTACGCTGCATATCGGTAACCTCTTCAGGACGTTCGTCGATTAGAAGGATTATTTGATAAACTTCAGGATGATTCGCTGCAATAGCATTGGCGATATCCTTTAGTAACATCGTTTTACCCGTTTTTGGTTGAGAAACGATCATGCCACGCTGTCCTTTTCCTATAGGAGCAAACATATCCATTACTCTGGTTGAAATAGAGCTTTGCTTTTCGGCTAAGTTGAATTTCTCTTTTGGGAAAAGCGGTGTAAGATGCTCAAAAGAAACACGATCTCTAACTACTTGAGGATCTAAGCCGTTAATTTTACTAATCTTGATTAATGGGAAATATTTTTCACCTTCTTTTGGAGGTCTAATTTGCCCTAATACGGTATCACCTGTTTTTAATCCAAATAAACGAATTTGAGATTGTGATACATAAATATCATCTGGAGAAGTAAGGTAGTTATAGTCTGAGGATCTTAAGAAACCGTAGTTGTCTTGCATGATGTCTAATACACCCTCACTTTCGATAATAGCGTCAAATTCATAATCTGGTTCGCGGTAGCGATTGCGGTTGTCGCGATTACCACCACTTTTGTGATTATTATTATTATCGTTATTTCGATTATCTTTTCTGTTGTTAGGAGTGTTTCTGGTATCCTTGCGATTATTGTTTCCGCGATTATTACTCTTAGAAGAATTATCGTTGCTTTTAAGCGAATCCTGCTCCTTATCTTTCTTTTGCTCCTTATTATGCTGCTTAGGCGCAGAAGGCTTGGGTTTGTCTGTTGTATCTTTAGTGACCGCCTCATCCTTTTTTTCTGAAGATTTTACTTCTTCTTTTTTAGGTCTACCAGGTTTCTTGTCACTGCCAATTTTTTTTCTTGGTCTTTTTGGCTTATCTTCGGTTGTTTTCTCTTCGGCCTTTTCTTCTTGGAGTGCTTCTTGAGTTTTCTTTGGGTTAGCAGCCTGATAATCCAGTATTTGGTAAACTAGATCTAATTTTTTAAGACTTCTAAACTTTGGAACGTTTAGGGATTTAGCAATCTCCTGAAGTTCAGGTAGTTTTTTAGCTTTTAATTCAGAAATTTCAAACATGAATAGTCAAGAATAAATTTTGTTTGGATTGAATGATCAACTTCTCTTGGAAGAATAGAAATATTTTTGGAGTCATAAGTAACCTGTAAAGAACTGGTTACGAAATGTGATTGCAATTATACAACTTTATTTATAAAATAATCCTTTTTTTCTGAAAACTTTATTTTATTTTTGTCGCCAGATCGAAGAGAAAATGCTACAACGTATACAAACAGTTTATTTATTAATCGCAGCAATAGTTAGCCTTGGGCTTATATTTTTATTTGCTCTATGGCAAAATGCTGAAGGTAGCGCAATATACGCTCAGGATCAATTAACCGTATTTATTATGTTTATTGCTTCTGGATTATTATCTTTGGTGAGTATTTTTATGTTTAAAAATAGAAAGCTTCAATTTGTATTGGGGCGTATCAATATATTATTAAACTTTTTTTTACTAGGAGTGTTTGTTTATTGGTCACTAAGCTTACCCGGAGAAATGAATATTTCAGAGAAGGGTATTGGGATGTTTCTTCCTATCATTTCTATCGTTTTTCTAGTTCTGGCGAATAAAGCCATCAAAAAGGACGAAGATCTTGTAAAATCTGTAGACCGATTACGATAAGCCTATAATCTTAGTAGTATTAGTGCGTTAAAAACCCGAAGTGAAGACTTCGGGTTTTTTTATTTTCAATTGTTTAATAACAAATAGTTTTTGCTGAAACTAAAGTTAATATTGGACGTTTTAACTGCGTATTTTTTATGTTATCCATCAACACTGCCAACTGAAGTTATCGATTAAAAACTATTTACCCGCCAGTTCTATAACTTCCAAATCTTTAATCTCTTTGCCGTCGATTGTAAATCTTAGCATGGTACGCTGTTTATGCCAGCCGTGTTTTCCTGCCGCTCCGGGATTCATATGTAATAATCCCAGGTCTTTATCCATCATTACTTTTAAAATGTGAGAATGGCCGCAAATAAATAATTTAGGCGGATTTTGCTGAATCTCTTCTCTAACTGCAGGATTGTATTTTTTGGGATAGCCACCAATATGCGTCATCCAGACATCCACATCTTCGCACATCCAACGTTGATGCAGTGGAAATTCTTTTCTAACTTCAGCATTATCAATATTGCCATACACACCAATAAGCGGTTTGCCGGTGGCTTGTAGTTTATCAGTAACATTTAAATCTCCGATGTCACCCGCGTGCCAAATTTCGTCAGCTTGCTTGGCGTAATGAATAATACGATCATCAATATAACTATGGTTATCGCTTAATAATAAAATTTTTTTCAAAATAGCTTTTATTTCAAGGGTTAAAGCTTTCGCTTAAGTACAATTTAGCAGAATAAATACCTTATCTTTGTACGCTGCAAATTTAGAAAATTCAGTTTAGCTTTGAGGTATTTTATAGATTTAGCCTATTTGGGAACTGCGTATCACGGTTGGCAGATTCAACCAGATGCTATAAGCGTTCAGCAGGTAATCCAGCAGGCACTTTCCAGAATACTTCAGCAAGATATAGAAGTGGTAGGAGCGGGTAGAACCGATGCAGGAGTTCATGCCAGACAATTATTTGCTCATTTTGATGCCGAGCTGAAATTTGATGAAAAAACACTTCAGTTTAAACTGAATTCTCTTTTACCAAAAGATATTTCGATTCAGCAAATATTCCAGGTTCAGCCTGAAGCCCATGCACGTTTTGATGCTTCCAGTAGAAGTTATGAATATCATATTGTAAATTTTAAAGATCCTTTCAAGATCAATCTTGCTTATTATCTTATAAATCGACTGGATGTTGAAGAAATGAACCGTGCTGCTGCTATGCTGAAAGATTACACTAATTTTAAGTGCTTTTCAAAAAGCCGAACCGATGTAAAAACGTATAATTGTAACATTACTGAAGCATTTTGGGAAGAAACCAATAATCAATTAATATTTCATATTACGGCAGATCGTTTTTTAAGAAATATGGTAAGAGCTATTGTTGGAACATTATTAGAAATTGGATATGGTAAAAATTCAGTTGAATTTTTGAAAGAAATTCTTAAAAGTGAAGACAGAAGTATGGCTGGAACTTCGGTTCCTGCTCACGGTTTATATTTAACCAAAATAGAATACCCTAAAACAGCACTTTTTGATGGCCTCTAAAACCGGAAATGCATTTGATTTTGATCTTTTTAAGCGTTTGCTTAGATATACTAAACCCTACAAATCAACATTTTATTTTGTAGCGATAACCGCTATATTATTATCATTTTTTGCCGTTGCAAGACCTTATTTATTGCAGGTTACCATAGATGATTCGATCACACCAAAAGATAATGGGAATTTAATTTTCTATATCTCTTTGATGCTCGGATTTTTAATTTTGGAGGTAACTTCACAATTTTTCTTTATCTATTTTGCCAACCTGCTAGGTCAAAATGTAGTTCGTGATCTTCGAGTGAATTTATTTAAACATATGCTTCAGTTTAAAATGAAGTATTATGATAAATCTGCTGTAGGTCGTTTGGTAACACGCGCTGTTAGTGATATAGAGACTATATCGAGTATTTTTAGTCAGGGTCTTTTTATGATTATCAGTGATCTTTTAAAGATGCTGGTCGTTTTAGGATTTATGTTTTATAAAAGCTGGCAGTTAACACTTTTGGTCATTACGGTATTACCATTTATTATTTATGCTACTAGGGTGTTTCAAAAGAAGATGAAAATTGCTTTTGAGGAAGTTCGTACACAAGTTGCCAACCTAAATACCTTTGTGCAAGAGCGTATTACCGGAATGAAGATAGTCCAGCTTTTTAATCGCGAAAAAGCCGAATACGAAAATTTCAAAAATATCAATGATAAGCACCGTAAAGCCTGGGTAACTACTGTTTGGTATAACTCTATCTTTTTCCCAATTGCAGAGATGTCTACCTCTATCACTGTGGGTCTTATTGTATGGTTTGGGGGATTACAGGCTGTAAATGATAACCCGAATATTACTCTTGGTGTGATCATAGCTTTTATAGAGTTATCACAAATGTTATTTAGACCATTACGCCAAATTGCCGATAAGTTTAATACCCTACAGATGGGGATGGTCGCAGCTAATCGTGTTTTCGGGATTTTGGATACAGATTCTACCATTACAGATAATGGAAAAAAAGAATTTAAATTGATCAAAGGAGATATCAAATTTGATAATGTTCGATTTAGTTATGTAGAAGGTGAGGAAGTATTGCGTGGCGTAAACTTTAGCGCAAAAGCTGGTGAAACTATTGCTATTGTTGGAGCAACCGGAGCCGGTAAATCTACAATCATTAATTTACTGAATAGGTTTTATGAGATCGATAGCGGAACAATTTCAGTAGATGGTATAGATATTAAGCAAGCAACCTTAAAATCTTTAAGAGCTGAAATTGCTGTAGTTCTTCAAAACGTATTTTTGTTTGCTGATACTATTATGCACAATATCAAACTTGATAATCCGCAAATTTCTGAAGAAGATGTAATTAACGCAGCTAAACAAATTGGAATCCATGATTTTATTAGCAGTTTGCCAAATGGCTATAATTACAACGTGAAAGAACGCGGTGCGATGCTCAGTTCGGGACAACGCCAATTAATTTCTTTTTTAAGAGCGTATGTAAGTAATCCTAGTATTCTGGTTCTAGACGAAGCGACATCTTCAGTAGATACGTATAGCGAACAGCTTATCCAAGATGCCACCGATAAAATAACAAAAGGCAGAACTTCGATTGTTATTGCTCACCGATTGGCAACAATTAAGAAAGCCGATAAAATTATGGTAATGGATAGTGGGGAAATTGTAGAAATGGGAACTCACGATGAATTATTGCTTAAAGAAAATGGTCATTATCGTAAACTCTATGAAGTTCAGTTTATGGCTGAAGAATCAATATAAATCCTTTTTTTAGTCGACAATTTAATTTCTTACTTGCTAAGGTTTTGATGGAGTTGATTTTTTTAGGTAAAAATGACAATTTTCAATAAAATGTGCGTTGTATTTAAAACCATCTTGAAGTTTTGAAAAAATGAAACATTCAGATTATAAGCTGATTCAGTGCATCTCTTCAAAAATGAGATTTCAAATCATTATTACTTTAACCGTTTTACTTTTTGGGATCATAAATCCTGGATTCTCGCAAGGCGTAAATTTAAATGCTATCGAGGAGTTTCGGTACAATGGATCTAAAGAAAGTTTGTTAAGATTAAAAATGGAGGTTGACAATTTTGAAGAAGATGGTCTACATTTTTTACGAGTTCAAAAAGTAAATTCAGCTTTAGATAATACGGGCAAAAGTTTGGGTTGGCATAGTAGCTATCCTAATGAAGGGCAGTGGAGCAGAAGCAGATATGTTAATTTTAATCTTCAGGCACCATCAAGAGATGCTACGTCTATAGAAAAACTTTCCGCAGTAATACAACATTTTAGCGTTTCGAAAGAGAAAAACTCTTTACTATCTATTGAAAATCTATTGCAAAAAAAAGAGGTTAATTTTTTATCTCATTTGGATAAAGAAGCTAAATTAATTTTACTTGATTTTGAAACATTAAAAGAGTTACGAGGTCAATCGGGGTACAAACCTTATATAGAAAAATTACATGAAAATCTTGATATAGGAAGCGCGTTGGAAGAAGCTGAGCGCTTTGTAGAAACTCTTTTCTATTTTTCTTACGAGGATAAGGGAAGCCATTTATTTTTTTACAAAAAAGATCCTAAAAATAAAATATTCAGATTCTATATTTTTAATGGCAAAGGCGAAAAAATAAATACTGGATATTCTTATGCGCATGAAAAAATTGTGGTGTATTTAGCTGAAGCACCAGACGAAAATACGCGTTTAGAAATTATGTATGAGCATCCCGATGCTCTCGATAAAGTGGAGCTCGATTTAAAAAATATCCCACTTCCTTAAATTATTCAGGATGAAAAATCTTTTGTTTTTTGTATTTATAAGTATGGTGTTTTGTCGTCAAATAATGGCACAAGAATTTCATGTTTTTGTCCAGGATATCCAAGAAATCAGGACGACGGTTTTTGCAGATGATACGAGGGATAAAGCGGTTAATCAGCTTAAAATCCTTACTTCTGTAAACGGTATTAAATTAGACAAAAATCATCTGATAAAATTACAGAATCTTAATGTGGTAGACGATGAAGGCGAAGTATTGCAGCTTATTGGTACTTCTAGAATTGATGAATATTCTTCAAGAAAATCCAAAGAGATCGTTTTAGAAACTCCAAGCCGGCAAGCCAAAAGTATTACGATTTCAGGTAGTTTAAGCTATTTTACGCCCAATCAGCAAAATAAAGCTTATGCACGTATCGATAATTTCGTAGAGCGTAGCGGTGAAAATTTCCTCAAAGAGCATCCAGAGAATGCAAAACTTAGCATTTTAACGCCTACAGAACTTTCTAAATTACAAGTTGAAATTGATAAAAGAATTACCAAGAAACTAGAAGAATCTAGCGTAAAATTGAGTGAACAGGAGGTTTTAGACAGAAAACTTTCTAGAAGAATCCTAAAAGATATTGTACGAAGAGGAACAGATAATCGCGCTAATTTCATTAATTTTAAAATAGATCCTTCTCCACAAAACTTTTATAGTATTAAAGTATTTAATGAAAAAGATCAGGTGATTTCTTATGGTTCTGCTTCAGTAGAAAATCTTTATCAAATTAATTTAAGTGAAGCGCCTACAGCGGGAAGTTATATCGAAGTTATACTAGAAAACGATGCAGCGATAAAGCAACTAGATTTTAGTTTAGAGAATATATATTTGCCCTAAAAAAGATTCTTAAATAAATGTAGATTAAAATTTATCGTAAATCTTCTTTAATACGTTCTCTTAGTTCTTCATTACTTTCAAACATGGTAAATTCCCCATCGCGGATATAAGAGATTTGACCTGTTTCTTCACTAACTACTAAAGCCAGAGCATCTGTTTTTTCAGTAATTCCAACAGCCGCACGGTGGCGCAAACCAAAACGGAGTGGGATAGAACGATCATTAGAAACCGGTAAAATCACGCGAGTAGCAGTTACTTTATTTTCTTCGATCACCATGGCACCATCGTGCAGCGGACTGTTCTTGAAGAATATCGATTCGACAATTGGCTGATTTAGCTCTATATTCATCTCATCACCGCTATTCTTTATGAAATCAAGTTTTGTACTTCTCTTAATTACAATCAAAGCACCGGTCTTTGTTCTTCCCATAGATTCGCAGGCATCTACTATTATATCTACTTTGGTAGCGCCATCCTCAGAATCGTCGTTTCTGGTAAATTTTAAACTTCTAAAAAAACGTCCGTTTTTAGTAATATTGGCCGAGCCAATCATCAATAAAAACTTCCTGATTTCTTGCTGAAAAACCACGATTAAAGCAAACATTCCTACGCCAACAAACTGGTCTAAAACACTACTTAAAAGTTCCATTTGAAGTAGTTGCGTAAGTCTCCAAACCAGATAGATGATCACAATACCTATAAAGATATTTACCGCAACCGTTCCTCTCACTAGTTTATATACATAGTACAGCAGAATTGCGATAAGAACTATATCGAGAATATCCAGGAAGCGAATACTTAAAATATCCAAATTTGCGAGGTTTTATGTAAAAATAGAAAATAAAAGATTATTTGCTTAAATGCGCTACCAATTTTATAGACTCCATAGCTTCTTTAACATCATGAACCCTTAAAATCGATGCACCTTTGGTTAGTGCTAAAGTATTAAGCACGGTTGTACCATTAAGTGCTTCAGTTGGATCGATATTCAATGTTTTGTGGATCATTGTTTTTCTTGAAATACCAATGAGCACTGGAAGTTTGAAGCTTGAAAAAAGATCTGATTTTTTCAATAATTCAAAATTTTGTTCGGTTGTTTTTGCGAAACCAAATCCGGGATCTAAAATAAGATCGTTAATACCTAAAGCTCTTGCTTGTTTAATTTTTTCTGAAAAATAGAAAGTGATGTCACTTACCAAATCCTCATATTCGGTTAATTGTTTCATGGTTTTAGGCGTGCCACGCATATGCATCATTATATATGGTGCCTGATATTGCGCAATTACAGCCATCATTTTTTCATCAAGATTACCAGCAGCAATATCATTAATCATCGCCGCACCGGCTTCAATAGCTTCCGCAGCAACTTTACTTCTAAAGGTATCTACAGAAATTAAAATTTCAGGAAACTCTTTTACCAAAAGTTCTATTGCTGGTACTACTCGGTTTATCTCTTCCTCTTCAGCTACATCCTCTGCATCTGGCCTACTGCTATAACCCCCAATATCGATAAAGGTGGCGCCTTGCTTCAGCATTAAATCAGCTTTTTTAAGAATATCGCCTTCAGTTTGCGTTCGGCTATGCTCAAAAAACGAATCTGGCGTAATATTTAAAATTCCCATCACTTTGGGAGAAGAAAGATCGATAAGCTTGCCTTTGCAATTGATCGTCATGTCTTTAGAAGTTTTAAAAATTAGGGCAGTTCAAAATAATTTTGACCAGCTGGAATATTTGCCCGAAATTTACGCAAATTACCACGGTTTTATGCAAGACACCTCGAAACAATACGATGCGGTAATCGAAATTTGTCGCAGTTTGTTTACCAAGAAAATGAAGGATTACGGCTGTGCATGGCGAATTTTAAGATTGCCATCCTTAACAGATCAAATCTTTATTAAAGCGCAACGAATACGAAAACTTCAGGAAAATGAAGTACGAAAAGTAGATGAAGACGAGAAATCTGAATTTATTGGCATTATCAACTACTCGATCATGGCACTTATTCAGCTTGAAAAAGGAATTGCAGATCAGCCAGATTTAGATGCAGAAGAAGCCTCACAACTTTACGACGAAAAGATCACTGCAACCAAGGAATTGATGATGAATAAAAATCACGATTATGGCGAGGCATGGCGTGATATGCGTATAAGTTCGTTAACCGATCTTATCCTTCAGAAATTATTGCGTGTAAAGCAAATTGAAGATAATAAAGGACAAACTTTGGTAAGCGAAGGTATTGATGCTAACTATCAGGACATGATCAATTATGCGGTATTTGCAATGATTCATTTTGCTGAAGCTGAAGAAAAATAATATCCAAAAACCACCAATATTAAGATGAAGTTATTAGTGAAATTTGCCCGCATTTTTGTAGGTATTCTTTTTATTTTCTCAGGATTTATAAAACTGAATGATCCTATTGGATTCTCTTTTAAACTTCAAGAATATTTTTCGCCAGAGGTTTTAGATTTAACTTTCTTATCGCCTTTTGCATTGGTAATTGCTATCTTAATTTGTGTTTTCGAATTGGTGTTGGGAATAATGCTGCTCATTGGTTATTTACCCAAATTCACGGTGTGGAGTTTGTTGCTGATGATCGTTTTCTTCACCTTTCTCACATTTTATTCAGCATATTTTAATAAAGTGACCGATTGTGGTTGTTTTGGCGATGCCATCCCGCTTACACCTTGGCAAAGCTTTACGAAAGATCTCATTTTACTTGTTTTCATTTTAATATTGTTTTTTAATAGCAAGATGATTACTCCGGTTTTTGTTCCAGCAAGCCATCGTTGGATCATTTTCTTAAGTTATATGCTATGTTTTTTATACGCATATTACGTGTTGATGCATTTACCGGTTATCGATTTTAGACCTTACAAAGTGGGAAATAACATTCCGGAATTACGAGATATTCCTGAAGGCGCTGCAACCGATGTTTTTGAATATCATTGGAAATTTAATGTGGATGGTAAAGAAGAAGTGGTAGTGACCGATGGAAGTTATCCGCAGCACGAAGGTGAATTTATTGAAGTTGATACAGAAATGATTGAAGAAGGCTATGTACCGCCAATTCACGATTTCCAAATCTTAGATGATGGAGATGATATTACTGCTGAAATTCTTGAAGCCGAAAAAGTATTATTAATTGTGGCTTACGATCTAAATCTTACAGAGAAACAAGGATACGAAGCTATAAAGTTTTTGGAAAGAGAAGCTAAGAGTAAAGGTTATGAAGTGGTTGGATTAACAGCTTCAGGAGATGCTTTAAAATCACAGATTAAAGATGAATTCAGCCTTAATTTTCCATTTTATCAAACCGATGCCACCGCACTTAAAACAGTAGTAAGAGCTAATCCCGGAATTTTAGTTTTAGAAAAAGGAACGATAACACAAAAAAAGCACTGGTCTGATGCTTCGGCTATAAAATTATAAGCAAATTTTAAAAAGTATTAGAAGAATGATAAAAAGCAATATAAGCCTTGCTTACAATATCTTTATGTGTTTTTGAATCGGTATATTTGTATAAATCAGCTTAAAAATTAAACAATCTTAGAATATTTAATTATGAGAAAAAATATTGTAGCCGGAAACTGGAAAATGAATAACGACCTGGCACAAACCCAGGAACTTATTGCAGATCTAAAAAAACAAATGTCTGGCGAGCCGGCAGCAACCATCATGGTAGCACCAACATATACAAATCTTTATCCTGCGTTTGAAGCTTTAAAAGACACCCCTGTTATCGTTGCAGCTCAAAATATGCATCAAGAGGCCAACGGTGCTTTTACAGGAGAAATTTCTGCAGCTATGCTTAAAAGTGTAGGAGTAGAGACTGTGATTTTAGGACATAGCGAAAGACGTGCTCAATTTAATGAAACAAACGAGCTCTTGGCTAAGAAAGTAGATGTAGCTTTAGAAAATGATATGACCGTGATCTTTTGCTTTGGTGAAGAATTAGAAGATCGTAAAGCAGATAAACATTTTGATCTTGTGGAGCGTCAGTTAAAAGAAAGTTTATACCATCTTCCTGAAGAGAGCTGGAAAAGTATTATCCTTGCTTACGAGCCTGTTTGGGCTATTGGTACAGGAGAAACTGCATCGCCAGAACAAGCTCAGGAAATGCATGCATTTATTAGAAAAAGTGTTGCAGATAAATTTGGTAGCGAAGTAGCCGATGAGGTTTCTATACTTTATGGAGGTAGTTGTAAGCCAGGAAATGCTAAAGAGATCTTTGCAAACGAAGATGTCGATGGAGGATTAATAGGTGGAGCAAGCCTTAAGGCAGAAGACTTTTTAGCAATTGTGAACTCATTTTAAAAAATGGCATCAAATTATCTTGAATTTCAGTTTAAAATAAATCCACCAGTTCCTGCTTCAGAAATATTAATTGCTGAATTGGGCGCTTTAGGATTTGAAAGTTTTGTGGAAAATGAAGATGGTGTAACAGCATATATTCTGAAAGATGAATTTCAGGAAGAAATGCTGGCTGAGGTTCAGATATTAGATTCTGATGAATTTGAAATCTCCTATTCTTCTTCCGAGATACAACAAGTTAATTGGAATGAAGAATGGGAGAAAAATTTTCAGCCTATTGTGGTTGATAATATCTGTAGTGTACGTGCACCATTCCATCCAAAACCAGAAACCGAATTTGATATTGTTATCGAGCCAAAAATGAGTTTTGGAACTGGACATCATGCTACTACGCATATGATGATTCAGTTTATTTTAAAGAATAGCTGGAAAGGTAAAGCTGTCCTAGATATGGGCTGCGGAACCGGAGTTTTGGCAATACTAAGTGCACAAAAAGGTGCAAATCCTGTAGAAGCCATTGATATTGATAACTGGTGCTATTTAAATACACTTGAAAATATCGAACGTAATAATGTTCCCGAAATTAACGTTAAAGAAGGAGGAGCAGACTTATTAGGTGACAAAAAATATGATGCTATAATAGCGAATATTAACCGTAATATTTTGCTGAACGATATGGCGAAATATCTTTCGGTTTTAAAGTCTGGCGGTGATTTATATCTAAGCGGATTTTATAAAGAAGACATTCCTATTATCCGAGAAGCTTGCGAAAAGCTGGGATTAAAATTTCAGGAAAATCTTGAAAAGGATAAATGGGTTGCGGTAAAGTTTTCTTTTTGAGTTGTTTAACTGTTATTTTTGTATTTTTGCGGTCTCCGAATTAAATTTAATACCCTATGAGTACACAAGAAGAAGTATTAGAGAAAGTAGAAACTAAAGTTGATAAAGAAAATGAGATTGTTTTATATAATGACGATTACAATACCTTTGATCATGTAATCGAGACTTTAATTTACGCCTGCGATCACACTCCAGAACAGGCAGAACAATGTTCTATTTTAGTGCATTATAAAGGAAAATGTACGGTAAAGACCGGAGCTTTTAATGATTTAAAACCAAGATGCTCTAAACTTTTAGATGCAGGATTAAGTGCAGAAATTGTTTAGATAAGAATAGGTGATTTACAGTGCGAAATTTTAGGTTGTAAGAATTGTTGTTCGCTAGGCATTAATGTGTTACAATTTCGACCTATATTTTTCTTGAAAAAAGTTTCAAAAAAGTTTTTCTGAATTTAAAATAAAGAATATATTTGCACCCGCTTAAGGTTATTGCCTTTAGCGAAACAAATAAAGGCCTCGTGGCGCAACTGAATAGCGCATCTGATTACGGCTCAGAAGGTTGCAGGTTTGAATCCTGCCGAGGTCACTTTTAAAGAATATAATAGACTACAAAACCACGCAAATCTTAGGAATTGCGTGGTTTTCGCAGTTTTAGGGATGCCGTTAAATAAACTATTTCGGATAAAAATTAGTACAAAGGGCCAAATGTGTAAATATATCATATAGCAGATCATTTGATATTCTATTGGAAGTTGAACCAATGGTTCCCAACTATAAGCAATAAAACGGATTTATGAGCAACTGATTATACCCTAATATAAATTCCTGAATTGATGTTAGCTTTAAAATAAAATTAGAGAAGATGAAAAAAGCATTACTAATAGCACTATAGTATTTTATGTCCCTGCCCTCCTAATATTGGAAGTAAATAACTTGTATTGTAAACAATATTAAAAAGATTTTTAATTTTCTAAAAATTACACTGTACACCATTATCCAGATTGCTTGCCCTTTACGAATCCTATTTTTCCACACTTTAGGTCATGCTATTTCATCGTAGATTTTTTAATTAACTTCATATCCATAAATTAACCGTTTATTTTTTTGAAAATTATCCAGAAACCAGGAGAAATGAGATGAGCTTTTTGAAAAAGAACAGGAAAAGGTCTATCGAAAAGATTTAACCTATGAAAAATTACTATCTAAGGATTTCTAAATAGAATACCCCCCAAAAGACCAAAAATTACATAGTAGATAATAAGTTTCCTGCATAGTTTAAAACATTGGTTTGCAAGTCTATTATATTTTAATTACTAATTTCCGAAAATCCGATTTAAGAAAGGCTAAGAAAAATCTTTGTGAAAAAGTTCTCTTAGCCTTACAATTCAAAATCTGAGATAATCTTACTCGGGATTAATATTCCAAATATTAGATGTCTTGTATAATAAATTCTTGCTTTGGATTTGCACCATATTCGTTATTTTCAGGATCACTGTCTGTAATTAATAAAATTAGCATCCAAATAGGCCCGACTAATGGGATAAAGTTAACTAATAGCATCCAGCCACTTTTACCTATATCATGTAAACGTCTCACGGATACTGCAATTGATGGAACTAAAGTAGCCAACATGTATAAGACATAAATACCAATAAAAGCAGGAGTTTCTAGCCATGCACTAAGTGCAGAACTTAATGCAATACAAAGTATCGTAAATAAGGCGTTAAATAGACCAAACATAAAATATTCTTTTCTTCTTGCTCTACCGTTAAAATCTGAATATTGACGGAATGCTTTTAAATACCATTTCATAATTGAATTTTTAATTTTTGTTTATATTATAAATAGAAAATATGGGGAATTATATTTTTGACTGAAACTGCTACCAGACTTCGTGTTTTACCCATTTAAGTTTAACTTCATGCAAATATCTTTAGGAATTGGATCCTGCAGTAGACGGTAAGCCGTGAAATGTATCTCCCTGAAAACAGTAGGTCAGTTTATTTTACGGACTAAAGAATAGTAGTTTAGCTTACTAAATTTTATAAACTAATAATTAAGTTGTGGATAATTTTTGAAGATTTTTTGGACGAAAAAAAATTTTTTTACTATTTCATTTTGGGTTTTAATTGATACCCTTTTTGATTATCTATGTAAAGAAGTTTTATCATTTTAATAGGAAGACCGATAATTTTAGATCACTGATTTCAGAATTATTGTTTTTTATTATTGCTTTTTATTATTGGGAAACTAATTTTAAACCAATGATAGAACCAATAAGTGTAGTTATAAAAAATAACCTCCAAAATGTGGCTGGTTCTTTAAAAACAAATATTCCCAAAAGTACGGTTCCGGCAGCTCCAATTCCCGTCCAGACAGCATAAGAAGTGCCAATAGGAAGTGTTTTTGTAACTTTTACAAGTAAACTCATGCTAAAGAAAAGACATAGTAAAAAACTGCCAAACCAAACCTTAGAGGTAATTCCTTCAGTGTGATTAGCTTTGCCAAGACATAAAGCAAAAAGCATTTCAAATAAGCCCGCGATAATCAGGAGTAACCAATTCATAACAATAGATTTTCAGTAAAAATAGAAACAATTATGAATAAAATCTCGATAAGAATCGATATTCAAATTCGGTGATATTTAATTCTTTTTTTGATCATTCAAAACCATAAAAATACATTAGAATGAATAGTTGTGATATTTATATTGAATATTTCTACGATGCTTATTCCTATCTTTCTTTCAAACGTTGATAGGCATTTTAAAATAAAGATTTGTAAGTTAACTTCAAGATAATATAGACTAATAAAAAATACTTTATATTTAACGCAACTAATATGCGTTAAATGAAAAGAAGAGATTTTTTCAAAAACAGTAGTCTTTTTGCGTTTGGAAGCCTTGCAAGCCAGTTTCATTCAGATATTTGGATGAATAGCAAAAACAATTTTCAAACTAAAAAAGCCAAAAATATCATTTTTATGGTGAGTGACGGGATGAGTACCGGCACTTTAAATATGGCTGATAGGCTTTTACAAATTAGCAACGGCAAAGGAAGTCACTGGTTAGATTTATATCGAGAGGGTAAAATTAATAGAGCTTTAATGGATACTGCTTCAGCAAGTTCGCTAGTAACAGATTCTGCGGCAGGGAGTTCTTCTTGGGGTGGGGGAAAGCGTGTCCCTAATGGATCATTAAATGTTTCAGCAAATGGAGAAAAACATTTACCCATTCTTCAAAAATTCAAAAGTTCAGGTAAAAAAGTAGGTTGTGTAACAACAGTGCCAATTACGCATGCTACACCAGCTGGTTTTTCAGTAATGCAAAAAGATAGAGGAGATCAAGAAGCGATCGCTTTAAAATATCTGGATCTGGAATTTGATGTGATGATGGGTGGTGGTAACGATTATTTTTCTTCTAGTAAAAGAGCAGACGGAAAAGATGTTTACGCGAGTTTTAAACAGAAGGACTTTACCATTTTTAGAAATCGAAAAGACTTATTAGCATCCAAATCAGATCAAAAAATTCTTGGTGTTTTTGCTGATGGTGGTCTTCCTTATGCATTGGATAGGTCTAATGATAAAGAATTAGAGGAGTCAACACCTACTTTAGCTGAAATGTCTAAGCATGCTATTAAACATCTTTCCAAAAATAATGATGAAGGTTTTGTATTGCAAATTGAAGCGGGAAAGGTAGATTGGGCAGCTCATGCTAATGACGCAGGAGGTTTACTATATGATCAAATAGCTTTTGATGAAGCCATAAAAGAGGTTATAGACTTTGCTGAAAAAGATCGCGAAACATTGGTGATTATTACAACAGATCATGGAAACGCCAATCCCGGACTTATTAAAAGTCATGACGTAGATAAAAATTTCAGCTATTTGCAAAATTTTACCCATACCAATGATTGGTTGCTTCAGCAGATAAAAATGAAAGCAAATTCTTTTTCATCAATTCGCGAAATGATCGCAAATGCTAATGGAGATAAAACAATTACAGACGAAGAAGCCAAAATATTATTGAATTTTTACAATAAAAATAATGGTGGATTATATAATACCGGTAATTTACCTTACGGCCCGCTCGCCGAAATGCAAAAGAAATATACGTCTATAGGTTGGATAAGTATGGACCATTCTGGCGATTATGTAGAATTAGCTGCTTTTGGCCCAGGAAGCGATGAGCTTAAACCTTTCGTAAAGAATTATGAGCTGCATCAGTTTATGCTACAATCTGCTGAAGTAGAAGATAACTTTTGATTTTGTTTAAAAATAAAAAGCCATTAAGAAATAGCTAATATTAGCTATTTCTTAATGGCTTTTTATAAGCTTTTTCTAGTTAATTAAATTTCAAAAAATAACCGGCAAAGATGGTCGAATAATAATCACAAAACCAACCATTATTAAACTTCACCGGCATTCTTATAAAAGAGATTCTTATTTTAATAGTACACTTCTGGTAACGTCGTTATATTCACCTTTAATTGGTTGATCGTTATTATCGAAAAGTTGCAGTCTAATATCAATCTGCCCTTTTGATAGGCCTTTTATAATATAAGGTTGCCATTTTGTAATTTTGAATGTTTCACCGTTTATAGTAGCTTTCACATAATTGCCGTTTTCAGACAAAGTGGTATTCAATAGAAAAAAATCAAGTAATAAATTCTCAATATCTTTTCCAGAATATTCTCCTTTTGGTCGGCTATATATTAATGTGGGCTTCTTAAAATCTACATTAGATCGTTCGTCAGGACTACTACCAATTTTGATTGTTTTGGTAATAAAAGATTGATCATTTTTAACAGATTCATGATAAGATCTGCTTAAAAAAGCAACAATATGATGTGTGCCTTCAGAAAAATCTTTAGAAAATTCAGTTTCGTAATGTGCTGAATAGGGTTCGTTATCAACAATAAAATGAATGTGCTGTCCTTTATCAGAATTTGCAAGTCTCGAGGTTATTTCATTCTTTGTTGTTTGCGCTCCTAATTCGTAATTATCCACGTTGAATTTGAATTCAACGGTGTTTTTCGTAAACTGATTGTTTTCAGGAATAATAAGACTTAAACCTGAATCCTGATATGCCGGAGATTCTTTTAAAGGCTCTATATTTATATTTTGACTTTCGGTGTCTCGGACTGATTTTTCTGTTTTATTTTCTTCTTCCTCATTATTCTCCTGATTTTTACAAGAGGAAAAGCTTAGTAGTGCTACCACAGCGTATAGTGGTAAGATTCTATAATTCATAACTATTTTTATTTAGTATTACTAATTCTAAGTTTTAAACCGGCCAGCAATCATGAAGTTCAAGATAACCTAATTGCCATGCTTCTAGTTCAGCTTTATTAAGAAGGCAGGCATTAAGTTTTTCTTCCAACTGGTGTTTATCGTAATGCATTCCTATAAAAACGAGTTCGTTTTTACGATCACCAAATGATGCATCCCAGTCTTTTTCTATAATGTCCTGATTTTCCATAAATGCAGGATGGTCTATACGTTCGTTAAATGGCATAGAAGCCCACCAGACGCCTGCAGAATCGGCCTTAAAAGATCCCCCGGCACTGCTCCAAATTAAAGCCTGTTCGGGACGAGATGCTAACCAAAATAGGCCTTTACTTCTTATAATTCCCTGTGGAAAATTTTGCATTAAAAACTGAAACAAGCGCTCTGGATGAAAAGGAAGATGTTGCTTGAAAGTTAGTGAAGTGATCCCGTATTCTTCAGTTTCAGGAATGTGTTCATTTTCTAATTCTTTTATCCATCCTGCAGAAGCTTCAGCTTGTTCAAAATCAAAACTTCCGGTATTAATTACTTCGTTATAATCGATTTCAGCGTTTTGAGCTTGTATTATTTTTGCTTCCGGATTAAGTGCTTTAACAAAGGATTTAACGCGCTGCAATTCTTCAGCGGTAACTAGATCTATTTTATTTATAAGAATAACATTAGCAAATTCTATCTGATCGGTGAGTAAATTAACAATACTCCTTTGATCTTCTTCGTCACTTGCCAATTGACGATCTTTTAAAAGAGAAGCGCTAGAAAAATCATTCAAAAAGTTGAATGCGTCAACCACAGTGAGCATACAATCTATGTAGCTGATATTTTTTAAATTGAAGTGGCCTAATTCATCTTCAAAACTAAAGGTTTGAGCTACCGGTATAGGTTCAGAAATCCCTGTACTTTCTATAATTAAATAATCAAACCGCCCATCTTTGGCCAGACGTTCAACTTCAATCATTAAATCTTCCCGAAGCGTACAGCAAATACATCCATTGCTCATCTCAACTAATTTTTCTTCAGTCTTAGAGAGTGTATGTTGATTCTCGACAAGCTGAGCATCGATATTAATTTCGCTCATATCATTTACGATTACAGCGAGCTTCATTCCTGCACGATTGTGAAGTAGATGGTTTAAGAGGGTTGTTTTTCCAGCTCCTAAAAATCCGCTAAGTACAGTAACTGGTAGTTTTTTCATACTATTTGGTTAAGTATATACCAAATGTATAAAAGAATTTTTAATTAAAGCAATTAAGTTGCATTAAAGTTGATCTGAATTTATTTTTTACTGAAGTTTAAGAGTTTGCAGTGGTACAGGTTTTACAGATACCAATCAGCAATAATTGCGTTTCTTTAATCTGGTAGTTTTTAAGTGTAGGAACTTCTAAAGTCTGCGGAAGACATTCTACATTACCGCAGTTTTCACATTGAAAATGTAAGTGATTATGGATATGTTGCTCTGGCTCTTGGTCACAATCTTTACAAAGTGCGTAGTAAGATTTCCCATTTTGCCCGGTTACAAAATGGATTTTTCCGGCATCTACAAAACGATCTAACATCCGGTAAACGGTTGTTTTATTAATGTTATCTTCTATTTGTTCCTTAATCTCATCTGCAGTTAGTGTTTTAGTTGCTTTTTGTAAAAGATCTAATACTGCTTGTTGATGTTTAGTATTTCTAGTTTTTTTCTCTTCAATCCTACTCATTTCCTTCAAATTTATAATGTAAAATTAGGCATTCTAGAAATGAAAAAAAAGTCTATTTATCGTGACAAATGAAACAAAAAAGCAGGCGAAAGCCTGCTTCTTCTATAGTTACTTTACGTTTTTCAATGTTGGTGGTTATCGTCATTAACTTCGTTCATGACCAAGGTCACTTCAGCTTCAAAGGTTAAACCGGTGTTGGTTTGGGCCTCTACCGTTATTAGATATTCACCTTCGGTTAAACTATGGTTGTGTGCTACGTTTATTTTTCCTGATTCAGCCTCTATAGAAATAATTCCTTCCTCATTCTCAAAATTGCTACCGTCTTTTTCTATGGAAAGAATAGAAAAAGATTCTTTATATTTTTCAGGATAGACTTGTGGAGCAGCAGATTGATAGGTTTGGTGTAAACCTATATGCAACCTCTTGGTTGAAATGGTTAAATCAAGATCGGGATAGTACATTCCGTATAAAAATTTTATTTCAGGAATAAATCTCACACGAAATTGTCTTCTGGCTACTGTAAACCCATCACGTTCTAAAGAAGAAATTAAATCATAAGTCCATTCTGCTTCCTGTTCTGGATCACCAGGATTTTCAGCAAATGTAATTACATTTCCATCAATTAAGACTTTTTGATCTGGCCTACCATTCTGATGTAATTGCCATTGTGTGTTTTCTAAATTTAAATCTTCTGCAGAAACGTGAAATGCTGCTGAAGCGGCATCACTGTACATTTGATAGGTAAAAGGAATATCAAGATCGTTATCCAATTCTTCAATTTTAAGAGAAGCAGTACGTATTTTAATATAAAATGTTTTGCTTACAGGTAAATAAGTTTCTGCATTTGCGGTTAGTGTAACGATATAAGCTTCTGGTAATCTACTAGCATTAATAGAAGAACTAAAATTATTAGGATACAACTGCTGACTGTCCACAACTAATTGATTGGCATTGGAATCGATATAAACGCCTTGCGCGAGAACATCCTGCAACGTCTTTTCAGTAGTAATGGCTATATTTTCATTATCAAAATCTAGTTCAAAATTCACATTTTGAGATTGATATTCTTCAGGTAATGCACCTGTAAAATTCCTACCATAAGTTAATTTAATGGTATCTGGAACTTGCAAAGGTGCTAGGTAACCTACGGGATCTATTTTTTCAGGTTCGTCTTTTTTGGAGGTATCTACCATAAAATCATCATCGCTATCACAAGCAAAAAGCAATAGCATACTTGCCAACAGGCACATGCTTTTTAAATAAAATTTAGTCATCGGATATTTTTTTGCAAGAATAGTACTTCTAAATTATAAACGCAACAATATTGCATTAAATAATGCAATATTGTTGCGTTTATTGAAGGTTTACTCTTGGTCTTAGATAACTTTACTGTAGTAAGAATACGATAACTATAATTTGCTTAATACTAAGTAGTTTATGTTTATAGATTTATCTTGAATCCTCCATTAATTACAAATCCGTCGACCGGTGCATAAATATCCCGAAAGTTTGGATCATTTAGATTTCCTGTAAATACACTATCAAACCGGCTTTGGCGCGTATCAAGGATATTTTCAAAATTTAGGAATAAAGAAAAATGTTCTCCCAGCTTTTTCTCTGTCATTACGCCAAGTATCCAATAAGGTTGGCCAGTGCTTCCGTCGTTTAGTTTCTGCGAACTGTAGTAATAGCCTTCTAGTCCTATCCAAAAGTTTTCATGTTTTTCATACATTAGGACATTGTTTAAGCGGTGTTGGGCTACCAAAGGATATTGCTGGGTATCTCCATTATAATGTTGATTAACATCTGCTAAAGTATATCCTACAAATAATTTTAAATCGTGATAGCTCCATCGCATATTGGCCTCGATTCCTTTACTGTCTAAGTATCCATTGGGCTGAGAGAATTCATAGAATCTACCCGAATTTTGGTTAAGAATTAAGGGATCACTAATCCTGGTATAAAAGACTAAAAGATTTGTAGAAAGATTTAGATCGGAAGTTATAGCCCATTTGTAGTTACCATCCAGATTAAAACCTATGGAACTTTCTGCCTTAGAATTATCTACATCTATGGGAAGTACATTCTGAAATTGAAGTCGTTCTACATCTTCTGTAAATATACTAGGTGTTTTATATCCCATCCCGCCTCCTAATCGAAAAGTTAATTGATTTGAAGGTTCATACATCAAAGAAAATCTGGGAAGTACATGGAACCCGTAGTTACTTTGATAATCTCCACGTAAACCAGTTTCTAAAGTCCATTTTTGATAAATATCCCAGATATTTTGAGCAAAAATTCCGATGGTATAATTCTTAAAACTTAAATCTTGATTTGGATCTCCCTGTTGTTGAGTAAAATCTTCAGTCCAAAGATTTACTCCGCCTATCCATTCAGTTTTATCCCTTACGGTAGAAAGGTTGATCTCTGAAAAAGAAGAGATTTGATTTCCTTTAAATTGATAGTTAGGTACTTCAATCTGGCGTTCAAAAATACTTATACTATTTTTAACCTTAAGTGTAGTGTTGTTTGAGATGTGATGATTTCCCAGTAATTGGGTTGAAAAACGCTCGGTATTATTCTTTTCAAAATAGCCATTATCTTTATCGTATTTCACATAATCCATAGCACCACCCAAACGATCTTCGCTAACTAAATTAAACCCTATATTAAAATCTGTTTTCTTATTAAATTCTACGAATAATTTTGGATTAAGTGTAAACCTTTCGAATTTCGGAATAGCGGTTAATCCGTTATCTGCCGGATCGTAGGGAGTACCTAAATTATAGGACGCAAAAACCGTGGTTCCTATTTTTCCAAATTTTTCAGCATAAAAACCGCTAAGATCTAATCCTAAAGCAGAAGTTCCGTTAGCCATAAAACTGAGTTCCTGCTCCTCTTCAGGCTTTTTAGAAATTAAATTTACCAAACCTGCAATAGCTCCCCCGCCATAAAGCGTGGAAGAAGCTCCTTTAATCACTTCTACTTGTTTAAGGTCTAATGGAGCAATTTGCATAAGACTAAGTCCTCCAGAATATCCTGAATATAAAGGTAATCCATCTCGTAAGAGTTGCGTATATTTTCCATCAAGCCCCTGGATTCTAATACTAGAATTGTAACTGGTTGCAGAGGTTTGTTGCGTTTGAATACCAGTACTTTCGTTTAGTAGCATGCGAATGTCCCCTGGCTTCATATTTCCTTTTTCTTCAAGCTCTTCTCCCGCGATAAATTCTACACGTGTAGGAATATCCCGAAAAGTTCTTGAACTTCTGGTAGATTTTAAAATGATAGTTTCCATATGCTCTTCAGACGCATGAAGCAAAAATTGCTCTGTTCTATACCTCTCAGATAAAGGAAATATTCTATTTATTTTAAGGGTTTCAAAGCCTATATAACTAATTTCTATAGTGTATTCGCCATCCGGAATTTTCTTTATAACAGCTTTTCCTTCGATATCAGAAACAGCACCTAAATTTAATTTTTCAATATTTACAGATACACCAAAAAGTGGCTTCTGATTTTCAGCATTAAGGATGGTAGCTTCAAAAGTATTTTGAGCTATAATAATGTTACCTGCCATTAGCAGTAACACTAAAAAAAGATGTTTCAAATTGTTATGTTTAAGAATGATTAAATAAAAAAATGACCCACTAACGTGGAAAACAAATGTTACCTAATCAAACTTTTGGTGGCTTAAATGCAGAATATTGATAAGAATTGGTAAGTGAATTTTGGTAAGAAATAATATCAATGATTTCTACATCATCTTGGATAAAATTGATTTCCAAATTTTGCTGAATTGCGAAACCTGTGCAACTTCCGCAGTTAAAAAATGGAGAGCAGGGTTCATCACAAGCATTATGGTCGTCTTCTTCTGTTTCTAAGGAGTTAACGCAAATTTCATCATTCCTATCAATCTTAAAAGAGCAACAGGGTATTATGGATAGAATAATGACTAAAATTGATGTTATTAGTACTACAATCTTCATTACTTACAAAGCTACATAATTGCCTTTTTATTTATATGATATAAATAAAAAAAATAAACGTTGAATTTAAAAATGTCTTAATTAATAGCGCATGGAATTGTTCTGAGATAGTTTACCTAATTCATTGTAGTATAGATGATCGATAATTCGAAGAATTTCTACTCCTTAATCCAACTGATAATTTCAGGATCGTTAGGGAGTTTTTTAGATTCCAGTACAGCCACTAGTTTTCCATTTTTATCAATTAGATATTTTTGGAAATTCCATTTTACTTCAGAATCTTTAAATCCATTTTTATCTTTTTGCGTTAAGAATTTATATAACGGATGCATGTCTTTTCCGGTGACAGTAATTTTCGACATCATCGGAAAATCAACGCCATAGTTTTGCTGGCAAAATTCTTCGATTTCTTCATTACTTCCGGGTTCCTGATTTCCAAAATCGTTGGATGGAAAACCAATAATCACAAAATCATCAAACTTATATTGTTCATATAATTTTTGAAGAGAAGCGTACTGCGGCGTGAATCCACATTTACTAGCGGTATTTACGATCATTACTTTTTTTCCTTTTAAAGAACTAAGATCGAACTCGTTTCCGTCTATATCTTTTACTTTATAATTATAAATCACTTCCTGATTTTGGGCCATTAAGAAGTTGCCTGATAACATTATTAATACTATGAAGAAATTTTTCATTGCTAAATTTTATTTTGAGTACTAAGGTAACTATTTATTTAAGGTGAAAATATGTGGACTACACGGAAAATTTTTTATGTATTCGGAAAAAGTAGATGTAGATCGAAATTAAATATACATATCTGAATCAGATGTTGAGGAAAAAACAAGCCTTATAGTGTTGAGAATGTGAAGACTTACCCGTTTTGAAGGCTTCCCTGTTTTTCTTACAGTTTAAAAATCAACTATTTTTAAGTCATGAAGAAAAGCAGATTTACAGAAGAACAAACTATAGCAATGATTTAACCTTACGAATCTGCAATGAAGGTTATCGACATTTCACAAGACAGAGGAAGTACCACGGCAACCTTTTACAGCTAGTACCATAAGTTTGGTGGTATGGATGCCCAACAACTCAAGAAGCTTGAATCGCTCCAGGAAGAGAATCAGCGTCTGAAGCAGATATACGCTGATTAGATAAAACAGCTACGTTGTCTAAGCCTGAAAAACCAGGTTAAATTAAGCTTGGGTCAGTGATATTACTTAAATTCATACCAATCAAGGCTGGGTGTTCCCTGACCACTATTATTGATTTCTTTGACAGAAAGGTAATAGGTTGGTTATAGAGTACAAGCCTGCACACCAATCAAACTATTGTTCCTGCATGAAAATTGGCTGTAAGCAACCGCAATATAAGTATGGATTTACTATTCCACTCAGATCGAGGGATACAATACGCCTCAACGACATTTAGAACATTTATTAAATCTAACCCGTTGGTGACCCAATCTATGAGTAGAATGGTATATTGTTGGGATAATTCAGTTGCTGAATCCTTTTTTTAACCTTAAAAGTAGAACTTATTTATGATGATAATTTTAAAACTATAGAGCAGGCTAAGTCCGCTGCATTTGAGTACATCAAAATATGGTTCAACCGGGAACGAATACACTGCTTTTTGGGATACAAAACTCCTTATGAAGTAGAACAATAATTTTATTAATTTAATGATGTAGCATAGGTCTTAAAAAACTGTATCACATTCAGTTGCGAGTCCAAGAAGAAGAAAAAGAGCTTGTGAAACAATTTATATTAACTCATCTAAAATCGTATATATGCTTCGAAAATATGCTTTATGAAATAGAAAAATTCACTCAAGAAGAAATAATCGATCAGGGTATTACAGAAGGATACAATATTCCTTCTTTACCGACTAAGATCTTAGTAAATCCCGATGGAAAAATAGTTGGGCGTTACGAGGGAAGTAAAGACGATGAAGAATCTTTAGATAAAAAGTTGGCAGATATATACGAATAGGATTGAATCAGATTTTCCCATTTCAATTAGCTTAACAATAATGTCAAAGATTTGATAAAGCCTGTTCTATAATTGCTAATACCTTAAATCCTAAGTATTTTTAGAGGAAAAAGAGGTTATGAGAAATATAGGAGCTAAAAGTGTTTTAAGGATTGTGATGGGATCTGCGATGGTATTTGCGGGTATTGCTCATCTTACTTTTAAACGAAAGGAATTTCAGGCACAGGTGCCAAGATGGTTACCAACAGATCAAAAAACCATGGATTTAACTGTGCTCAGTTCTGGTATTGTAGAAATTTCATTAGGATTATTAATGATTTTATGGAAGGAAAAGAAAATTACTACTGGCTTAATGTTGGCTTTATTTTATATTCTTATTTTTCCCGGTAATATTTCCCAATATCAAAATAGAATAAATGCATTTGGCTTAGATAGCGATACAAAACGCCTTGTTAGATTATTGTTTCAACCCATTTTAATTTATGGAGCATTATGGACAACAGGAGCGGACAAATTTTTAACAGAGAAATGCGATTTTCAAAACTGTCTTGAGAATTAGAAGATATTAAACTAAAAGATTATTAATTCAACTTGATAAAATAGATTATACATGCGAAGTAGCTATCATATTTTGTTTGCTACATTGCTGGATGTTAATTAATCAAGCTTTGTTATTTTTAGATGCAATTCTTCCAAAACAGAGTATTAGCAATAGATCTGTTTCTTCTTTAAATTCTTTCCTAATCCGTTTAAGAGCAATACTCATCTGCGCTTCTACGGTTTTTACAGAAATTTCTAATTTATCTGCAATTTCCTTATAAGAACGACCTTTTTCTTTATGTAATTTGAATATTGTTCTACAGCGATCGGGCAGGCCTTCTACAGTCTTTTGAATTAATTTTATTTTTTTCTGAAATTCCTCCTCAGGCTCATCTACTAATGATTGTAAAGCTTGATGTTTAAGATCTTCTAAATAACTTTTGTTTTTTTTTTCTTTTCTGAAGTTATCCACATAAGAATTGTACGCTGATGTATATAGATAACTTTTTATTGAAATTGTTAAATTAATATGACTTCTTTTTTCCCACAACTTAATAAATGTGCTCTGAGCGATATCTTCGGCATCAGCCGGTTTATCAGTATATTGTAAAAGGTAGGCTACCAATGGTTGATACAATTCATTGAAAAGCACGGTGAATGATTCTTCATCCCCTTTCTTCCATAAATTATTTAACTCAGTATTGGTCATCTAACATTAAAAAACTTCAAAGGTTAAAAAAAAATTAATTTTTCTTTAAGGGTAGCTTTGATTTTTTTCGTCATTAAGTTGTAAAATAGTGTATATACGATGGGTAACATAGATAAATTAATAGATAAATTTCAAAATAATAGCATAAGTAATGAAGAATTATCTGAACTTGAAAATTGGGTGAAAGATAGTGAATATAATAAGGATTATTTTAAAAACAGTGTTCAGAATGACTATTTGATTTCATCTTTTTACCGAAAGCAAGAAGAAATTCCGAATTTATCAAATCTAAAAAAACCAATAATTATTTTAAAAGCGAGAAAACGACGAGCAAATTTGATGAAATTTGCAGCTATTTTTATTGTAGCACTTATAGCTTCCACTACGGTATATTTTTACTTTTTTAATTCCGCAGAAACTACTTATGTACCCGGAGAGATTATTATTACGAATGAAAATGGTGAGAAAATAACAGTAGATAATCAAATTAAAGAGATTGTTTATAATGAAGAAGGAGAAGTTTCAAACTTGGGATCACAAGTAAAAAAGAATCCTAATTCTAGCAAAAATCACAGTAAGACATTAGCATATAACACGATTAATGTGCCTAAAGGAAAGCGCATACAATTAGTGTTATCAGATGGAACGAAAGTATACCTCAATTCTGAAAGTTCGCTACGATTTCCTTCTCACTTTCCAAAAGCAGAACAGTTACGAAAGGTTAGTATTACTGGCGAGGCGGTTTTCGAAGTAAGTAAAGATTCTTTAAAACCTTTTATAGTTGAGGCGGGGATGCTGAAAATAGAAGTTTTAGGAACACGATTTAATGTAGATGCTTATCCTCAATCTAAACAAATTTCTACTACACTGGCAGAAGGATCGGTACAGTTAAATTACGAAAATGAAGTTCTTAGATTAGAACCGGGTGAAGCAGGGATTTTAAGTAAGAATACAAATATTCTTCAGGTAGAAAAAGTAAATGTAGCTAACAAAATGGCTTGGGTAGACGATCGTATATTGTTTATAAACGAGACTTTTTCAGAAATTCAGAAGAAAATAGAACGTAGTTATGGCGTTCAGATAATCAACAATAACAAACAGTTAAACGATGTGAGGTTTAACGGAGATTTTGATATTAATTCAGAAAATATAGAGGATGTTTTAAATGCCTTTAAAGCAGTAGACTTTTTCGAATATACATACAAAAATAATATAGTAACCATTAAAAATAAAGAATGATATAGCGTTTAAAAAAAGGGAATGCGCCAACATTCCCTCAAACAGTCAATTATTTCCTATAAACAATTAAAAGTTATTCAAAATTATGAAAATAAAGTACTTGAAGATGAAAGCTTCATTCATTTTAACCTTGTTTTGTGTTTTTCAGATTTCTGCATTAGAAAGCCTGGCGCAAAAATTTAATATCGATCTGGATGGGGTTAAGGTTACCCAGGTTATAGAACAGATTAAGGAACAAAGTGATTATAAGTTTTTCTATAAAGATAATGTGATTAATGAAGACTGGAAGGTAGACATTCATAGCGATAGTGAAGATATAAATGAGGTCTTAAATCAGTTATTTCGAAATTTCCCGGTAAGTTTCGTAATTCAGAAAAAGCAAATTATCCTCAAAGAAAAAGAAAAATCATCTACAACTAGTAGCGCCGATATGCAAGGTTTTATCGATGGTACCGTAAAAGATGAAACCAACTTTCCTATTATGGGAGCAACAGTATGGTTAAAAAATTCTCGGATAGGTGCAGTTACAGATGAAGACGGTAAATTTAGAATCCAGGCTGCTACTGGCGATACACTTGTCTTTAGCTTTATAGGTTTTAAAACCAAAGAGCATGTGCTGGGAAACGAAAAAAACTTAGTTATCCAACTAAAAACCGATGTTAGTGGTTTAGATCAAGTTACTGTGGTTTCTACCGGTTATCAAAAAATCAATAAAGAACGTGCAACAGGTTCGTTTTCTACGATTAGCGGCGAAGAGCTTCAAGAAGTACCAGTAAACAATGTAATGCATCAGTTGGAAGGGAGAGTTCCTGGTTTGCAAATCGAAATTTTAGAATCTGATAATACATTTGTTTACGACAATCTTGAAAGAGAACAGGAGGGGAATACCAGCTATAATTTTCAAATTAGAGGCCAGTCGACTATTGATGGTAATACAAGTCCGCTGATTGTTATTGATGGCGCCCCAACCGAGCTGGATATAAAAAATATAAATAGTGCTGATGTCGAGAATATAACATTTCTAAAAGATGCTGCCGCTGCTTCTATTTATGGGGCTAGGGCTGCAAATGGAGTAATTGTGATTGATACTAAAAAAGGCAAAAAAGGTAAAATGAGAATTAATTTTTCTCATACCAATACTTTCTCAACAAAACCTTCTATATCAGGTCTTCCTTTAATGAATTCTAGCCAGATATTGGATTTGGAACAGGAACTTGTAGATAAGAATATTATTGCAGATCCTGCACAGGCAGGAGCACTTTATAGTTCCTATCCTGTAAGTGAAGGAGTAGAGAATATGTTGGAGTACGAACGTGGAAATATTAGTTTGGAAGAGCGCGAAGCGCGTTTAAATAATTTGCGAGAAAGAAATAATTATAATCAAATCACCAAATATTTAATGCAACCGGCCTCTGCTAATACTTATAATTTATCACTTAGTGGAGGAAATAATAATTATAATTATTTCACATCGGCATCTTATTCAAAAGAAGAAACACAACGAAAAGGTTCAGAAGGTGAGAAAATGACATTTACCATAAATCAAAATTTTAAACTGTTTGATTATGCAGATGTAAGCACTAGCCTTAAAGGTTCCTTTTTTAATTTTGATGAGAACGGGATAGGTTTACAACCATTAGCTGGGCAGCGTTATTCTTACTTACCTTATGATAGACTTCGTGATGAAAATGGTAATAATGTTAGTTTTGCCCGTGAATTTTATCGTGATCAAATTACAGAATTTGAAGATGCGGGTTATTTACCTTGGGAATACAGTTATTTAAATGAATTAGAAAACAAAAACTCAACTGCTCAGGAGCAAAACTATTCTGCTAATATTCAGGTTTCCCTACCTATATATAAAGGATTGAATGCATCTGGAACGTATTTGATAGAGCGTTCTAACAGAAGTAGACCTACATTATACAATGAAGAAACGTACTACACAAGAAATGCTATAAATAGTGCAACTTATTTAGATCCTGCTACCAATTCTATTACTAGAGGATTGCCATTAGGTTCAATTTATCGAACAAACCGAAGTATTTTAACAAGCCAGACTACAAGAGCGCAATTAAATTATAATGAACGTTTTAAGGATCATGCAATCGATGCTATTGCCGGCATAGAATTTAGAGAAACCAGGGAAGAAGTATCATCAGGGACCTTATACGGTTATAACGAAAAAACGCAAACTTCGGTAGATGTGGTTTCTTTAAATTATACTACCGTAGAGGGGTGGAATTCAACCTTAAATTATGGTAATGTCTTAACGGACCAAAGAAGAAGATTTTTGTCTTATTATGGAAATGCAGCCTATACATATAAGGGAAAATACGTGATTTCAGGTAGCGCCAGACTGGATGATTATAACAATTTTGGAGTAGATAAAAGTTATAGAAGAACACCTTTATGGTCTACCGGTCTTAAATGGAATGCAAGTAAAGAATCTTTCCTAAAAAATATAGAAGTAATAAATAATCTAAGTTTCAGAGCTTCCTATGGTTTTAACGGAAATATAAGTTTAACAACATTTCCTTTTACTAAAATTTCAATTGCCAATACCGATTATAATCTTTCGCAATTGCCTTATGCATTTGTATCTGCAGCTGCCAATCCTGCCTTAAGATGGGAGAAAACTGGGATATTAAATATTGGTGTTGATTTTGGATTATTAGACAATAGAATTTCAGGAAGTTTAGAATATTATAAAAAAAATAGTGATGATTTAATTCAGGAATTCCCGGTATCAGAATTTTATGGAGTTCCGAATAGTACACTTACAAGAAATACATCAACCTTAGAGGGGAAAGGAGTAGATTTAAGCCTGAATGGTATTTGGATACAATCCAAAAATTTCACAGCAAGTTCTAATTTCATTTTTACATATAATACAAATGAAGTTACCGATTCTCGTTTCGAAAATTATTCAACGTATCTAAACGGTTCAGGAAGTACTCCTCCAATTGTCGATTATCCATTAAATAGTGTATTTGCGTTTCGCTCTGCTGGATTAGATGAAAATGGAGCATTCCAGGTTTACGATCGCAATGATGAAATTGTTGGGCCTAATGAGTTATTGACGGAAATAGAGGATATGAAATATATGGGAACTAGAACACCTAAATATTACGGAAGTCTAAATACAACGCTAAAATACAAGCAATTTTCGTTGTATGTTTTAGCTACCTATAAAATGGGTTATAAATTGTTTAAGCCTACATTCGATAATTACATTTCACGTTTTAATGAATTTACCGGTTATAATTTGAATACAGATATTGCCGATAGATGGCGTGAACCGGGAGATGAAAATTCTACAAATATACCGGGTGTTTTAGGTTTAGGAGGATACTCTTATTCAAGATATAGATTAAGTGAAGATCAGGTAATCTCTGGGGATCATATTCGATTAAGAGAAATTTCCCTTAGTTATGATTTTTCTAAAGTACTGCAAGAAAGCTTTATAAGAGGAGCTTCCTTATCATTTACCGCTCGTAATCTTGGACTTTTATGGCGAGCTAATAACGACGACATAGATCCAGATTTTTTACCCTACACTACAGGAAATCAAATAAGACCTACACCTACAGCGATGTATTCTATAGGCTTAAATGTTAACTTTTAATTCGATATTATGAAATTAAATTATATATATACCTTTTTATTGATCATAGTTACAACATTAGTGAGTTGTGATGATTATGTCGATATAAAGACAGAAGGGATTTTATATCCTGAAGATACCGAAAATTATAGGTACTTATTAAATAATACCCCTATTTACGATCTTTCATATAGCCTGGTAGATGTACCATCAGATGATATTTCTATGCGCTACGATCATGCTCAATATTTTGAAGAAAATGCAGCAAATTCAGAGTTTAATCGTCCATTTAAAGATACTTATATTTTTGCAGACTCTATTTATCATACGGGTGAAGCAGATAGTGAAATAAAAACCATGTACGAAGGTCTTTATAGTGCCAATGTGGTTATTACTGAAGTTTTAGAAAGTACAAGTGGTACTGAGCAAGAGAAAATAGCCTTAAGGGGAGAAGCATTGGTGCATAGAGCCTATTTATTTCTTAATCTGGTAAATACATTTGGGAAAGCATACGATGCCAGCACGGCCAGTACAGATTTAGGAATTCCGATATTTACTGAGCCAACTTCAGATGGAGATATAAAAAGAGCAACAGTTCAGCAAGTTTACGATCAAATAATTTCTGATTTAACCGAAGCAACCAATTCAGGCTTGCCTGGGGTTCGAAGTGGTACTGAAGTTGGTTTTCCGTCTAAATCCAGTGCACATGCTTTATTGGCAAGAACCTATTTATATATGGGAAATTACACTGAAGCTCTAGAAAATGCTGAAAAAAGCCTTGCGTTACAAAATACATTGTTGGATTTAAAGAATTATACACAGACACCAGATTTTAGTTGGCCTCGCAGAATAGAAGATCCCGAATTGATTTTATCGAAAACGACCATAAGATCTTATGCTTACCTGCCAACTTTACTATCGCTTAGCGACGAATTACTAAATAGTTTTGATAATACCGATTTACGCTATCAACTTTATACAAGATCTAATGAAGAGCTTTCTTATGGATCTATTTCTGAAGGAAGATCGTATTGTAAAGCAAGATTAACCGGCGAAAATCGTAATGCCGGGCCAACAGTGCCAGAAATGTATTTAATTAAAGCAGAATGTTTAGCTCGTGCCGGTAGTACAGATGCAGCGATGGAAACTATAAATACACTAAGAGAAGCGCGTTTTAGAGCAGAAGATTATTATGATTTAAGTGCAAGCGATGCAGAAGATGCTTTAATAAAAGTGCTTGCAGAGAGAAGACGTGAACTTATGGGAAAAGGCGGATTTAGGTTTTTCGATCTAAAACGTCTTAATAAAGAACCTCGATTTGCCAAAACTGTGGAGCATGAATATTTAAATGAAACCTATACGTTAGAGCCGGGAGGTGATAGATATCAATTTCCTTTCGCTTCCACTTTATTTCAGTATGCGCCCAATTTAGAGCAAAATCCATAACACAATTAACAGTCCCCGAGATTAATCGGGGGCTTAATTAGATTCATAAAAAAATGCGAAAAATAAGAATATTGCTAGGTATATTATTAGTGCAGTTCACTATAAATGCCCAGCAAACCGAGCAAATTTTTTCTGTAAGTCCAAAATTACCTAATCCAGGAGATCAGGTTACCTTAAACTATAATCCAGAGAATACAGTATTAAAAGATGCTAAAGAGATTCAGGCGGTGATCTACATAAATGCAGATCATAAATGGTCGGCTAGCGATCTAAATTTTCAAGAAACCGAAGATAATCATTGGAAGGCCTCATATAAATTACCTGAGAATACAGCTCTTATAAGCTGCGTATTTAAATCGGATACTTTAGTAGATAAAGGTGGAGCAACTACGTATTCTTGGTTGCTCGATAAAGAGCCGGGCTCTTATGCTAGCTGGGGTATCCTAAGGTCTAAAATTTTGCAAGAGGAAAGTATTGCAATAGTAAGCGATAGTGCCTATATCTCTAGCGAGGTTGGATTAATGTGGATCAATAAAGAAATAGAGAAATTTCCTGAAAGCCGAAATCTATATTTTTATGAAGGGCTAAAATTAATGCAAGATTCTAAAGAAGGCGAGCATAGCAACCGAATTCAGAATGAAATTAGGTATGTCTTAGAACAGGATCTTTCTAAACTTCAGCAATATAAACTTCAGCAATCACTTCAGTTATTAGATAAAGAAAAATCTAAATTTTTCATTGATTCTGTAAATGACGTTTTATTGAAAAGATATCCTAAAGGAGTTTTAGCTAGAGATAACGAAATTAAGCGTTTATTTACCGAAAGTGATGTTCAGAAAAAGATTGGCGAATTTGAAGAATTTCAATCTGACTTTCCCAAAGAAGATTTTAAAGAGGTCTTTACCTTTACCGAAGACTTATATTACGACAAATTATACAGAACTATAGCTTATAGATATATTACAGAAAACGGAGATTATAGCTTTGTTTTCGATAACCTTAAAGATGCAGGTTTTTATAATCTGGTAGATTATAGCTGGCATTTTGTAAGTATTCCCTATAATAATGAATCTATAGCAGTGGATAGTTTAAATACCATTGCAAGCAAAATCATACCCGAATTAGAAGTATGGGAAAATGAAATTCCTAAAAAATACGAAGGGAGATTATCACTGCAAGAATGGAAACAAAAAGCACAGGAAGCATCTGCGCGAGAATATTTAACCTATGCTAAAATTCTCAACGAATTAAAAGATTATAAAGCTGAAGATCATTATTTAGAAAAAGTAAAACCATTTTATAGCTATGAAAATACAGATTTTAATGAGCTTTATGTAGATTATTTAAGAAGGCATAATAATAAAGAAGAAGCGATTGATTTTATTAAAGAAAGTCTTTCCCGTAATAATACTACAGCGCAAATGCTTTCTATACTGAAAGAAAATTTTTTAGCAAAGAATGGAAATAATGCCAATTTTGAAGCGTATATAAGCGATATTAAATCTGGCGATGCTCAAAATCAATTTAAAGAAGAATTGATTGCTGAAATAATTAACAAACCTATTGAAGATTTTGAACTGGAAAGTTCTTTAGGCGGAACGGTAAAACTATCCGATCAAAAAGGGAAAATCGTTATTATCGATATGTGGGCTACATGGTGTGCTCCTTGTAAAAAAGCAATGCCCGGGATGAAGATGGCGGTAGATAAGTATGCTGAAGATAAAAATGTAAAATTTTACTTCTTAGATACTCAAGAATATATTTCAGATTACAAAAAGAAAACAGTAGAATTTATCGAGGAAAATAATTATCCTTTCGAAATTCTTTACGATGCTAAAAATCCTGAATCAGGAAAGTTCGACGATACTTATGCTAAATACTCAAAGGCATTCGAATTTTCAGGAATTCCACAAAAAATGATTATCGATCAGCATGGAAAATTAAGGTGGCGATCTACCGGTTACTCCGGAAGCCCAAGCGAACTGGCTGACGAAATTTCTATCATCATCGAGTATTTAAAATCTGAAAAATAAATCCTAATGCTTAAAGTAAAGCAACTTGTAATTTTTTCAATTTTTTGTATTTCAGCTTTTGGCCATTCTCAACAACTATGGCAGGGGCAGTATAATTCAAAAAGGCTTTTATTAGAAAAAGTAATAATTTCAGATGGCCCAGACTCAATTTTTTTAAGTAGTCCAGAGCATATGTATAAAAAACTCCCCCTTCAACAAGAAAAGAAGGGGGATTCTTTATTTTTAATGAACCAAAATTATAATATCCGTCTCAAAATCAAGACGATATTGGGGGATTTAAGCCAGGATTCTTTAGTCGCTAATTATGTCGATTATACCGGGATTCATCCAGTAAATTTCATTAAAACCGATAGTTTACAGCCGCTTAGTTTTCCACAGCATCCCAAAGGAAAATTGCCTTATATCAATAAAGAAGTAACATTTTATAGTGAGAAAACAGATATAACTTATGGTGGAACTTTAGTATTACCTAAACATACAAATCATTATCCATTAGTTTTTTTATTGAATGGAAGTGGACAGCAAGATAGAAATTACACCTATGCCGGGCATCAGTTTTTTACCGTGCTGGCGGATGCTTTGGCCAAAAAAGGCATAGCTTCTTTTAGAATCGACGATCGTGGAATTGGAGAAACTACCGGCGATTTTGAGAATGCAACAATTGAAGATTTTGTATTGGATCTTGAAGCCGCAAATTCGTTTATAAAATCTCAGGAAAATATAGATCACTCCTTTATGGGAATAATAGGACATAGTGAAGGTGGAGTAGTGGCTTCTATAGCAGCTTCCAGAGATAAAGAATTTAAGTTTATGCTGAGTCTCTCTGGTGTGGGCGTTACAGGATTAAAAATTTTGAATCTCCAGAACACAGCGATTTTAAAATCTATGAATATTGAAGACTCCCTGATAGATCATTACATGGAATTGTATAATTCTTTATTTAAAACGGTTTATAATCATCATGAAGCAGATAATTTAAAACTGAAGTTAGAACAGGCGGTCAATAATTGGATGCAGGATAAAGATGGAGATTTACTACAAAGTATGGGATTGGCTGATGGACGAGAAAAAAATTTGATCTATAGATTTCACAAGGAAGCAAAAAAAGATGCATATCAATACATGATTCGTTATAATCCTAAAGAATATTTGCCTAAAATTGAAATTCCTGTAATGGTTTTAAATGGAGCTAAGGATGTGCAGGTTCCTGCCGAAGAAAATATCGCCGGATTCCGGAAATATCTTTCAAAATCCACTAATTTTGCATCGAAAATCTATCCAAACCTAAACCATATGTATCAACACTGTCATAGCTGTACTACTTCAGAACAAAGCGAGCTTGAAGAAGTTTTCGCGCCTGAAGTTCTTGCAGATATCACCAAGTGGATACATAGCGTTGATCAAACAAAGTAATTACAATTAAATAGTCTTCAATGAAACTAGTTATTGCCAGTATCCTTCTATTTTTTTCAACATTCTCACAGGCTCAAATTTATGATCCTGTATCTTTTGAAACTGATGTTGAAAAAGTAAACGAAAATCAGTACGCCTTAATCATCAATGCAACCATAGAACCCGGTTGGCATTTATATTCGCAAGACGTACCTTCTGGTGGTCCTATTCCTACTTCATTTCAGTTTTCATCTAATGATAGCTATGCTCTAAAAGGCAAAGTTGTAGAGCCAGCAGGTCATGTTATAGATGATCCTATTTTTGAAATGGAAATTAAATATTTTTCAGATGAAGCAACTTTTAAGCAAATTATAGAACGGAAATCTCAAGATGCTTTTCAAATAAATGCTTCGGTAGAATTTATGGTTTGTAACGATGAAAGTTGTTTGCCACCTACACAGAAAAATGTAGTATTCAAATTTTCTAAACTGAATAATTCGGAAGCCGCTCCCGCTGCAGATTTAGAGGAAGAACCCGATAACAAAGAAAATGTAAACGAGTCTGAAAAATCTGTAGAACAAGATAAAGAATCCGTTGAAGAAGATATTAGTCCGCAGGTTTCTGGAGATATGGTTGATGCTGTTTCCAAAACTGATGAAAGTGATGCAGATGTTAAAAAAGATATCACTAAAAATGATGATGAAATTGAAGAAAGCGAGAGTTCAGAAAGTCTTTGGTCCATTTTTATACTAAGTTTTTTAGGTGGTTTTGCAGCTTTACTTACCCCATGTGTTTTCCCTATGATTCCTATGACGGTAAGCTTTTTTACCAAACAAAGTAAAAGTCGTGCTTCCGGAATTAGAAATGCCATTTTTTATGGGCTATTTATTATCGTGATTTATGTGATTTTGGGCTCTGTAGTAACCGGTATTTTTGGCGCAGATGCGCTTAATGCCTTGTCTACAAATGTATGGTTCAATGTGATATTCTTTATTTTATTGATCTTTTTTGCTTTTTCATTTTTGGGAGCCTTCGAGATCATGTTACCAAATTCTTGGGCTAATAAAATTGATTCGCAAGCCGATCGTGGTGGGATTGTAGGTATATTTTTTATGGCGTTGGCATTAGCTATTGTTTCTTTCTCCTGTACAGGCCCTATCGTAGGTACTTTACTTGTAGAAGCAGCATCTAAAGGAGGTATTGCACCTATTGTAGGAATGCTTGGCTTTTCAACCGCAATAGCATTGCCATTTGCTTTATTTGCAGCATTCCCAGGTTGGTTAAATTCGCTCCCAAAATCTGGTGGATGGCTAAATACAGTAAAAGTAGTATTAGGATTTTTAGAGCTTGCACTAGCATTTAAATTTTTAAGTAATGCCGATTTGGTTTTGCAACTTCATTTGTTAGAACGAGAAACATTTTTAGCGATCTGGATTGCAGTATTTGCCGGACTTGCATTATACTTATTCGGGAAAATTACATTGCCACATGATAGTCCTTTACCGCATATCTCCGTAGGAAGGTTAACTTTAGGATTATTGACATTAGCTTTTGTAGTTTATCTAATTCCGGGGCTTTGGGGCGCTCCATTGCAATGGATTAGTGGTTTCCCTCCACCAATGCAGTATAGCGAATCTCCGTACGGTGTAGGAAATAGCAAAGGAAGTGTTAGTGGTCCAGCCGAAGAACTTCCTCCTAATGCCGAGCTTGGTCCTTTAGACATCGTTATGTTTAAGGATTATGAAGAAGGAATGGCTTATGCTAAAAGTCAGCACAAACCGGTGATGTTGGATTTTACGGGTTACGCTTGCGTTAATTGTCGTAAAATGGAAGAACGCGTTTGGCCAGATCCTCAGGTAAGCCAAATCCTTAAAAACGATGTGGTGCTAATTTCGCTATATGTTGATGATAAAAAAGAATTGCCTGAAGAAGAAAAATATGTTTCTGAAACGACAGGTAAAGAAATTGAAACTATAGGAAATAAGTGGAGTGATTTTCAGATAAAAAATTATAAAGCCAATGCTCAACCTTATTATGTGTTGATTGATAATGAAGGGAACAACTTAAATAAACCAACGGCTTACGATCCAGATATAGAATCTTATTTGGGATGGTTACAAGAAGGTTTGCAGAATTATAAGTAAAAGAATAATCGATTTTAGATATTAAAAAAAGGGATCGTTGCTTTTAAGCTTCGATCCCTTTTTTATTGGCACCGCCAAAGGGTTTTATACTCCCAGGCTTGCCTCGAAATTGAACATTCGTTTCCGGCGAAAGCCTCATGGTCTTGCTCTGGGGTAGTTTACTCTAGAATTTCTGCAATTTCAGTTTTCTTTTATTGTTTTTCAGAATTAAAAAAGCTGAGTAAAAAATAACCAAAACTAATGGAATACCAACGCCAAGGTAACGTAGCGACATATCGAAAGTAGTGGCGATTTCACCTGAAGAAGATATTACGAAACTGGAGATTGATGTAATGATATAAAGCAATCCGCCAATAAGTCCACCAGCGATACCAGCATTGCTAGGGAAATAAATCATGTTTTGGGTAAAGTAATTGGTAAAAATAAACCCGGAAACAATATGGATCACAAAAGCGAAACCGACTAGAAGATAAAGATGATCTAATTGTGATGCTGCGACGATAAACACGATTAAAAGCACTATTTGCGCAAAAGCTGAAATTCGTAATTTCTGAGGGAAATTTTTGTTAGCAAAGGTCTTACTTAAAATTCCGCCAATCATCCATGATATTCCTAAGATAAGTGTACAATAACCCGTCGTTACTGCATCAAATCCAAAATGATGTTCTACCACAAACGGGCCAGCGATGTTAAACACCATCACGGTTGAATAAGCTAATCCCAAAATCAAGATTCCTAAAACAAATGGCTTATTCTTCAGCATTACGGCATAAAGCATTGAGGTTTTCTTCAAATTAAATTTCTTAACATTTCTAATCGTTTCTCCACTAAAAATTAATTCAGCAAAAAATAGAATTGTGGCATATATCGCTAAAAAGTAAAAATTTGCCTGCCAATCAAACAAGCTTTCCAGATAACCACCAAGAAAAGGAGCGATTATCGGTCCACAAGACCATACGATGGTGAAAAAGCTTAAAAAATGTTTTCGTTTTACTTCATCATAGAGATCGACAAAATAAGCTCGTTTTGCCACCACGATAAACGAGGTTCCTAATCCCTGTACGATTCGCCAAAAGCAAATAACCCAAACTTGATTTGTCCATGTAATGGCAAGGCTACTAATAATTAGAGCTATTAGGGAAAACAATACAGGTTTATATCGCCCTAGGCTGTCTAATAAACTTCCTACAAACAACTGCGCAAAACCATAGCTTAAAAAGAAGCAAGTAAGGGTAAGCTGAATACTTTTTTCTGAAACCGATAAATTCTCTGCCATCGATGGAAATGACGGTAAATAAATATCTGTCATAAACCCAGAAAGTGGAATGGTAAAAAAGGTGATTATCGTTGCAATTTGTTTTCGTCTTTCAGAGGCTTGTCTTAAGTGCATTGGTTAGAAAAGTTGACTTGGTAGGGGATTTATAAATTTTTGAAGTGTAGTCGAAAACTGGCGCTTTTGCTTTCAGTTTTAGTATAAACTGGAGAATTTTATATTACGGTTTTCCCTTACTTATTATACGGTTTAATTTCAAATATCTGGAAACTAGTAGGTTAAATTTGAGGTGTAATTTAAAACCTACTTAAATGAATTTAAACAAACTACCACTCGTTTTGGCAGCAACAGGACTGTTTTTTACTTCCTGTCAAAAAGATGAAACCACACCAGAGACTCAGGAATTGCTGAATAATGAGGCTCCAACTTCATCACAAATTCCTAAAGAGGTAATAGAAAAAGTGAGCAATTTACATTTCAATTCAGATTATATTGAAACATTCGAGCTTACTTTACCTGGAGGTGCTACTGAAACCACTTATTTAATTGAAAATGATATTGCAATGTCTGCCGATCAATTAGATAAGCTAAGCACCGCAGATATTACCAGTAAGCAGTATCGTACTTACAATTTGGTTAGTAGTCCCAGAACCATCAATGTTATTGGTTATACGGGGACTGGCTATGGGCAAGATCTTTCCAACAAAATGCAACAGGCATTAGAAAGAGCTGTAGCGAATTATAACGATTTAAGTATTGGTCTAACCTTCAATCTTAGTTTCGGTACTAATTATAGTTCTTCAGATATTGTTGTTTATAAAACTAGCAATGGACAGGCTGGTGGAGTAGCCGGTTTCCCATCAGGGGGTAATCCTTACAAATGGGTTCAGATTTTTTCAGGAATGGAAAGTTATAGTACTGCAACCAACGAACATGTAATCACTCACGAAATTGGGCATACTCTGGGATTACGTCATACCGATTGGTTTTCTAGACAAAGTTGTGGCCAAAGTGGTGAATCGGCCAATCCAGATGGAGCAGTACATATTCCTAATACACCTACAGGATACGATGCTAATTCTGTGATGCTAGCATGCTTTAGCGCCAATGAAAGCGGCAATTTTGGTTATTACGACAAGATCGCATTAGAAGAGTTGTACGACTAAGCTCAGAAGTTGCATTATTATTTTAATGTAGTTAGCCCAACTATTTCATCCGGCGAGATAATTTTCTTAGAAATCCCCAAATCTACTTATCAATATGGCTTTAAGGCCTAATTGCCGGGTGATCTTATTTATCCTTTTTGTCTCTAACAAGAATATCCTTTTGTGAGAGAATGTCTTCACTTTTTTAATAATACTTTATACAATCATCCATGAAAAATTTATTTACACTTTTAATTTTAGGAACTTTAATGGCAGTAACTTATTCTTGCGAACCGGAAGCCTTACCTGTATCTAATGCCGAAACATATGAAGAATCTGAAATAATCGATATCGATACTTATTCCGATTCTTCTGGACGAGAGGAAAATGAACAGGAAAGAAGAGATCCGCCTGAAGAGGACGAGCAAGATTAATCTTCTAAACTAAAATTAATTTGAGAAATGTATGATTAAATTCTTAAATTGATCGATGCCCAATTCTACATATTTCAATACAAGACGTAATTACTATTTCTAAGTTCAGAGTTTGGGCATCTAAACAACTGAATATTGAAGAAGAATTATTTTTTACTTTTACTATTAGTCTTAATGCTTTCATCCTGTGATCTATACCAGTCACAGGATGAGTCATTTTCTAAAGAAGCTATCGAAATTTCAGATGATTTTAAGCTGGATTCTATAGATCTAGAAGTTAGAAAGGAGAAACTGAAAACATATTTAAATCAGACTTCAAAACTTAATGATGATACGCTTAAAAAGAAAAATTACCTGCATGCTTCTTATTACGCAGCTTCAATAGATTCTGCTTTATTTTTAGAAGCCAATTCCAAGGCTATAGCTTATGCAACACGGCTAAACGATAGTTTAGGGCTTGCCGGGGCTTTTTGGGATCGCGGATATTTCTATTCAGAAATTGGTGGATATCGCCAAAGTTACGACGCCTATCAAGAGGCAAGTGAACTTTATTTAAAAAACGACAAGCCAGTATTGGGAGGGAGATTGCTGATAAACATGGCGATTCTTCAATCTGATATTAAAGATTATGTGGGGAGCGAAGTAACAACGGTTAAGGCTTTAAAAGTTTTAAAGCCTCTAGATGCAAAAGAATATGTTTATAGATGTTATAATAATCTTGCAGTTGCGTATAATCAAATGAATGATTTCGAAAATTCATTAGAATATCACATGAAAGCCTACGAAATTCAAAAGCAATTGGGAAATAATATTTATCAAAAAGCTTCAACTTTAAATAATATTGGTGTTCTATATGAAAATATGGGGAGATTTGATGATGCTCTAAATGCCTATGCTGAAGCTTTAGAATTTTCAGAATTAGAAAATAAAGAACCTCAGGTTTATGCTAAGATTATCGATAATCGCGCGTTTGCTGAATTTAAAATTGGTAAAAAAGAACATATTCCTGAAGACTTCTATAAAGCCTTGCAACTAAGGGAATCAATTGGTGATGAAGATGGCGCTATTTTTTCTAGTATTCATCTGGCTGAATATTATGAAAATATAGATAAAAGTAAAGCTTTGAAATATGCAGAAAAGAGTAAAAAATTAGCACGGCGACGAGAGCATATGCAAGGGCTAATGGAATCTTTAAGATTAGAAGCGCGTTTGGATAAAGCTAACAGTTATGAACACCTTGAGCGATATATTTATCTAAAAGATAGCTTGGAGAGGGAAGAGCGAGCCGCCCGTAATCAATTTGCAAGAATACGTTACGAGACCGATGAATTTATCGAGCAGAACAAATATTTAAATGCACAGCGAAAATGGATAATATTAGGTGCTGGATTTTTGCTGATTATCGTAATACTAGGATTTGTAGTACGGCATCAAAAGATTAAAAATAGGCAGTTAAAATTAGAAAAGCTGCAGCAACAATCCAATGAAGAAATCTATAATTTACTTATAGACCAGCAAAATAAATTAGAGGAAGGTCGTCAAAAAGAAAAGAAACGCATTGCTGCTGAATTGCATGATGGGATTTTAGGGAAGATTTTCGGTATTCGATTAATATTGAGTAGTTTGAATGATAAAGTTGATGCAGATTCGGTTGAAACCAGATCAAACTACATCGCTGAATTGAAAATGCTAGGCGAAGAGGTTCGCAGTATATCTCATGATTTGGATGCTAATATTTTTGATTCACGTTCTGGATTTATAAGCATGTTAAACGAGCTATTGAATGAACAGTCTACTTTAGGTAAATTTGAAGCTGTTTTAAATAATGATCCTAATATCGAATGGGATAAGATAAGTAGTAAAATCAAGATTAATCTTTTTAGGGTTATGCAAGAGTCTACTTATAATATTACAAAATATGCTCAGGCCAAAAAAGTTATTGTAGTTTTTAGAAAACAGGATACTCATCTTTTTGCAATGATCAAAGACGACGGAAAAGGCTTTGACCTTGATGCCAACTCAAAAGGAATAGGATTAAAGAATATGAAATCCAGGATCAATAATCTAAATGGTAAAATAAACTTCAAGACTAGTGAAGAAGGAACTGCGATAAGTATACAGATACCTATTAATCAAAATCATAGAATATGGCTAACCGCTTAAAAGTATTGATTGTAGATGATCATCCCATAATTATAGAAGGTTACAAAAGTACATTACAATCCTGCAAGCACGACATGCTTATACAAACCGCTAGCGATGCAGATACAGCTTTAGAACAAGTGAATAAAGCCGAAAAAGTTTTCGATATAATTATTTTGGATATTAAAATTCCAGCTTCTAAGGATGGTAGAATAATTTCCGGAGAAGATTTGGGGGTGAAATTTCGCGAAATTTCACCTCATTCTAAGTTGGTTGTGCTTACGATGTTCAATGAGAAATATAGACTTCAGAATATTCTAAAAAGTATAAATCCTGAAGCTTTTATGATTAAAAGCGATGTAGGTTCTACAGAACTTTGTGCTGCAATTTTATCGATTAGCAACGGAATTCCTTTTTACAGTAAGACGGTGCGTGAATTATTTAGAAAACAAATGACACGAGATATCACTTTAGATGAAAATGATCGGAAGATTTTATACTACCTCTCTAAAGGAACAAAAACAAAGAATTTGGTAGATTACATTCCGCTATCCTTAGCTGCCATCGAAAAAAGAAAAAGAAATATTAGGAAGCTTTTTGAAATAGAAGAATCTGGCGATAAATTGATTTTAGAGAAAGCTGAAGAATATGGGTTTCTTTAATCTAAGGAATTTTTAGTAACCCAAGTTTTCCATCCAATAATGGCCATTTGCAGTTTTGTAGCTTTGGCCAAATCCAATTCTTTCTTAGAATAACTTGGTAAGACTTTTTTGTTGAGTTTTGCCAAAGATTTAAAAAACTTCTTTTTCATTTTTAGTCAGTTTATATCAAAGATATTAAAATATTGACGTTCAATGAAAAAGAAGCTGTTTTAAGATTGTCTATATTTTTTTAGGTTTCTCACTAGTAATCTTGAAATCATCTTTTTTTGTGTCCATAATCATATAAAACTCATCAATCGTATCACTACTAGACGAGCTATACGTAACATTCCAGGAAGAAGAACCCTTATGTCTGGCTTTGATCTTTACACTATTAATCATTCCTGAATCATCACGCTTCAATTTTTTAATATCAATTTCAATATTATACTTTTCTTGGATCGTTTTGACCATGTTTTGGATGGCGGCATCTGTTTCATTAGGATGAATGGTATATACGAAGGTGGTAGATTTTTGAGGTAATTTACCTTTATAGTTTTTGGTATATATTTCGATTACACCATTTTCGGTATTTTTATCATCATATTTTTCAGCTGCTTTTTCGCCTTTTAGTACATTAATAGAGGCGATTTTTATTGAAGATAAATTATTCAATTCTTCAGTTGAAGCAGTTTTGTTATTTATAATTATTAAAGGAGCATTTTCTTGATTAATCTTTTTTAGTGTAAATCCGTCACCAGATTTTGTAACCTTGGTCTTGCCAAGTAAATAAATTCTAGTATTATCTGTAGTTTTTGGCTTTTTCAGTATTAAGTTATCACCTTGCGTTTTGGTGGTATATAATTTAACGCCATAATCTGCTACTTTTTCACCGTAAAGCGCCACCGCTTTTTTCCCGTTAAGATAGGTTATATTTTGGATGTTATCTTTATCTATTCTGCTAAGGAAATTCTTGTTGGGCTGCGGCATTCCATTTAAAATATACAAGGTGTCCTTTAATACTTTCAAGGAGTTTTTCTGAGCATGAAAAGTCGCATTGCCAGAAATAGCAGTTTCCTCATTTTCTTTTTGCTGAATGTTTGGAGTTGAAGTTTTTTCTGAACTTAAAACATCAGATTTAGATTTTTTTACTGAATTTTCCTTTTGAATAATTGTTTTTTCATCAACGATTTCTACTTTATCGTTTTGTTGTTGCGAATTTTCTACTTCTGAAGATTCTAAAACAATACTTTTTGTTTTCAGGTTAAAACTGTACAGGAATAAGCATAAAAACGGAATAACTACAAGGGTTTTCCACGAGGTGTTTTTCTTCTTCGATTTGTTAAGCATAATAATACGTTTTTTGATGAATGATTGATAAAATTGATTAGTCATAGCCGGCTGCAAACCTACACTGGCCATAACCAGCGCTTTTTGGTATTCTTTTTTGCTGGCTATTGTTGCTACTGCATCTTGATCGGCTAGAAATTCTAAATTTTGGACGATAATTTTTTTGTACAGCCAGATAAACGGATTAAACCAGAATACTACACAGAGTACAGAAATGAAGATCACATCCAAAGAATGCCATTGCTTTGCATGAATTTGCTCATGCTTCAGGATTAGTTTTAGGTCTTTTTGATGATGTTTTTCAGGATTGTAAACAATATTGTTGAAGAAGGAAAATGGTTTTATATCCTTATTCGTTTTAACTAATTTCAAATTCTTGTATTTTTTTAAGAATCCGGAATTAATAATCTTTTTTAGGCTGTAGATCTGAAAACCAAATCGTAAGCTCATTAGTGATACACCAAATAGGTAAACATACAAACCAATTTGCCACCAATTTGTAGGTTCTTCAATTACCACATTTTCTTGCTGAATGTCAGCATTCATAACAGTATAAGGTATTTCTGTGGATGGTAATTCTATGTATTCTTGCTGAGTGAGATAGATAAGTGGCAAAATTAAAGAAGTCGCCAAACCTACTAATAGAAACTTGCGGTTTTGCATAAAACTAGTCTCTTGTTTTAGCAGAGTAATGTAGGCTAAATAGAAAATAGCAATTAATGCTGAAGATTTTAACAGATGGGATATAAATTCTTGCATACAGGAATGATTGATTGTTCGCTTTTTGATTGATAAATTGCTTAGCGCTATTTTTTATTTTCAATGATTTCTAAAATTTCTCTAAGTTCTTCAGCACTAATTTTTTCTTCTTTCGCAAAAAAGGAAACCATGCTTTTATAGCTATTGTCAAAAAATCGTTTAGTAGCGATATTCATAAACTGTTTTCTATAGGCTTCTTTGGTAATAATAGGGTAATATTGATGCGTCTTGCCATAAGCTTTATAAGAAACATATTTTTTTTCTTCGAGATTCCTTACAATGGTCGAGACCGTATTGTAGTGCAATTTCTGTTCTTTGATATGAGGTATAATTTCTTTTACAAAAGCTTTTTCAAGCTTCCATATGATCCTCATAATTTCTTCTTCTTTATTGGTTAACTTTTCCATGTCGTTGTCTGTCTTCAGATATGTAGATGATAAATATAACGAAAAAAATAGTTTTCAAACTAAAAAAGTAGTAATTATTTTAAAGCGCGTAATTTAGTGGTAAGCATAAAGACATTCTCGCCTGTCCCATTACGCCAGAAATATTAAAAGCTCGAGTAGGAGTGAAGTTTCCAAATTCGTCGATGTAAAACGGACTTTTATATATAAGACCAGATTGATTATTTTTATGTAATATGCTAATCGTGTCTTTAGTCATCGCTACTTTAGTAAATTGATGTTCTTGCTGAATATCAAAATATTTATATTCCGGAACCTGAAATCTATCATAAAAAATCTTAAAATCATTTTTGGCAAGTTCTTTTTTAGCAAGTGATCTCATAAACTGAAGTAGTGAACCTTCAAAAGCTTCTTCGCGATTTTTTAGATGACGTTTTCTTGGTTTCTCCTTTAATTCTTTATAGAAACTGCTTCCCTCGTAAAAGGTGTATTCAATTAAATTAAGGCCAGAACTACCAATGCTAAATTTGATGGTGAAATCTATAAGCTCATATTCTATAAAATATCCCAAATGATTATTTTTAATTAATATAGGCTCTTCTGCGTATGCCATAAGTTCGTTTTTAGAAGGGCTATATTTAAGTTTTATAGCATCTTCATTAAGTATTTTGCATTTTAGCGAAGCTTTTGTATTGCCCAAAAATTCTCTGCGGAAGTAATTAAGTTTCCTCTTGCGAGACCAAGGATCGGTTTCCAATATTACCGTGCCTAGCTCATCCATACTCTCTTCAAGAAACACGATGGGATAATTTTCTTCTTTAAAAACTGAAATATTAGAAACAGTTCTTGTTTTATATCCAATAGATCTAAAAATTAATGGTGAAATATTAGAAGCCGAGTTTTGAATTTTGAAGAATCCCTTAGTATTACTTACGGTTCCTAAGCTAGTGCCATCAAAATAAATGGAAACTCCTTGTAGAGCAGTCGAATCTTTTGCGCTTAATATTCTACCAGTATATACTTCTTGAGCATGAAGTTGCAAGGAGAATAACAGGCTTAAGAATAAAACATATTTCATATAGTAAATATAACTATTTTATTAGTTTTAAAACTATTTATTTAGTTTTTAATTCATTATTTCATTAATGCGATAGCTTTAAAGATTAAGTTATATTAGCATAAAAAAGTCCTATGGATATTGTTTACATACTAATTGGGTTGGTGTTATTAGTGGTAGGTGGTGAGTTTTTAGTACGATCTTCTGTCGCTCTTTCTTTCAAAATGAATATCTCAAAAATGGTCATCGGGTTAACTGTGGTTTCTTTTGCGACTTCAGCACCAGAATTATTAGTGAGCTTACAGGCAGCCATGGAAGGATTTTCAGATATATCACTAGGAAATATTATAGGATCCAACATTGCAAATATTGGATTAGTATTAGGAATCACAGCACTTATTTCTCCTATTGCCGTAGATCGCGATTTCTATAAATTCAATTGGCCGGTAATGATGATTTTTTCATTTGCTTTATTTTTCTTTTTATTAAATGGGGAAGATATAGACCGTTTAGAGGGAGGAGCTTTAGTTTTGGGACTATTAATTTACTTGCTTTTCTTGATTATTCGTAGTAGAAAAGTAAAAGAAGAAGTGGTAGAAGAGGTAGATGATAGTTTAAAAAGCACTTCTTGGTTTAAGATTATTATCTGGTTAGTAATCGGTGGAGCTGCACTGTATGGGGGATCAGAATTGTTAGTCGACGGATCTGTTTCGCTTGCTAGAGATCTAGGCGTGAGTGAGCGTATTATTTCAGTAACGATGATCGCGATAGGAACTAGTATTCCCGAGCTTGCTGCATCGGTAATAGCCGCCTTAAAAAAGGAGAAAGCCTTATCTTTTGGTAATTTGATAGGTTCTAATATTTTTAATATTGCTTCAGTTTTAGGGATAACTGCTTTAATAAAACCAATTGTAATGCAATCTCAGGAAGTTTTGACCAATGATATTTATTGGATGATTGCTTTCTCATTTATATTGGTTCCTATGGCTTTTATTCCGAAGAAATTTCTATTTGGAAGAATTAAAGGCTTGGTTATTTTAACAGGATATTCAGTATTTCTTTATATCACGATTTTTAAGTAATAGAAAATAGATAATAGAAAAAAGCATAAGACGTCATAAATTAGTCCTCTGAAGTATCAATCTTGATTTATGTTTTACGTTCGATTTATGATAAGATTGCTGGTTTTTGTTACTCTGTACTAAATTTTCTGTTACCGAAAAAATTGTTTAAAAAAGTCTTATTTCAGCATTTGATAAATTGAAAATATTAAAAAAGGCGTTTCTAAAAGAAACGCCTAATCTAAGATTATTACAATCTAGCCTAAATCTATTATTTATTCTGCATTTTTAACCGTTTTAATAATACGGCTTGCAATTTTATAAGGATCACCATTAGATGATGGTCTTCTATCTTCTAACCATCCTTTCCATCCGCGCTCTACAGTTGCAATTGGAATACGGATTGATGCTCCACGGTCTGAAATTCCGTAGCTAAAGTCGTGGATAGAAGCAGTTTCGTGCTTACCGGTTAAACGCATGTGATTATCTGCACCATAAACGTCGATGTGTTCTTTTACAACTGGGCGGAATGCCTCACAAATTTTCTCGTAAGTTTCACGATTTCCAGCATTTCTTAATGTTGAATTAGAGAAGTTGGCGTGCATACCACTACCATTCCAGTCTAAATCACCCAATGGTTTTGGATGTAGATCGATAGATACACCATATTGTTCTCCTATTCTTTCTAAAAGGTATCTCGCCACCCAGATTTCGTCACCAGCAGCAGCAGCACCTTTAGCGAAAATTTGATATTCCCACTGTCCAGCGGCAACTTCGCCATTAATACCTTCTACATTTAGTCCAGCTTCAAGACAAGCATCTAAGTGCTCTTCTACGATCGCTCTACCATAGGCATTATTAGCGCCAACAGAACAATAATAAGGACCTTGTGGTCTTGGATATCCATTAGCTGGGAACCCTAGAGGCTTACCAGTTTCAGTGTCGATAAGGAAATATTCTTGCTCAAATCCAAACCAGAAATCATCGTCCTCATCGTCTATGGTAGCTCTTCCATTAGTTTCGTGCGGTGTACTATCTGCATTAAGTACTTCGCACATTACTAGGAATCCGTTTTTACGTTGTGGATCTGGACATATAAATACCGGCTTTAATAGACAGTCAGAAGAGTTTCCTTCAGCTTGTCCCGTAGAAGAACCATCAAAAGACCATACTTCACAGTCTTCTAATTTTCCAGAAAAATCGGTTACTATTTTAGTTTTACCACGTAACTTCTGAGTTGGCTTACTACCATCAAGCCATATATACTCCAGTTTTGATTTGGTCATAATCTAATTCGGTTTTTTTAAAAAATTGAACGTATAAGGTTAACAAAAGTATAATTTTTTGATTTAAAAGTGTATTTTTATAGGGGTGATTTGATAATAATTTTCAATTTACAAAATACAGCCCTTATTTTTTAGGGGGTGTATATTATTTAATCTTTTTCAAGGTGTTGTAATGAGAAATATTTAAATTTGGTCGTAATATTTTATTAATCATAATAGCTTAACATGTCAACACTTAGATTTAAGGCAATAGAAGAAACCTTTAACCGAAAATCTGTAAATATCGAAGAGCCAGGAAGACGCTCAGCGGTTTTTGGAAGTAATGTCTTTAATGAGTCGGTTATGAAGCAGTATTTAACCAAAGAAGCATATAATAATGTGATGGATGCTGTGAAAACCGGAGCAAAAATTAACCGAACAGTGGCCGATCATATATCCGCCGGGATGAAAGAATGGTCTATCAATAAAGGAGTTACACACTATACTCACTGGTTTCAGCCTTTAACTGGAGCAACTGCAGAGAAGCATGATGCATTTTTTGAAACTATAGGTGAAGGATTAGCGATAGAAAAATTTGGAGGTGGATCTTTAGTTCAGCAGGAACCAGATGCTTCCAGTTTTCCGAATGGTGGAATAAGAAATACCTTTGAAGCTCGAGGATATACCGCATGGGATCCTACTTCTCCTGCTTTTATTTGGGGTACTACCTTATGTATTCCTACCGTTTTTGTTTCTTATACAGGTGAGGCTTTAGATTATAAAACACCACTTCTTAGAGCATTGCAGGCAGTAGATCAGGCTGCAACAGATGTTGCAAAATATTTTGATAAAAATGTTTCTAAGGTAAATGCCACCTTAGGGTGGGAGCAGGAATATTTTCTTGTAGATTCTGCTTTAGCAGCTACGCGACCAGATATTCAGTTAGCAGGGCGTACCCTTCTAGGACACTCTCCAGCAAAAGGACAGCAATTGGACGATCATTATTTTGGATCTATCCCTTCTCGTGTGCTGGCATATATGAGAGATTTGGAAATTGAATGTATGCGATTAGGAATTCCAGTGAAAACCAGGCATAACGAAGTTGCTCCTAATCAATTTGAATTAGCTCCTATTTTTGAAGAAGCGAATCTTGCGGTAGATCATAATTCATTAATTATGGATGTGATGAATAAGGTTGCCGAGCGTCATCATTTTGTAGTATTAATGCACGAAAAACCATTTGCCGGAATTAACGGTAGTGGTAAACATAATAACTGGTCTTTAGGAACTGATACTGGTGTTAATCTTTTGTCTCCTGGGAAAACTCCTATGAAGAATCTTCAGTTTTTAACCTTCTTCATCAATACAATCAAAGCAGTTTGTGATAACGAAGAGTTATTAAGAGCTTCTATTGCCAGTGCATCAAACGATCACCGTTTAGGAGCCAACGAAGCACCTCCAGCAATTATTTCAGTATTTATTGGTAGTCAGCTAACAGCGGTACTTGATGAACTGGAAAAAGTAACTTCTGGAAAATTATCTCCTCAGGAAAAAACAGAATTAAAACTAAATGTAGTAGGGAAAATTCCAGAAATTCTTTTAGATAATACCGATCGTAACCGTACTTCTTCTTTTGCATTTACAGGGAATAAATTTGAATTCAGAGCCGTAGGATCTACCGCCAACTGTGCAAATCCTATGACAGTTCTTAACGCCATAATGGCTAAACAACTAAAAGACTTTAAAGTTGAGGTTGATAAGCTTATTAAGGATAAGAAAATGAAGAAGGATGATGCTATCTTCAACGTTCTTAGAGAATACATAAAGAAAAGTAAAAAGATAAGATTTGAAGGAGATGGTTATGGAGAAGCCTGGGAGAAAGAAGCCAAAAAGCGTGGTTTAAGCAACAATAAAAGTACTCCAGAAGCATTAAAAGCTCAAATATCCAAAAAAGCAATTAAGCTTTATGAGGAATTAGGAGTGATGAACACGGTAGAAATTGAAGCTCGTCACGAAATCGAATTGGAAGAATACGCAATGCGTATCCAGATTGAAGGCAGAGTGCTGGGTGATATTGCCAGAAATCACGTAATCCCTACAGCAATTAGATACCAAAATGTTCTAATTAAAAACGTTACCGGTCTAAAAAGTATCTATGGTGAAGATTTTAAAAAATATGCTGAAGAGCAATTAGACCTTGTTGAAAAAGTTTCTAACCATATCGCAGTTATTAATAGTAAGGTTAGTGCTATGATCGAAGCTCGAAAAGTAGCCAATAAATACGACGATATACAGAAGAAGGCTGAATCTTATTGTAATGAAGTAAAACCATTCTTTGATGAAATTCGTTACCATTGCGATAAATTAGAATTGCTGGTTGATAACGAAATTTGGCCACTTACTAAATATAGAGAGTTATTGTTTACTCGATAATCGAGCATAAACTTTTAAGGCTGGCCTTGCAATAAGTATCTAGTCATGGGGTCGCCTATAGATGGTTTACGAAACAGGATTAGATAACTTAATCTTAAAAGCTCTGCGTTTCGCAGAGCTTTTTCTTTTTATAAACTTTCTTAAAGAATTTAAAACTGTTTATCTTTGAGGCCTAAACCAAATTCATGAGTCAGGACGTAAGTAAAAGGTATAGTCAGCGTGGTGTTTCAGCAGGTAAAGAAGATGTGCACAACGCTATTAAAAATGTAGATAAAGGACTTTTTCCTAAAGCATTTTGTAAAATAGTTCCCGATTATTTAACTGGTGATGAGGATTACTGTGTGATAATGCATGCCGATGGTGCAGGTACAAAGTCTTCTTTAGCTTACATGTACTGGAAGGAAACCGGAGACCTCTCGGTTTGGAAAGGTATTGCTCAGGATGCACTGATTATGAATATTGACGATTTACTTTGTGTGGGTGCTACCAATAAAATTCTGTTATCTTCAACTATAGGTAGAAATAAAAGCTTAGTACCTGGCGAAGTAATCTCTTCCATTATTAATGGAACTGAAGAGTTAATTGCCGATCTTAAGGAATTTGGTGTAGAAATTCATTCTACCGGCGGAGAAACTGCAGATGTTGGTGATTTAGTAAGAACCATTATTGTAGATTCTACGGTAACTGCAAGAATGAAGCGCAGTGATGTGATCGATAATAAGAATATTGCTCCTGGCGATGTGATTGTTGGTTTAGCTTCTTATGGACAAGCAACTTACGAGAAGGAATATAATGGAGGTATGGGCAGTAATGGCTTAACTTCGGCGCGTCACGACGTTTTTGCTAAGATTTTAGCTGAAAAATATCCTGAAAGTTTTGACGCTTCAATTCCAAGTGATTTGGTATATTCTGGTGGTAAAAAATTAACCGATAAGGTTGAAGGATCTCCGCTTGACGCCGGTAAATTAGTATTATCGCCTACCAGAACGTATGCTCCTGTTATTCAGAAAATATTATCAAAATTCAGTAATAAAGAAATTCACGGTATGGTGCATTGCAGTGGTGGTGCGCAAACCAAAATTCTTCATTTTATAGATAATCTTCATATTATAAAAGACAATCTTTTTGATGTTCCTCCGCTTTTCAAATTAATTCAGCAGGAGAGCAAAACCGATTGGAAAGAAATGTATCAGGTATTTAATATGGGACATCGTATGGAGATCTATGTTAAGCCCGAACATGCCGAAGAAATTATTCAAATTTCTAAATCTTTTAATATCGATGCACAGATTGTTGGAAGGGTAGAAGCTTCAAAGAATAAGTCACTTACCATAAATAGTGAACTTGGAGAATTTAATTACTAATAATTTAATTTTTTACACTAAAAATAAAGATGAATGCCAAAAAAAAATGGCTGTTGCGTTAATTTATTAGCTTTTTCATCTTAATGCTTTTTTTATATTTGCCTCCAAACGAGGCAGATAAATGGAAGAGAATAGAAAGTTTATAACATTATCTATAGTTTTTTGGATAATATTAAATATTTCAACTTTATTAGTTTTTGACGATAATTTTGGGCGTTGGATGCGTTTTACTACTTCTGCATTCTATTTAATTGCGTTAGTTTTTATAAAAACTTTCGATTGGCGGTTATTCTTGGCTTTTTTATTATTTGCTATTTGTGACTTTTCGGTAATCTATTACGAAGATCCGATTTTCAGTACAGCAGCCTTCGTTAGTAGAGGTTTAGCTTTTGTAACCGTGAGTAGTATTGGATTTGTGAAATTAAAGCGATTTCGGATTTCTAAAGTCGAGTTATTGGTTGGGCTTCTTCTAATAGCACTTAATTGTTTCCTATTGTTTGAGTTGGAAAGTATGATGAGTCTTCAAAATCACGAACAACTAGAGCAGCTATCTTTCTATATTTTTGCAGGTATAACAATTATTACGATGATCATTGCGGTATCGTATAATAATAGATACAATAATAAAAAAAGTTTATTTTATTTAGGCACCGTTTTATGGATGATCCTTTCTGATCTTTCTTTTTTTATCGCCTATTATTTAGGTTTTACAGAATTTTATTATCCAGATCGAATATTTAATATTTTGGGATCTGGATTTCTAGCACTATTTGCCACGACCACTTACAAGGAGAAATTAGAATTCTTTTAATCCTAACTAAAAGTTAACTTGTTAGATAACCCCAATCCACTAAATCTGTTCTAGAGTTTACCACTTTGCATTGTTTGTTCTGAAATAAATAAATCTTATCTGAAATATCCAATATCGCTTCGTAACGATGATCTGTAATTATAATCGCTTTTTGTTTTTTTTCTTTTTGAATTATTGCTGAAAGTTTTTCGATCATTAAAGGTGAAAGCTGAGCAAAAGGTTCGTCTAAAAGAACAATATCAACCGCTCTTTTTAAAACTAAGTAGATTTCAATGATTCTTCGCTGCCCGCCAGATAATTCGCGTATTTTCTGTTGCTTTATAGAAATCATTTCTGGAAAAACACTGCAAAAATCGATAAAATCAATATTATAGATTTTAAAGGCTTTTTCTACTTTAATTGTGGGCGGAAGCAAAGGAAACTGTGGGAGCATGGCAACTCTTCCGGTTTTATAAAAGCGCTTCAGGATAGGTTTTTTATCTATACGAAGCAGTTTAGACTTCGGTATTAAGGTTCCAAAGAGAATTTTTAAAAGACTGCTTTTTCCATTTCCGTTTCGACCTAACAATCCGGTTATTTTTCCGGTTTCGGCCTTTATATAAGCCGCTTTAAGAATAGGCTTATCATCAAAATATAACTCAATATTATCAATTTCAAAAATCATATAAAAAAGCTTATAGAAGCACACAGACTAAGAAGCAAAATGTCGGCTAGAACAGCAAAAACAAACAATTGTAATCTACTAAAACCAAGATTATAGTAAAAGATGAGCTCTTTTTTAATAGACGTAAATCGATATAAAAGATAAACAATAAATGCGATAAATATTTTATCTAGAAAAATTACGAATAGCGGATTTCCTATTGCTAAAATTAAAAAATTGAGTAGTATCGACGGAATCAAAAACTTTCGATAAAACTGTAAAAAGACTATAAAATTGTGATACATGAAAATCGTTTGGTGATTGACGATGGTTTTAAAATAATAACGAAAAAAACTTTACTGTCATATTTTTTAAATTAAGAAAAATATCAGGTAAAGTTTAGAGAAGATAAAAGTTCAATCAAATTATTGTAAATTTGCTATATTAAATTCTTAAGAATTGTATGTTAGAGAAGCTGAATATTGTTAAGCAACGTTTTGATGAGGTAAATGATTTGATTATCCAGCCGGATATAATTTCAGATCAAAAACGTTATGTGGAATTAAATAAAGAATATAAAGATCTTAGAGCGCTAATGGACGAGCGTGAAAGATATATTGAACTTACCAATAACCTTAAGGAAGCTGAAGAAATAATTTCAGATGGGAGCGATCCTGAAATGACTGAAATGGCAAAACTTCAGCAAGAGGAAGCTAAAGTAGAACTACCTGCTTTAGAGGAGAAGATAAGAATGATGCTGGTACCTAAAGATCCTGAAGATGCTAAAAACGTTGTTCTTGAAATTAGAGCAGGTACTGGTGGTGATGAGGCTAGTATTTTTGCAGGTGACCTTTATAGAATGTATACTAAATATGTAGAAAGTAAAGGTTGGAGCCATAATATAGTGGATTTTAGTGAAGGAACCAGTGGCGGTTTTAAAGAGATGATCTTTGAAGTTACCGGAGAAGATGTTTACGGCACCATGAAGTTTGAAGCGGGTGTACATCGTGTGCAACGTGTGCCGCAAACCGAAACTCAGGGGCGTGTTCACACCTCTGCAGCAACTGTGATGGTGTTACCTGAAGCTGAAGAGTTTGATGTAGAAATCGATCCTAAAGATGTTCGTATAGATTATTTTTGTTCCTCTGGGCCTGGTGGGCAATCGGTAAACACAACCTATTCTGCGGTGCGTTTAACGCACGAACCAACAGGTTTAGTGGCGCAGTGTCAGGATCAAAAATCTCAGCATAAAAATAAGGAAAAAGCTTTTAGGGTGTTGCGTTCTCGTTTATACGAGATGGAGCTTGCTAAAAAGATGGAAGCCGATGCGGCAAAAAGAAACTCGATGGTTTCCAGTGGAGACCGTAGTGCAAAAATTAGAACCTACAACTACCCGCAAGGTCGTGTAACCGATCACCGTATCAACCTAACACTTTATGATCTATCGAACATCGTAAATGGTGATATACAAAAGATAATTGACGAACTTCGATTAGTCGAGAATACAGAGAAGCTTAAAGAGAACTCAGATATATTTTAATATTCGACATTTTAGTAATGTCCTTAAAAACTAAATATGACTACCCAGGAATTAGTTGAGCAGATTAGAAAAAAAGAATCATTTTTATGTATAGGTCTGGATGTGGATCTTAAAAAAATTCCAACTTATTTGCTTTCCGAAGAAGATCCTATTTTTAGTTTTAATAAAGCAATTATAGATGCCACGCACCGGTTTTGCGTGGCCTATAAACCAAATACCGCATTTTATGAAGCATGCGGCTTAAAGGGCTGGAGTGCATTGGAAAAAACCATCGAATATCTACATGATAATTATCCAGAGATTTATACAATCGCTGATGCTAAACGTGGTGATATCGGGAATACTTCTAAAATGTATGCAAAGACTTTTTTGAAGGATATGGGCTTTGATTCTGTTACTGTAGCTCCTTATATGGGGAAAGACTCAGTAGAACCTTTCTTAGAGTTTGATGATAAGCACACAATTTTATTGGCGTTAACTTCGAACGAAGGAGCCTTCGATTTCCAGACGTTAACAACAGATGGTACAGAGATTTATAAGAAAGTATTAGAAACTTCTAAAACCTGGCAAAATTCAGAAAATTTAATGTACGTAATTGGTGCAACTAAAGCTGAATATCTTGCTGAGGTGCGTAATATTATTCCTGAAAGTTTCCTTCTTGTTCCTGGTGTTGGGGCGCAAGGCGGTAAACTAGAAGATGTTTGTAAATATGGAATGACTAAGGATGTTGGTCTTTTAGTTAACAGCTCACGTAAGATTATTTACGCCTCTACCAATAATAATTTTGCTGAAGTTGCGGCAGCGAAAGCCGAAATTTTACAACAGCAGATGGCTGAAGAATTAAAGAAATTTGAATAAAAAATGGTCATTTTCGATCATTTGGGCCGAAAATTATTTTTAAAAGATACTCCCAGGCGTATTATATCTTTGGTACCTAGCCAAACTGAGCTTATTATAGACCTTGGTTTAAAAGAATCTTTACAGGGAATCACTAAGTTTTGTGTTCATCCAAAAGAGCTTCGAAAAGAAAAAAAAATTGTTGGAGGCACAAAAACAATTCATCTAGATAGGATTAGAGCTCTACGACCAGATATAATTCTTTGCAATAAAGAGGAAAATACAAAAGAAATGGTCGCAACTTTAGAGAAGATTGCTCCTGTTCATGTATCTGATGTTTCGAGTATATCTCAATCGCTTCAACTAATAGTCGATTATGGTGAACTATTCAATGTAGAAGAGGAAGCTGAATCTTTGGTGAGTAAGATTGAAAATAAATTAAAAAATCTTTCAGAAAAACTTCAAGATAAAAAATGGGAGTCCTGCGTATATCTAATTTGGAAAGATCCCTACATGGCCGCAGGAAGCGATACCTTTATAAATGAATTACTATTACTTAATAAACTGAAGAATAAAATCTTACAAACGAGATACCCTGAAGTTAGTTTAGCACAGTTAGAATCGTATTCACCAGATTTGCTTTTGCTGTCTAGCGAACCTTATCCTTTTAAAGATAATCATGTAGAAGATTTAAAAAATAATGGTTTTAACGCTATAAATGTAGATGGAGAATACTTTAGCTGGTATGGCTCTAGATTAGAAAAGGCTATAGATTATTTTAATGATTCGGTAGCCCAATTTTCAACCTCCAAATAATGCATTCTTCTTAATTCCTGTAATATTTTCTTTGCTTTAGCATTTATTTTATCACTACGATCTTTGTCTACAAGCGCAAGCTTATAAGCTTTATGCATTAATTGCGTGTATTTAGCACACATGCATTCTTCCTTCGATTTTTGTCTAAGTATTCTAAACATTCTCCTAAGTTTCTCCATCAATAGCACAAAGATACAAGGAGGTTGTTTTAAGAATTATTAATTACCAGTTAATGTTAATTTAAAGTTTAGGATAAGTTTACCGAAACTGTTAAATAAATTTTGACTCCCTAGTCTTGTAGTGAAAATACGCGTTTTAGTAAGTTAGTGGTTCTTGCAGAAAGATCGGTACGAATATCCTTTTCTTCTACTGCAATCATTGTGTAAACACCTTCCAATGCCTGTGAAGTAACGTAATCTGCAAGATCTGGGTTTACATTTCTGGTAAGGGGGATACTGTTATATTTTTCGATAATTGTGCTCCAGATTGAAATGGCTCCTACTTTTTCTAAAGAATTAGTTATTACAGGATTAAATTTGCCGTATAGTTGCGTTTTTGTTTTACCCACTAAATATTGGGTAGCCGCATCTTCTTGACCAAGAAGAATAGTGCGGGCATCATTAAAAGTTATACCTTTTACTGCATCAACAAAAATAGGAGTTGCCTCTTTTACAGCATCTTCGGCAGCGCGATTTAAAACCTTTAATCCTTGATCTGCCAAATTTCCTAAACCAACATCTCTTAGAGTTTTATCTACTTTTTGTAATTCTGGCGGAAGCGCAATTTTAACTAGTTCATTTTTAAAAAAGCCATCTTCCTGCGTTAGTTTAGTTACCTGCTTATCGATCCCAAAGTCTAGAGCTTGTCGTAATCCAGAAGCAATTTCGTTATTAGTAACACCATAACCACTTTGTGGTAGCTGATTTGCAATATTTTGAAGTTCAGAACAGGATAGTAAAGTAAATACTATAAATATGCTAACTATTTTTTTCATGAAGTATTTTTTGCAAATATAGTTTTTAAAGATTACTATAAAATTATTTAATTTTTGAGTGTGCAATAAATGATCTCGCTGCTTAAAATAAAAATTTAGTCCTTACGTAAATATGATCGTCTTATTATTAAAAACCATCGTTTTTCGTTGAATATGAAGTTTTATCCCGCGGCTAAAAACAATCTTTTCTAAATCTCGACCTTTTAATATCAAATCCTTAATGGAGTGCGAATGCGAAATGCGAGCAATATCCTGTTCGATAATTGGTCCGGCATCAAGTTCTGCCGTAACATAATGGCAAGTAGCACCAATAATCTTTACTCCGCGCTTATAAGCAGAATGATAAGGTTTTGCCCCAGCAAAAGCAGGTAAAAATGAATGATGAATATTTATAATATTGTTGGGATATTCACTAATTAATTGATCTGAAATAATTTGCATATAACGCGCAAGGACGATAAAATCGATCTCAAATTGCTGCAAAAGTTCCAATTGTTTTGCTTCAGTCTGGGCCTTCGTGGTTTTAGTAACCGGTACATGATAAAAAGGAATTTCAAAAGCTTTTGCTATGGGAGCCAGATCGGTATGGTTACTTAAAATAAAAGGAATTTCAACATTTAATTCTCCAGCCCTGTATCTCCCTAAAATATCATAGAGACAATGATCGTATTTAGAAACAAAAATTGCCATTTTCAGGATACGTTCTTCAGCAAAAAGCTTCCAATTCATATTATAAATTTCGGCAATCTCTTTTCCAAATTCTCTTCTTAATTCAGTAATATCAAATTCCGTATAAAATTCATTTTCTAAACGCATAAAGAATATACCATTTTCGGTGTCCACATATTGATCGATGTAAACGATATTCCCTTTTCTTGCGTGAAAAAAATTAGTAACCGTTGCGATTATTCCGCTTTTATCTTTACAATTAATAAGTAAAGTAACCTTCGCCATAATTTCAATATTAAAGGCCCTAAAATCCAAAGCCTGATAAATAATAAAATTACCTTAATCACTTTAATTGGACTAATATGAATTCAGTTTTGTGCTTTTTTCATAATAATCAAAAAATATTTACAATTTTCGTAAATTGCAGCTTGTAAATTAAGACTTTATTGAAAATGGAACAACAATCCCCCTATATCCCTAAGCATAAAATAAGAATTGTAACTGCCGCTTCGCTGTTCGACGGTCATGATGCAGCCATAAACATTATGCGTAGGATTATTCAGGCTACAGGAGTAGAGGTAATTCACCTGGGGCATGATAGAAGTGTAGAAGAGGTGGTGAATTGTGCAATTCAGGAAGATGCGCATGCCATTGCCATGACGAGCTACCAAGGTGGGCATACCGAGTATTTTAAATATATGTATGATTTATTGCAGGAAAAAAATGCTGCCCAGATTAAGATTTTTGGTGGTGGAGGTGGAGTAATTCTTCCTGAAGAAATTAAAGAATTACAGGAATACGGAATTACTCGAATTTATGCTCCAGACGATGGTCGTGAACTTGGTTTACAAGGAATGATTAATAATTTGGTACAAACGGTAGATACTGAAGTGCCATCACTTTCTGAAACTATTGATGTAGCTGAAAGTTTAAAATCGAAAAATAGTAACACAATTTCTCGTTTAATTTCTTTGGCTGAAAATAAGCATGATGAATTTATGACACATTTTGAAGCGATTCCTAAAACCAAAAAAAATATTCCAGTGTTAGGAATTACCGGTACAGGTGGTGCCGGAAAATCGAGCTTGGTCGACGAGTTGGTTCGTCGCTTTTTAAGCGATTTTCCTGACAAACATATTGGTATTGTATCGGTAGATCCTTCTAAAAAGAAAACTGGTGGCGCTTTGCTTGGGGATCGTATAAGAATGAATGCTATCAACCATCCGAATGTGTATATGCGTTCTTTAGCCACTCGGCAAAGTAATTTAGCATTGTCTAAATATGTTCAGGAAGCTGTTGAAGTTTTGAAAAAAGCTGAATACGATCTTATTGTATTGGAAACTTCAGGAATTGGTCAATCTGATACCGAAATTATCGATCATTCAGATGTCTCTTTATATGTAATGACGCCTGAATTTGGTGCGGCAACGCAGTTAGAGAAGATCGATATGTTAGATTTTGCAGATCTTGTTGCGATTAATAAATTCGATAAGCGTGGCGCACAGGATGCCTTGCGCGATGTAAAAAAACAATACCAGCGAAATCATCAATTATGGCATGAAGATGCTGAAAAACTTCCTGTGTTTGGTACAATCGCTTCGCAATTTAACGATCCCGGTATGAATACCTTATACCGGAAGATTATGGATACTATTGATGAAAAAACAGCTTCAAAATTAAAATCTACTTTTGAAGTGACTCGCGAAATGAGCGAGAAGATCTTTGTAATTCCGCCAAAACGAACACGATATCTTTCTGAAATTGCCGATAATAATCGATTATACAATGAAACTGCGGTAAAGCAAGCTGATATTGCACAAAAACTTTACGGTATTTATAAAACGATATTGAGTGTTGCTAATATTTCCGAAGAAAAATATAATACGCATTTAGATAAAAACGGAATTTTACAAGAAGAATTTTTAGATGACCATCAAACTGAAAATCATGAATTTTTAGGTTTATTATTTAAAGAGTTCGATCGTGTAAAAATGGATTTAGATCCGTATAACTGGGAAGTTATTCTTGGATGGCAGGAGAAAGTAAATAAATACGTAAATCCAATTTATTCGTTTAAAGTACGCGATAAAGAAATTAAGATAGAAACGCATACCGAGTCACTTTCACATACTCAGATTCCTAAAGTTGCTTTGCCAAAATATTCGGCTTGGGGCGATATTTTACAATGGAGTTTGCAAGAAAATGTACCGGGAGAATTTCCGTATACTTCAGGATTATATCCATTTAAACGACAGGGAGAAGATCCTACCCGAATGTTTGCCGGGGAAGGTGGGCCAGAGCGAACCAATAGAAGGTTTCATTATGTAAGTTTAGGTTTGCCCGCGAAGCGTTTATCTACTGCTTTCGATTCGGTTACGCTTTACGGGAACGATCCCGATCACCGACCAGATATTTATGGAAAAATCGGGAATGCCGGAGTGTCGATTTGCTGTTTAGATGATGCTAAAAAACTGTATTCTGGTTTCGATTTAGCGCATCCGTATACTTCAGTGAGTATGACGATTAATGGGCCAGCGCCGATGTTGCTCGGATTTTTTATGAATGCGGCGATCGATCAGCAATGTGAGAAATATATAAAAGAAAATGGTCTGGAAGCTCAAGTTGAAGCTAAATTAAAAGAGCTTTACGACGATAACAATATCGAACGACCAACCTATAAAGGAGAATTGCCTGAAGGGAATGACGGTTTAGGCTTACTATTATTAGGAGTAACCGGCGATCAAGTTCTTCCGCAGGAAATTTATCAGGAAATTAAAATTAATACCCTGGCATCGGTGCGTGGTACGGTTCAGGCCGATATTTTAAAAGAAGATCAGGCGCAAAATACCTGTATTTTCTCTACGGAATACGCTTTGCGCTTAATGGGCGATGTGCAGGAATATTTCATTAAAGAAAAAGTTCGTAATTTTTATTCCGTTTCGATTTCAGGATATCATATTGCTGAAGCAGGAGCAAATCCAATTACACAACTTGCTTTTACCTTAGCGAATGGTTTTACGTATGTAGAATATTACTTAAGCCGTGGCATGGATATCAATAAATTCGGGCCTAATTTATCGTTTTTCTTTAGTAACGGTGTAGATCCCGAATATGCAGTGATTGGTCGTGTAGCAAGAAAAATCTGGTCTAAAGCTTTGAAAAATAAGTACGAAGCCAACCCTAGAGCGCAAATGCTGAAATATCATATCCAGACTTCCGGGCGATCTTTGCATGCTCAGGAAATCGATTTTAATGATATAAGGACAACGCTTCAGGCACTTTATGCGATTTACGATAACTGTAATTCGTTACACACCAATGCTTATGATGAAGCGATTACGACACCAACTGAAGCTTCGGTAAGACGTGCTATGGCAATTCAGCTAATTATCAATAAAGAATTAGGTTTAGCCAAAAACGAAAATCCGATTCAAGGTTCATTCATTATCGAAGAATTAACCGATTTGGTTGAAGAAGCGGTGTATGCTGAATTTGATAGAATTACCGAGAGAGGAGGAGTGCTTGGTGCAATGGAAACCATGTATCAGCGGGGGCAAATTCAAGAAGAAAGTTTGTATTATGAAACCTTGAAGCATAATGGAGATTATCCAATTATTGGTGTAAATACCTTTTTAAGTTCTACAGGATCGCCAACGGTAACACCGGGTGAGGTGATTAGAGCTACTGAAGATGAAAAACAAAATCAGATTAAAACTTTAGAAACCTTACATAAAGCGAAAGAAACCAGAGCCGAAGAAGCTTTAGAAACAATCAAAAAAGCCGCTGTGCAAAATGAGAATATCTTTGAGGTTTTAATGGAAGCGACCAAAGTTTGTAGTCTTGGGCAAATCACAAATGCTATGTTTGAAGTTGGCGGCCAATACCGCAGAAATATGTAAGCTTGAATAACGAAAAAAAATCAATATTATTACCGGATTAAACTTATTGAAAATCAGTCTTAAAAATCATTTTTTTTCATATTGAAAAAAGATGATTTTTTTGTTTGTAAATCGATAATTCCAATCTACTTTTGCCGGCTTTTTGGAAAGGATTTTTAATATTAATTTTTTTAAAACAACTTGTAGTGATAGAGAATGTTTGGTTATTTGCAATTGCGGTTTTTACCGGTTTTTTTGCAATCAATAGCCCACTTGGTAACATACCTGTTTTTATAAGTTTAACGAAGCAGGCCGATCGTAAAACACGTAAAAAGATTTCAAAAAAAGCCACGATTACGGCTTTTATCATAGTTTCTGGCTTTGTAATTTTAGGTAAATATATCTTTAGCCTTTTTGGCTTAACAATTCCGGCCTTTAAAATTACGGGAGGCTTACTTATTTTCTTTGTAGGCTTCGAAATGATTAGAGCTCAAGAATCCAGTATTGATAACCAAACAGAGGTAAACTTTAACGAAGGTATTTCTACTTCTCCGTTAGCAATTCCGATTTTGGCTGGTCCTGGATCTATTGTAACCGCAATGAACTATACGACAAACGCAGATTATCTAGAATTGCTTGTAATTTTAGTAATGTTCGGGCTTATTATGTGGTTAAATCATCTTGCGTTTTTATCTAGTGACTATTTGGTACGTTATATTGGTCAAAACAAGATTATAGTGGTAGAAAAGATTATGGGACTTATTATTGCAATTATTGGTACTAATATGCTTATTGAAGGTATTAAATTGGCCTTTTTTGAATAATTTTTAAGTAATATTATTTGTGCTCCTGGTGTAACCAATCTGAAACTAAATGCTCAAAATGATGAATTTCTTTTCGAAGTAAATCTAAAAATTCGGTTTCTTTAATACCGGTAATCTCAATACTGCGGCAATTAGATTTAATTCTTTTTGCCGCATTTTTTATTCGTTCTATACGTTTTTTCTTTACCTCAATAGTTCGCGCCGTTATTACTCCGGCTATACCTGGTGCTAGCTGTAGCGATTCTGTAACTAATCTTCCTGCATAGTTATGAGCCGGAATTGAAGAAATTTCCATTTCCAGAACGTGACTATTGTTAGAAAAATAGGAAGAAACTGCACTTGATAATTTAAAAATTTCAAGCGCTTTTTGATAAACGGGCAGCTGGTAAGCATTCATAATTCGGGAATTTCTACTATAAAATTACCGAGAATTCGACTAATCTATATTTGAATATTAAAGCCAAATTTATAATTTACCTTATATTTTAAATATATTTGCTTAAAATGCTTTAAATATGAATGTAGATAAATTGAATTGGGCTATTCTCGATTTACTTCAGCAGAACGCTAGATATTCGTTTTCTGAAATTGGTAGAAAAGTAGGTTTAAGCTCGCCCGCAGTAGCCGAGCGTGTTAAGAAAATGGAAGATGCCGGCGTGATCAAAGGTTATAAAACCGAAGTTTCTTACCAAAAAACAGGACATCATTTAAAAGCGATTATTACGTTGCGTGCTTTTATGGGTAGACTAAAACCTTTTTTAGAAAAAGTAACCGAGTTTAAAGAAGTAATTAATTGCTACCGAATTACAGGTAATGAGAATATTATAATGGAAGTAATATTCCTGGATCAGGGGCATTTAGAAGTTTTTATCGATAAGCTAATCACTTACGGAGAGACCAAAACCCATATTATTTTATCTAATGTGATTGAACACGCACCAGTAAGAAACCGGAATATTACTTAATTCCGCTTACAAGATACATTAAAGAACCTCCGGCAGCATGATATTGCTCTCTTTGCACGGCTCCCATAATGTGATCTGATCTAGTGTCGTATTTTTCCTGATATTCAAAATAAAAAGGCATATATTCTTCTCCGGCAGCATTAAAATAATCGATGTCTTTTCGAGTGTTAGATTTCCAGGCGCTGCCCTGCATCCATTGTTTTAGCGTAGCAATTTGCTCTTTATTATCATAAGGTGGATACATCGCTATTGCTTTGTCTGATAAACGTACCTGAATATCCTTCATGGTTTCCATAGCAAACCAACCGGGCAACAAATCTCCCAAAGAGTTATCTCCTTCTCCCAGTTTCTTCTTTCCTTTTTCGATAATCAGTCGGTATTTTATATGATCTAAAGTTTCATCGATACTGTCGTTTTGCGAAATGGAGTTTTTAGTAAGCGTTTGTACGATATTATTTGGCTCTACGCAAAGTAGTAATCCATTTGGCTTTAGTACACGACTCATTTCGCTTAAAGCCTTTTTTGGATTTTTAAGATGAATCAAAACGGTTTGGCAGGTTACCAGATCAAAAGTTTCATCGTCAAAAGGAATGTCCTCGGCATCTCCTTTCTTCAAACTAAAATCAATTTGAGATATACTGAAGTAATGTTCTAATTCCATATTACTTTTAAACCAGTTCTCATCATTATCTATGGCAGTAATTTTTGCTTCTGCGGCTAAATAAGGAGCTAATGTTTTAGTCCAATGACCCTGTCCGCATCCAACATCCAACATATTAGAATAGTTATTTAATTCTAATCGTTTTGCCGTAAGATCAAGAAAGCTTTTGTTCCACCAAAAATCGCGATATGATCCAAAATAATTATGAGAGTGTCCTTGTTGCAATATGATAATTTTAGTCTTGCAAATATACTTTAGAGTTCAGTTTCTCACAAAGCCGAATTTAGCATTTTAATGTCTTTAATTTTGCAATGTTAAATTATTGTGTAGCATTAGTTAAATTTAGGCGAATTGAATTTTTTTTAATAAAATGTTTATCATTCTGGTTGTATCTTTGAACAAATAAAAAATTGTTATGAAAAAGTATACAGTGTTGTTTTTAGTTCTTGCCATTACTACTGGATTAGTAGGTTTTACAGGACTACGATTTACGGGGATTGAAGTTATACGTGTTGTTTGCTTAATTACTGCCGACCTTTTCGTAATTTCTTTGCTTTCAGAAATGTTTTTCCCCAATAAGAAATTAAAACTTCAACGAGTTAAAAAGAGATAAAATACAATAGTTTTAAAGAGAATTTAGGCTTTCACTTTAGTGAAAGCTTTTTTTATGCATTAAATTTAAAACATACTATATTTACTAGAATTAAATATGCACCTATGTATTTTAGAAAAACCATATTAGTTTTTTTTAGCTTCTTTTTTTCTGCGGTGATGAGTGCGCAGGAGATTAGACTGAAAAAAGGAGATGTTACCGATAATATAAAATTAAATGATTCTATAGAAGAAACCTATGCTGTTTACCTTCCACAGAATTATGATGCTAAAAATCCACCTGCGGTAATTTTTATTTTAGATCCAGATGGAGATGGTAAGCAATCTATTCAATTATTTCGAAAAACAGCTGAAGAGCAATCTTACGTGATCGCTTCAAGTAATAGAAAGATCGATGCTGCTTCCGTAGAAAATAATATAAAGCAGGTGCTTGAATTTATGAATGGATTTTTTAGGACTGTACCGGTAGATCCTAATTCTTTATATGTAGCAGGTTTTAATGAAGCCGGCCAGATTGCTTCGGCTTTGCCTTTGGTAAATGAAAGAGTTACTGGAGTTTTAGCGATTAACAATGCCTGGATCAATCCAGAATTTGCTGAAAATAGAAAAATACCATATACTTTTTCAGCAATTGTTGGAACTAAAGATTACACCCGCTATGCTATAGAAGATATTATTGATTTTTTGGATGATGAAAATTTCCCTTCAGAAATTAATTATTTTGAAGACGGTCCTGAAAGCTGGCCAGATACCAATACGATTTATAATGCTGTTGCAAGTTTTACACTGAATGCCATTAAAGAAGGAAAACGCCAAAAAGACACTACTTTGGTAAATAGCATTTTTGAAAATGAAGTTGCTGCGATTGAAGCTTTGCGCAGAGAACGTTCTTATTATACCGCATGGCTACAGCTTAAAAAAGCAGAAGATAAATTTGATGACTACGATCGTTTTGATGATCAATTAAAAGAATTAAAGAAAAGTATTAGGAAAAATAAAGCATTTAAGCAGCAGCGCCGAAATTGGTATACTTTAAAAGAAGAAGAGATGCTGCAACGTGACGATTACACCTATTTTTTAGAGACTGACGTATTTACCGCAAATTTTGAAAATATAGGTTGGTGGGCATCTCAGTTGGATAATCTTAAAGAAGGAAAGTCTAATAATGATTTATTAGAACGGAATAAAGCTTTTCGACTAGAAGGTTACTTAAAAGCGATCGTCAGTAATGCCTATAAAGATTTAATTTCTTCTAAAGCTAGTTTAGATCTAAAAATTTACATTTCGATATTAGCGACAATTGTTGAAAAGGAAAATCCTGAAGGTTATTTAAGTATTATAAAGTTAGCAGGGCACGATGGCGATTATCAAACTGCCATTTTATATCTGGAAGATTTATTAAAAACAGGCTACGATGATTATCAAAAGCTTTATGAACTTGAAGGAATTCTTGATCTTCAGATGAGTAATGAGTTTAATCAGCTTATTGAAAAATATGGTGGAACTGCGAAGTATCTTGTTTTTGATACAGAAGATCAGTCGGAAGAAAATTCAACGGAGCAAAATTAATATTCGATGAAAAAGCTGGTATTAATTTTTATTTTATTCGGCACTATTTTTTCTAGTTTCAGCCAAGAAAAAAATGAAGATCCTGTTGATAAGATAAAAGAATTTCAGGAACAATTAAATGAAGAATACCTTAACCCTAAAGAGTCGCCTTTATCTGAAGAAGAGCGTTTAACGTTCAAAGGACATAGGTTTTATGAAGTCGATACCTCATTTATAGTTGAAGCAGCGTTTGTAAGAACAGCTCTTGAGTCTCCTTTCAGAATGCAAACATCATCTGATCGTCGACCAATGTATGTAAAGTATGCCGATTTATATTTTACACTGAAGGGTAAAGAATTAAAACTAGCTGTTTACCAAAGTCAAACTTTAAAGGAAGACCCTAAATATTTTGATTATCTATTTTTGCCTTTTACTGATGATACCAACGGAAAGGGTTCTTATGCTGGAGGAAGGTATATAGACTTAAAAATCCCTAAAGAAGGAACTAAAAAAATAATATTAGATTTTAATAAAGCTTATAATCCATACTGCGCTTACAGCGGAGGATATTCCTGTCCTGTTCCTCCTGCTGAGAATCATCTTGATTTGAAGATCTCAGCAGGAGTAAAGGCTTATTAAGCAATGACAGGGTGCACATTAATATGCATTAGTAAATTGGTTAGTTAATTGTTAATTTTTGATCGTTAGAATGAATAAATCGCTGCAATTAAAAAAGATGATAAATTATCCTGTGGCATAAGATCAGAATCTACAAATGGTTCAGCACCATCTACGCTATCTAATCTTAATTCAGGTTTTACAATTAAATTTCCGTAAGTATAGCTTCCAGTTAAAGTGAATGCAGTCGTAGTTGCATCTTCTGCGTAAACCACTCCGCCATCTTCTAATTCATTAAAATATTCAGCTCTAAGCCCCAGTCCAAAATTCTCTGTAAGGGAAATCTGTGGATAAATTGCGGCGCCTGCAAAACCTGCACCGTCTGTTGTTTGGTAAGAACCATTAAAACCTAAATAGAATGTATCACTCAAGTCCCAACCTGTAGTAAGATCTATTTGAAACAATGCATCATCAGCCATTGTTTGTTCTCCGTAAATTAAATTAAGGTAGGCGCTACCGGCATCGTTCGAATAACCTAACTGACCTCCAAAAGAATATTTTCCTATTGGATTATATTCTGTATAATCTGTTGGATTCATCACTGCTAACATAGCACTCCAATTTTCATCTATGGTGAAATCTGCTTTTAAACCAGTATGAGAAAACGGCCCATAAGAGAATAAATAAGAGGTTGAATAGTTGAAGTTAGCTGCGGGAGAAATTACTTCGTAACCAAGAAAGGTATTAAAGTTACCCAAAGTTAATCTAACATTATCACTTACATTGTAGTACATATATAATTGGTTGATAATGTTCGAAGATCTATAAAAATCTCCTGCTTGTGGAGAATTAAATACCGCATCGGCTCCTCTTGGGCCATAAACAAGATCGGCTACAAAACCCACTTTTTCTCCCTCATAACCAATAATAACGTTGGCCATACCTAAAGCAAATCCTGGTAAATTTGCGAAAGAAGAACCCGGTGCGGTACCAAGAAATTCTTCACCAGCATCATTTACATCTTCTTTATTAAGGCCATTAAAGTTAGCTCGGTAATAAGCATCTACAGTACCTGAAATACTGATTTTTGATAAAAAACTTTCCTCTTCTTCTTCCTGAGCCTGTACATCTACATTTAGTACGGCTACCATTGATAATACTAGAAAAAGTCGGATATTTGCAAAATTGAATTTTGACATGTTTACATGAATTAGTTTGTTCGACAAAAAATGAATTAATAGTAAGCAGAAAGAAAAATTCTTAAAACGGGAGCACTCCGCCAAGTGCTCCTTTTTTATTTTTCAGTCTGTAAAAGTAAACGTGTGTTTGTTATGTTATAAAAGTGGAATTAAATAGATACTTTATTTATCTCTTCCAAATTCTGGGTAAGAATCTATACCGTGTTCGTGGATGTCTAATCCATCAAGCTCTTCTTTTTCAGTAACTCTTAGTCCCATAACAGCTTTAAGAATAGAAAGTAAGATAAAGGTTGTTATCATTGCCCAGGCACCGATAGATACTACACCAATGGCCTGTACACCAAGTTGTGCAAATCCTCCACCGTAAAGCAGTCCGCCATCAGTAGCAAAAACCCCTACCAATAATGTACCAACAGCACCAACAACCCCATGTACAGAGATTGCTCCCACAGGATCATCTATTTTAAGTACTTTATCAATAAATTCGATAGAGAATACTACAACAATACCAGAGATAATTCCTATAATAAATGCACCCATAGGGTCTACAGCTGCACATCCTGCGGTGATGCCTACAAGACCGGCTAAAGCACCGTTTAGAGTCATAGAAATGTCGGCTTTGCCATATCTAATCCAAGTTAAAAATAAAGCAACTACAGCTCCGGCTGCAGCTGCAAGATTTGTGGTGATTACGATACCAGCCACATTATATGCACTATCTCCAGAAATCGCAAGTTCAGAACCTGGATTGAATCCAAACCAACCTAACCATAAGATAAATACCCCAAGTGCACCATATAGCATATTGTGACCTGGTAGCGCATTTGATTTTCCATCGGTATATTTACCAATACGTGGCCCTACTAAAGCAGCAGCTACCAAAGCAGCCCAGCCACCTACAGAATGTACAACGGTAGAACCTGCAAAGTCTATAAATCCAAGACCAGTTAGCCAACCATCCCCTTGCCATACCCAATGTCCTGAAATAGGATAGATAATAGTTGTTAGTAATAAGGAGAAAATTAAGTACGTAGAGAATTTTGTTCTTTCTGCAATAGCACCAGAAACGATTGTTGCGGCTGTTGCGCAAAAAACAGTCTGGAAGAATAAATTGTGCATATCGTCACGCACGTTATAGAACAAACTAGGTGTTCCTATAAAGCTGCCAATTGAATCTCCATACATAATGGTGTATCCAATAGCCCAAAAGGCTAAAGATCCTACAGAAAGATCCATAAGGTTTTTCATGATGATGTTAGAGGTGTTCTTTGCTCGCGTGAATCCAGCTTCTACTAGGGTAAAACCTGCCTGCATAAAGAAAACAAGTATTCCACAAATTACAATCCACATTAAATCTAATACAGCATCTGTTTCCATAATAATTTCGTTATTTCTTTGTTAGTTTGTTAATTATTTAAGGGAGTCGGTTCCTTTTTCTTTCGTACGTATACGGTAAGCTTCGTCGATTGTAGATACGAAAATTTTACCATCGCCAACAGAACCGGTATAAGCAGATTCTAAAATGGCATTTACAGTTTTGTCCAGGAATTCATCCGAAACGATAATGGACAATTTTCTTCTTTGTATATCAGCGGTGCTGTAAGAAACCCCTCGATATACATGTCCTTGTTTTTCGTTTCCGACCCCTGTTACATCCCAGTACGTAAAAAAGACAACCTCAGAGCTGTGCAAGGCTTTTTTTACTTCGTCAAATTTTGACTTTCTGATAATAGCTTCAATTTTCTTCATAAGAATTTCAGGTTTAGTGATTTAAAAGTATTAAAAATTCTTAAATAAAGTTAAATAAATAGGGGGTAAGCTTAAATTAATGTGAATATGAGAATATAACCCCATTCATTTTATGGGGTAAGTAATTAAAAAGTCAAATTTGAAGTTTTCAGTAGAAAGTTAATAATGGCTATTAGCTAATTTTTGAAAGAAATAGGCCAAAAAATGTTGAAGAAATTCCAATAATTAGTGTTGCAAGCACATAAATCGCAAAATTATAATAGTCGCCGGATCTTAAAAGTGCTTGATTTTCAAAAGAAAAGGTAGAGAAAGTGGTAAATCCACCACAAAAGCCAGTGGCCAGAATTAAGTTTGTAGTGCTGTTAAGTGTATTGTTTTTTATAGCAATGCCCAGAAATAATCCAATTAAAAAACTACCTAGAATATTTACGGCAAATGTTCCCCAGGGCAAGACAGTTCCGTTACTGTTCAGTGCTTTGCTAATTAGGTAACGGCAAACACTACCTAAGCCACCTCCTAAAAATACCAGCAACGCACTTTTAATCATTTTTTATTTCCTTTATAGGGATGTAGATATTAGTAATCCAGTCGGCGGGATTAACAGTTTCTATGGGATTGGTGATATATACTTCAAAGGCTTTAGCATCTTGAGCGATTTCTAATCCGTTTTCGTCAATATATTCATATGCTTTTTTCCAGGCTTCTTCGATATTATCATATTTACCTTTAAGCACCGTTTTCAATACTTTTTGATTAGGCATACCTCCATTTAGAACATCAGCATCTATTGGTGTACGAACTTCATTCGGAGTAAAATATCCTGCCGAAAATATAGCAGAATTGTTAGATTGGTTCCATTCATTATAAATTACAACCGGGTTCCCTAATTTCTCGAAACCCTGAGTTTCCATAAAATTTGAAACTTCAGTAATCATTGGTCGCATTTTACTGTTTACCTGGCTTATTTTGCTTGCAGTAGTCATATACATGTAATAACCACCACCATGATTAACGACACCATCCACGGTAATGCTATATTCGTTCATTTTGTTATCGATGACTTTTTGCATTGCCGCTAATCCTTTGCCTATTTCTGGTTGAATTCTTTCAGCTAAAGTTTGGTCTTCAAACAACGACCAAAATTTCTCTTTAAAACTTTGCGAACCTTTAATAGTCCATGTCACCTGGGTTTTGTTATTTTCCAAAGGATCAAAGTTCCATGAAACCTTATTGTTAGCTTCTCCTAATAAATTAGAAATCTTAATTTTCTGAGTAATTTCTGAAAATGGTTTTGATTCAATGGTTTTTAAGCGCCCTTCACCAATAGGTCCCTTCTCCCAGGCGTAAGATGCCCCAACGCCTTTAATCGTATCCCCAAAACTAATATTTGCTTTTGAAGTTGTAGACCAGGGTGCCCAATATTGCCAATTCTCAAAATTGTTAACCTCGTTAAATATTAACTCTTGAGGAGCGTCAAATATTTGTGTTTCTTCAACTTGAAAATTTCCATCTTTAGTTGCTATATATATAGATGCTCCTATAAGAACAATTAGAAGTAGAAATAGTAGATATTTAAAAATCTTCATAGTTACGATATCACAATTACTGCTAATATAAGAAAATAGCCGATAGCCTACTCATTCAGATATACCTTAATTATAAAGAGTAAAGCTATAAATGCAATAAATCCTAATAAAATAAAAATACTGTTTTTATAGTATTTCCGGTGTAGTTTTAAATCCTTCCGATACATAAAGACCATTACTACTATAAAAGTAACCAGAAAAAGCCCTGCAAATATCCACTGTCCTGTACTAAACATTTTGTCTATTTTTATGCAAATTTAAATGAATAAGCTAAAAAAGACATGAAAAAAAGAATCGAAGATGTTACGCAATTTCATAATGCATTTGGTTTAGGTGTTAGTGAACATCCAAAAGCCAGTTTGGGCGAAGCAAAAAACAAACTTCGTTTTGAATTAATGAAGGAAGAAAATGAAGAATATCTAGAAGCTGCTGAAAATAATGATCTCGTTGAGGTAGCAGATGCGCTTGGTGATATGCTTTATATCTTATGCGGAACTATTTTAGAGCACGGAATGCAGCATAAAATTGAAGAAGTATTTGAAGAAATCCAGAAAAGCAACATGAGCAAATTGGGTAGCGATGGAAAACCAATATATCGTGAAGATGGGAAAGTTTTAAAAGGACCAAATTACTTTAAACCCAATATTAAGGCCATCTTGGATAAATAAGTTATCGAAATTCCAAAATATGCGGAGGCTCGTAGCGATAATTCTCTAATCTAAATTGATTATCGGTGTTTACATCAAAATCTAATACGTTACGACCTCTTCCTGGAATCTCTGGGAATATGGCGAAGGATAGGCGAATATTATCAAAAACAAAATAATCGTTACTTATTAAAACTCCTAATCCAAATTTGGTATAGAGATCATTTTTAAAAAAAGGAGCAGGTTCTTCACCGATAAAGCCAAGATCGAAATTAACAAACGGACTCATCCTAAAACCTAACCAATTAAATGGTACGTAAGATTGTGTTTGAAAGTTGAAAACAAATTTACGTGTTCCGTAGACTTCATGAGTATCAAAACCATAAATTCCGTCCCTGTCATTTATTGATATTCTATCATTAATAAAATCTTTCCGTTTGATGCCTACCACCATATTTGTTCTAATAAACTGCCTAAAAAACCAACTTCCGATCCTAAAAATAGGGGTGAAGTAGGTGTTCTCTAGTCTGAATAAGGATTGTCTCGCGGCCCCATCTCTAAAATAACTTCCGTAGCCAATATTGGTCGCCAGATATCCGAAGTTTTTTATATAATCTGAAAAAGTTAAATCTATTCCCAGATAGAGAAAATTTTGAGTATTCGAATTTCGTTGTACTCCTGCATTCAGAATGTAACTGTAGCCAAGGGAAATATCTTCAATATCTCCATTTCTAAATATATAGCGATCACGCGCAAAATTTATATTTCTAACTCCTATAGATCCTAATAGAACGTTACTGTTTGTAAAATAAGAAACAGAATCGATTTGCTCCCCAGGCCTGTCCATATAGAATCTTTTCGTAAATCGCCCTGAAACAACTAAGTTAGTAGGTAATTTTTTTTCAGAATCTTTATTAGCGATAGGGATAGCGTAAGCACCCCATATATTAAAGTCTCTAAATTTTAAAGGTTCTCTTAAAAGTGTGTCCAGCTCTTCATGATAAATATCTTCCTTGTAAAGATTTTCGCCAATACTAATTTGCCCGGCCCATCGTGCGTAGGGAGAGTAGAACTCTCGATCTATACTAGCATAGTTTTTATATGATTTATCGACTTCCAGATCTCTTAGGGCTTCAGCATTAATATAGGTATCGAATAGATTTTGCGCTCGATAACCAATGGTATATCCAATGCCTATTTCATCATCATAGCCTTGTTTGTAGGCTAATGTAGTGCGATGTCCCAGACCAAAGCTGTTATATTCCCGAAGTCGTAATTCTCCTTTATGGCTTGAAATATCTCCGTCTACAGATAAACTCCAGCTATCTAAAACATACACGTATAGATCTACACTATTAGGATCTTCGTCCAAAAGAACAGGTCTAATTAACGCTCTTCTTATGTATTTTTGAGCTCTTAGTACACGCTCCGATTCCAATATTTGTAAAGAATCCAGTTTAGTATTTTTTTCAACAAGCAAAAGCCCTCTTACAGTAAAACTTTTGGTGCGTGCGTGCAATACGTTTCCTATTTTTTGAATCCCCTTTGTAGGATGTACGGTAGTATCTTTTTCGCTATAGCCAAAAGGGTCTAAAGAGTTAATTTTTATATCTCTTATTATTTTACCCTGATACTGCGTGAAATCCCGCTGTAATTGATTTTCTATTTTTTTTGCGGCTTTTTTAGAATTTGCGGGATCTACAGGATCGAACATCAAATCGTAAAGCATACGAGTAAATTTGCTGTTCTTAGTTCTTTCTTGCAGTCGTTTATAAAAGTTGAGATCTTTTGCTAATTGGGTAGAATCGCGAACGGGAAAACGACTTAAACTGTCGTTTTGGGCAGATACCGAAAAGCAGCAGAATAATATTAATATAAAAGCGTATCTCAACTCATATTCCTTTTTCCATATCGCGACAAACTTATGTAATTTTTTCTAATCGAAATATTTAGTCTATGTTAAAGCCTGGAATGATATTTAAAATAAAAATGCGCTGAATTTCAGCGCATTTAATAGAAAACTTAAAATCAGGTTTACTTAACAGCATGTCTCCATCCAAATTTATCTTCAGCCTGATTGTATTGTATTTTTAATAAGCGATCTTTAAAAGATTTCGCGTAAGAATCTTCTATGCTAGGTAACTCATATTTCTCACCTTTATAACCAAATCCTAAAATAGGAGTAACAACCGTTGCAGTTCCAGATCCAAAAATCTCTTTAAGCTCTCCAGATTTAGCAGCTTCTATAATTTCAGAAACCTTGATTCTTCTAATGTCAACTTCTATATTAGCATCTTTTGCAAGATCGATAATACTTTTACGGGTTATACCGTCTAGAATTCTATCGCTGGTAGGTGCAGTTACTAATTTATCTCCTATTCTAAAGAAAACATTCATTGTTCCTGCTTCTTCCAGGTATTCATGGGTATTTGCATCGGTCCAGATAATCTGCTGGTATCCTTCTTTATTCGCAATATCTGTAGGGAAAAATTGAGCTCCGTAATTACCTGCTGCTTTAGCGAAACCAACACCACCATCGGCAGCACGGCTGTAATCTTCAGAAATTTTAACTCGTACTTCTCCGCTATAATAAGCCTGAGCGGGAGAACATAGGATCATAAATTTGTATTCATTTGCGGGAGATGCAGAAACTCCAGCTTCGGTTGCGATTACAAAAGGACGTAAATACATCGAATTTCCAAATCCTTTTTGGATCCATTCTTTATCCAATTTTAATAATTCTTCCAGACCATTAAAAAAATGACCTTTAGGAAATTCAGGAATTGCAAGACGATTACTAGATTTATTAATTCGTTCAAAGTTTTGCTCTGGTCTAAAAAGCCAAATTTGATCATCATTGTCTTTATAGGCTTTCATACCTTCAAAAACAGCTTGGCCATAGTGAAAAACCTTTGCAGATGGATCCATGGATAAAGGTCCATAAGGGACTATTTCAGGAGTTTGCCAGGAACCATCTTTATAATCGCAAACCATCATGTGATCGGTAAATACTTTACCAAATGTAAGATTGCTAAAATCTGTTTCAGATAATTTAGAAGTAGATGTTTTTGTGATTTTTACTTTCGTTGCGATGTTTTCCATTGTGTTTTATTTAAGAACTTCAAATTTACCTAAATAAAAACAAATTTAAAATCTAAAGTTTTGGTAATTTTGATGCTATTAATTGCTTAATAATCCATTTTACCAATGAAAAAAATAATCTATTCAGCACTGATTTTCTGTTCGATATTAGCTTGCAAAAATTCAGAAGAAAATAAAGTTGAAGATACAAACAGCGTCGAAGTTTCAGAAAACGAAAAAACTAAAGATGTTGCATACGCAAGTTATGGAGAAGAAATTTCTGCGGAAGATGCTTTGGATGCAGAAGCTATTGCTGCCGATTACAAAAAGCTGAAACCCGGCGATACGATTGCTACAAGCTTTCGATCTACAGTAAACGCGGTTTGCAAAAAGAAGGGTTGTTGGATGAATTTAGAAATTCCCGGGGATGAAGTTGTGAGTGTAAAATTTAAAGATTATGGATTTTTTGTACCAAAAGATATAGAAGGCAAAGAAGCTGTAGTTGAAGGGGTAGCATTTATTCAGGAAGTCTCTGTTGAAGATCAAAAGCATTATGCAAAAGATGCGGGGAAAACTGAAGAAGAGATTGAAGCAATTAAAGAACCTAAGCACGAATTTGCTTTTATGGCAAACGGTGTTCTTTTAAAAAACTAATTTTTTGGAGCGAAAGATCATAAAAACCGGCGATGGTTCTTCTACAATCCATATCCCAGAATGGAATGAGCAATACCATTCTAAACACGGAGCTTTGCAGGAGGCAATGCACGTTTTTATTAAAATGGGCTTGGATTTTTGGGTTGCCGAAAATAAAAAATCTGAAATTTCTATTTTGGAGATAGGCTTTGGCACGGGTTTAAACGCGCTACTTACTAATTTATATAGCACTAATCTTAAAGTGCAGTATACGGGAGTTGAAGCATATCCGGTAAAACCTGAAGAATTGGCGGTTTTAGACTATGCATCAGTTTTACCAAATTTTGAAAAAGCTGAACGTATTTTCGATAAAATGCATCAAATAAACTGGGAAGAATTTAGTGAGATAGAATCAAATTTCAGTTTAAGAAAACAGGAAAAAACATTTCAGGAAATCAAAGATAAAGAATCTTATGATCTTATCTATTTTGATGCTTTTGGCGCTAGAGTGCAGCCAGAGTTATGGACCGATGTTATTTTTGAGAAAATGTTTTTGGCCTTAAAAACTAATGGTGTTTTGGTTACTTATGCTGCTAAAGGTAGTGTGCGTAGAGCTATGCAGGCCGTAGGATTTCAGGTAGAGCGTTTGCCTGGTCCTCCAGGAAAAAGGGAAATGTTAAGAGCCGTTAAAAATTGAGATCATTAGCTGTTAAACCTCGCTAAATCAATTTTAAAATTAATTGATAAGCACTACCTTCAAAAGAAAAAAATGCGAGTATTAATAACTGGGGCGACTGGTCTTATCGGGTCTAAAATTTCATCTTTATGTCATGAGAAAGGCATTGATGTAAATTATCTTACGACAAGCAAAGATAAAATTGAGCATAAAGATCATTATCGTGGATTTTTGTGGAATCCTGAAAAAGGTGAAATAGATAAGCGAGCGATTGAAAATGTAGATGCTATCATAAATTTGGTTGGCGCCAGTATAGCACAACGATGGACAGATGAAAACAAGCGTAAAATTTTAGATAGTCGGGTAGAAAGCACCAATCTTTTGTTCGACACGCTTTCTAAAAACGAGCATCAAATCAAGCAAATAGTATCTGCCAGCGCTATTGGAGTTTATCCAAGTTCTTTACAGAAACTTTATTTTGAGGACGAAGATGGAGTAGACGACTCTTTTGTAGGTAAAGTTGTGGTTAAATGGGAAAGCGCTGTGAACAACTTTAAAGATTTGGGCTTAAAAGTTTCTAAGATAAGAATTGGGCTTGTAATGGCGAAAAATGGCGGAATGCTAGAAAGGCTTAAAGAACCTGTGAATTTTAATATAGGCGCTCCTTTAGGTAATGGAAAACAATGGCAATCCTGGATTCATATAAGTGATCTAACAAATATTTTTATGTATGTTCTAGAAAACGGACTTACTGGAACATTTAATGGTGTAGCACCAAATCCAGTGACTAATAAAGAAATGACTAAAGAGGTGGCTAAACAATTAAATAAACCACTTTGGTTGCCTAGTGTACCCGGTTTTGTGCTAAAAACTTATTTTGGTGAAATGGCAACGCTTTTACTTTCCAGCCAATTAGTAAGTAGTAAGAAAATCGAAGAGCAGGGGTACCATTTTCAATACCTTCATTTACAACCCGCTTTACATGATTTACTCTAAATTCAAAAAATAGTAATAAAAAAAGGCTAGCAATTTAAATTACTAGCCTTTTTTTATAATCTTAACTTAGATAAATTAAGCTTTCTTATTTGCTTTAATATCTAGCTTTAAAGTGATGTCATCATAAATGAATTTATCACCTAAACCATCAAATACAGATTTAGAACCGTAATTTACATTCCAGTTTGTACGATCGATTTTAAACTCTTCGCTAGAGATCTCGTATCCGTTATCAGTTTTGTTAATAGATACTGGGAAAGAAATATTTTTAGTTTCATTTTTGATTGTAAGATTACCTTCTAACATCATTTTCCCTTCAGTTTCAGAAATTCCAGTTACTTCAAAAGAAGCATCAGGATATTCGTTCACGTTAAAGAAATCACCTTCTTTACCTTCAACAGTACCCATTAAGTGAGCTTCTAAGCTTTTCTTATCGTCACCTTCTAAATCCGTAACTTCGATAGAAGTCATATCGATAGTAAAGTTTCCGCTTTCGATAATGCTATCATTAGCCATAAAAGTACCTTCTGATACCTGGATAGTTCCAGTGTGTTGTCCAGTTGGTTTTTCTCCAATCCAGCTAATTGTAGATGCAGTAGTATCTACTGTATATTCCATAGATTCAGCAGTTGCTTCTGCCGCTTCTTTAGCATCTTCAGCAGATGTTTCTTGGCCGTTGTTATTTTTACAACTTCCTAGACCTACGATAAGGCTTAACGCCATAAATCCTTTTACAATGTTTTTCTTCATCTTTTTAGAAATTTAGTTTTTTGCAATTTGGTTGAGCGGCAAAAGTACAATGAAATAAAAATAATAGTACTAAAATAATATTAAAAAATATCTGTGACATTTTGACACAATCCTAGGAATGGCAATAAATTTGTCTATACTATTGCATCAAAAAATTGATATAAGACAATGACAAAGAAAGCTAACGATAAAGATCAAAATTCTGTAAAAGATCAGGTAGAGGAAAATATCGATAAAGCAATCGAAGAAGTAGAGAACGAGAAAGTCGAAAAGGCTGAAGATAACGATAATGCTGAAGAAGAAATTTCTGAAACCGATAAATTAAAGGAAGAAGTACAAAAAGAAAAGGACAAGTTTTTACGCCTTTTTGCTGAATTTGAAAATTTCAAAAAGCGTACTTCTAAAGAAAGATTAGAGCTTTTTAAAACCGCCAATCAAGAAGTAATGATTGCCATGTTGCCAGTTTTAGATGATTTTGATAGAGCTTTAATTGAAATTAAAAAGACAGAAGACAAAAACCTTTTGAAAGGCGTAGAGCTTATTCATACTAAATTTAGTGAAACGCTTAAAAATAAAGGTTTAGAACCTGTAGAAGTCAATAAAGGAGATGTTTTTGATGCTGATATTCACGAGGCGATAACTCAAATTCCGGCTCCTAGTGACGATCTTAAAGGTAAAATCGTTGATGTTGTAGAGCAAGGATATAAATTAGGGGAGCGCATAATTCGTTATCCAAAAGTTGTTACCGGTAAGTAAACCGAAACAGCTTGAAAAATAACAAATTTTAGACATGAAAGAAGATTATTACGACATATTAGGTTTAAGTAAAGGGGCATCTGCAGCTGAAATAAAGAAAGCTTATCGAAAGATGGCGATCAAATATCACCCTGATAAAAATCCAGGTGATACAGAAGCTGAGAATAAATTTAAAAAGGCAGCTGAAGCTTACGAAGTTCTAGGAAACGAAGAAAAACGCGCAAAATACGATCGATTTGGTCATCAGGCTTTCGACGGCGGCTTCGGCGGAGGCGGCGGAGGTGGTATGAATATGGACGACATATTCAGCCAATTTGGTGATATCTTCGGTGGCGGCGGCTTTGGCGGCGGCGGATTCTCTGGTTTTGGTGGTTTTGGCGGCGGTGGTCAACGTCGTGCCAAAGGTAGCAATCTAAGAATTCGTGTTTCCCTAACCTTAGAAGAAATCGCTAATGGTGTCGAGAAAAAGATAAAAGTTAAGAGAAAAGTTCAGGCAGCTGGCACAACCTACAAAACCTGTTCAACTTGTAATGGTACAGGGCAGGTAACACGTGTAACCAATACTATCCTCGGAAGAATGCAAACTGCTTCACCTTGTACAACTTGTGGAGGTAGTGGACAAATGATTGATCAAAAGCCTGCTGATGCCGATGCACAAGGTCTAAAAGTACAGGAAGAAATGGTTTCTATCAAAATACCTGCTGGTGTTGAAGATGGGATGCAATTAAAAGTTTCTGGAAAAGGTAATGAAGCGCCAGGTAATGGTATTGCAGGAGATCTTTTAGTAGCTATAGAAGAAAAACCACATGATAGCCTTCAACGGGAAGGTGATAATTTGCATTACGATCTCTATGTAAGTATTTCTGAAGCTGCATTAGGTGCATCCAAAGAAATTCAAACCGTTAATGGTAAAGTACGAATTAAAGTAGAACCCGGAGTTCAGTCTGGAAAAATACTTAGGTTAAGAGGCAAAGGTGTAAGTAATTTGAATGGTTACGGAAAAGGGGATTTACTGGTTCATGTAAATGTTTGGACGCCAAAAACGCTAACAAAAGAACAAAAAGAATTTTTCGAGAAGATGGCTAATGACGAGAACTTTCAGCCAAATCCCGAAAAAAGTGATAAATCATTTTTTGAAAAAGTTAAAGATATGTTTTCTTAGAACCTTGATTTTAAGAAAAAATTTATATATTTGATTCTCACTAAGACTTTTAGTGATAATTTTTCTTTTTCATAGCAATTTTTTTCCCATCCTTAATTTTTTTGAGGGTGGGTTTTGTTTTTTAACAATCTCGTTAAACCTATTATAAACCTGCTTTAAAAATTCTTTTTTAATGGTTTTTGTTTTTTAATTTCCTGAAAAATAAAATCATGAAAAAGAAAACTTTACTTTTAACGATGTTGTTAGGATTTATAACAACTCTTACATTCGCTCAGGAAAAAGAATTCTTCTCTTCTGTAGATGATACTGAAAATTATTCAGCTTTAGAACTGGCACAAAATGACGATCAATTTTCTATATTTTTAAGTTTCTTAGAAGCATCTGGTTTAGATACTTCCATGGAGTATGCTGATGGGTTTACAATATTTATGCCCACCAATGATGCTTTTGGCGAGATGAAAGTGAATAAATTGTCAGAACTTACAAGTGCCGATAATAAAGCGAAATTGATCGAATTTGTAAAGCATTATATTGTGCCAGAAAAGGTGTATAAGAATCAATTTAACGATTCCCAGGTAATTAGTGTGTCAGACGATCAAGCCATTAAAATTAATACAGAGATGAATGGAAATAGTGTATCAATCGGGGGTGCTAACATTATAGGCAGTGACATCGAAACCAACAATGGAATAATACATGTGATCGATCAGTTGCTAACTGCAACAGATTATTTCTCAAGTTCTTACTAAAATTCTAAAAATTTAGATAAAAAAACCTGCTCCTTCACAGAGCAGGTTTTTTTATTTAATGCTGAAATTAAATATTCCATGCATTTTTTAAGTGTCTATGAGGATTTGAATATCTTTACACCTTCAAAATAAATTTATGGAAAATCTCTTGGTTGCAGAGAATGTCTACAAACAGTTTGGAGGTTATACTGCACTTAATAATGTTTCGATTACTATACCAAAAGGCAGCATTTTTGGTTTGCTAGGGCCAAATGGAGCGGGTAAGACAACTTTTATTAGAATCATTAACCAAATAACGATGCCAGATAAAGGTAGCGTATATTTAGATGGAAAACCTTTGCATCAAGATGATATTCGGCATATCGGTTATTTGCCGGAAGAGCGGGGCCTTTATAAATCTATGAAGGTTGGAGAGCAAGCCATGTATTTAGCGAGACTAAAAGGACTTTCTAAAGCTGAAGCAAAAGAGCGTTTAAAATACTGGTTCGAAAAATTGGAGATTACCGAATGGTGGGACAAAAAAATTCAGGAATTATCTAAAGGAATGGCACAAAAAGTTCAGTTTGTGATAACCGTTTTACATGATCCCAAATTATTGATTTTTGATGAACCTTTTAGTGGATTTGATCCTGTAAACGCTAATATTATAAAGCGTGAAATCTTGGAGCTGAAAGAAAAGGGAGCAACAATTTTATTTTCTACCCATCGTATGGAAAGTGTAGAAGAGCTTTGCGATTATATGGCTTTGATTAATAAATCCAATAAATTGCTAGACGGTAAAGTTTCAGAAATTAAAAAAGAATATAAAAATAATACTTTCGAGGTTGGGTTGGAAACCAATAATGAAGAAGCACTATTGCAAGAATTACAGGATAAGTTTAAAATTGGGAAAGCGAATTTTAAAAGTATAAACGACGATTTAAAAATTAGTATTCAACTTAATCCCATGGATAATCCTAATGATTTAATTCAATATTTGTTAACTAAAGCTAGAATAAATCATTTTGTAGAAGTTATACCTTCTGTAAACGATATCTTTATCAAAACAGTGACCCATAATGCGTAGTTTAAAACTTATCATACAAAGAGAGTATTTAGCAAGAGTTCGCAATAGAACTTTTATTGTAATGACATTCTTGAGTCCTGTAATTTTAGTGGGAATGTTTGCATTGATTGCCTATTTGAGTATGTTGAATAGCAGCGAACAGCGTATCATAGGATTGCATGATGAAACAGGTTTGTTTCTGAAGGAATTTCAGGATGATGAAAACTTGCAATACCTGAATTTTTCAGATAAAGAATTAACAGAGGCTAAAAAAATTGTTCGTGAAAATGAATATTATGGTCTTATCCATATTCCTAACGCCGATAATCATAATGAGCTTACCGGTAAGGTTGAATTTTTTGGTGAAGAATCGCCAGGTTTAGGAACCGTACAGCATATCGAGAAAATAATTGCAGATAAATTGCAACGAAATGAACTTATTTCTAGAGGTATAGATGTAAGTCAGATCGATTCAGCAAAAACAAAAGTGAACGTAGAAATACAAAATTTCTCGGGAGAGCGTACTTCGAAAATGGTGAATTACCTCAGGATGTTTTTTGGTGGTGCAGCTGGTTATTTACTAATGATGTTTATTATTATTTATGGGAATATGGTAATGCGTTCGGTGATTGAAGAGAAAACCAACCGTATTATAGAAATTATAGTTTCTTCTGTAAAACCAATTCAGCTAATGCTAGGAAAGGTATTGGGAACATCTCTAGCAGGAATTACACAGTTTACAATTTGGGTGATTTTAGGAGGAATCTTGTATACTATTGCTGGTTTATACTTCGGGATTGATCTAATGAATGCGCAACCTTCGCAAGCAAACCTTAATGAAATAAATATTCCGGAAATAAACCAAATTGTAGCAGATGTACTCAATCTGCCAATCTTGAGTTTAATCATTTATTTTCTTATCTACTTTTTGGGAGGATACTTCTTGTATAGTGCTATTTATGCATCGATAGGAGCTGCGGTAGATAGTGAAACCGATACGCAGCAGTTTATGTTTCCGGTAATTATTCCGCTAATGCTGGGGATCTATGTTGGTTTTTTCGCGGTTATTGAAAATCCGCATGGAACGGTAAGTACCATTTTTTCTATGATTCCGCTTACTTCTCCTATTGTTATGTTAATGCGTATCCCATTTGGCGTGCCATGGTGGGAAATTTCACTTTCTATTCTTATATTGCTTATAACCAATGCCGGAGTGGTATGGCTTGCAGCTAAAATTTATCGCGTTGGTATATTAATGTATGGTAAAAAAGCCAGTTATAAAGAAATTTACAAGTGGTTGAAATATTAAAATGCAAAACAACGATACAGCAAATCAAATTTCTGAAGTATTAGAGCAGGACATTTGGGGTAATATCAAAAACTTCTTAAATTTTCCTATACTTCAAAAACCATTTGAATTAACCGTAGGTACGGTGATTCTAGTAATTTTTGTTTTCGTATTAACCTCAGTGTTATTGCGTGTTATTCGTAATTTCATTGCTGGGAAACTTTTAGATGAGGATAAATTAAAGTTTATAAGTGTCTTTAAGTTTGTAAAATATGTGGTTTATCTCATCGTAATTTTAATCACCTTGAGCTCTACCGGTATTGATATTTCGATATTACTTACTGCTTCAGCTGCATTATTTGTTGGTGTTGGTCTTGCATTGCAAGAATTATTTCAGGATATAATTGGTGGTATTTTTATCATTTTAGATAAATCTTTATTGGTTGGTGATATTATCGAAGTCGATAATAAAGTGGCCAGAGTTTTCGAAATTAAATTAAGAACCACTCGTGCACTTACAAGGGACGATAAGGTAATGATTATCCCCAATCATAAATTTATTAGCGATACAGTCTATAATTATACCCAAAATCATAGAACAACAAGAGAGAATGTAAAGGTTGGTGTTGCCTATGGTAGCGATACTAAGAAAGTGCAACAACTTTTGTTAGACTGTGTTGCAAAACAAAAAGGTATCCTAAAAACTCCAAAACCGTTTGTTCTATTCGAAGATTTTGGAGATTCAGCTTTACTCTTCGGGCTTTACTTTTATTTAAGTGATAGTTTCACAGATCCTAAAGTTAAAAGTGAATTACGGTTTAAAATAGACGACAGTTTTAGGCAAAACGGCATTACAATCCCGTTCCCGCAAAGAGATGTCCACATGTTCTATCCAAATAATACCGAAAAAGAATGATATGAAAAAACCTTTAAAGAAGCTTTTATTTTTAGCATTGATTGTGTTTGGTTCAATTTCAGCAAAGGCTCAGTTATCTGATTTGGCTAGAGTAGAATATACTTATTTTCCACAATCAAGCTCAGATAATTCTTTTAGAAGGTTTAGAACATTCGCCAATTTCCCCATAGAATTAGGTAAAGAAGGAACATATTTAGTACCCGGCTTAGAATATAGAAATGTAAATTTTAAGTTTGAAGATAATACCGATTTTGGAACCTATCATCTAAATAGATTTCAATCTTTTACCGCAACGCTCGGCTATGTTTTTAATTGGAATGAAAACTGGAAAGTAGCCATACAAACCGGAGCGAAGGCAGCTTCAAATTTTTCTACAAACAAACTGCTCAATGATGATTTAATTTATAAAGGAGCCATTTATCTGATTAAAATTAAAAAAGGGGAAAATATCGAAAAGCCTACTCGATTAATTTTAGGCTTAAATTATTCTACAACAGCAGGATTTCCATTTCCGTTACCAGTAGTCAATTATTACAAAGAATTTCGACCCCAATGGTCGTACATGCTTGGAATTCCTAAAACTAATATAAAATATAACCTAAATGACCAAAATGTCTTGCAGGCTTTTGTAACTTTAGATGGCTTTTATGCAAACGTTCAGGATAATTTTGATGCTACTCCTTTTGATCAAGGGGATAATCATGCCAATAGTATGTCGATGACAATTGTTTTGGCAGGTTTAGGATACGAATATAGTATCACAGAGCATCTAGCCTTTTATATTTATGCAGGCCATACACTTATGAATGATATTCGCTTACGTGATGATGATAGAGAAGATGTTTATACAATTAATGATGTAAATACTTTTTATGCACGAAGCGGACTTAAATTTAGCTTATTTTAATGTCAAAAATTTTATTAATAGAAGATGAAGCAGCCATTAGACGGGTGCTAGTTAAAATTCTACACGAAGAAAATAAAGACTATAACGTTACTGAAGCCGAAGATGGTTTGATAGGAATGGAATTGATCAAAAAAGAAGACTTTGATCTTGTACTTTGTGATATTAAAATGCCTAAAATGGATGGCGTAGAGGTTTTAGAAGCAACAAATAAAATAAAGCCTGAAATTCCTTTTCTAATGATTTCTGGACATGGGGATTTAGATACTGCGGTACAAACCATGAGAATGGGCGCATTTGATTATATTTCTAAACCGCCAGATTTAAACAGACTCCTTAATGCTGTTCGTAATGCATTAGATAGAAAAGAATTGGTACAGGAAAATGCCCGACTTAAAAAGAAAGTGGGCAAGAACTTCCAAATGATTGGTGAATCTGAAGAGATTAACCGAATTAAAGATATTATTGAAAAAGTTGCGCCTACTGAAGCCCGAGTATTAATTACAGGATCAAACGGAACCGGAAAAGAACTTGTTGCACATTGGTTGCACCAAAAGAGTGATCGTTCTAAAGGTCCTATGATTGAAGTGAACTGTGCGGCGATACCTTCAGAATTAATAGAAAGTGAACTTTTTGGTCATGTGAAAGGAGCTTTTACTTCAGCAAATAAAGATCGCGCGGGAAAATTTGAAGCTGCTAACGGCGGTACCATTTTTTTGGATGAAATTGGAGATATGAGCCTTTCTGCACAGGCCAAAGTACTTCGTGCGTTGCAGGAAAATAAAATTTCCAGAGTTGGTAGTGATAAGGATATAAAAGTAAATGTACGTGTGGTGGCGGCTACCAATAAAGATCTTAAGAAAGAGATTGAAGAAAAAAAATTCAGGGAAGATTTATATCACAGGTTAGCGGTAATACTTATCGAAGTTCCATCTCTTAATGATCGAAGAGAAGACATTCCGCTGCTAATAGATTACTTTTCTGAAAAGATTGCTACGGAACAAGGAACCAATAAAAAGACTTTTACTACAGAGGCACTTAATCAATTGAAACAATACGATTGGACGGGTAACATTAGGGAGCTAAGAAACGTTGTAGAACGTTTATTAATTCTTGGTGGTAAAGAGATTACAGAAGAAGATGTAAGTCTCTTCGCGAGTAAAGTATGATCTATAAAAAATAAAAAAGCTGAATCTTAAGATTCGGCTTTTTTATTCTAGGAGGATAAATACCCCGAGACTTGTCTCGTTAGTAAATTTTTAAAGTTTGAAAACGCGTTCAGCTAAAATGCTCCGTGGGCTTGCCCCGGAGAAATTTACTGAGCGTATTTATTAATTACTATCCACCTATTGCCTGCACTCAAAATGGTTAGCACAGTTCCACCTTCTATGTTTGAAACTGTACTATTAGTGGTAACGTCAAATAAGTCATCTCCGTTAACAAAATCCAATGGCTTATCGGAAGTAGTAGACCAGCAGGCCAAAATAATTGTTCTGCCTTTATTTTCTGAAGCATCGGGAATTCTGATGCTACTTAAACTATTATTGATCCTTAAAGCACCTAGATCTTCTTGTATAATAAAAGTTCCGGTAGTGCTGGTTGAAGAGACGTACGGGTAGAAAGTTGGTGGTCGCCATCTTAATTTTCCATCTTCAGCAAGTGCTAAGATCATATTTTCTAATCCTCTTTCCGCAGGAAAAATATATTCTACAGAAGGTGTTGCACCAATCCCTAATCGCCCCGCAAAATAGCCTGCAAACACATTAGCGTTCCGATCGCCTTCAGCCATTGCATAAACTCCGTAAATATTACCCTGTGCGGTTGAACTTCCAATTATTGAATACATGCCATAGTTATTGCTTTTCGCTCCATATGTACGCCCAACGCGATTAAAGAATCCATAGATGTCGTTTGTTCCTGTATTCTGAAAAGTTTCATTGAAAATACCGTAATGAACTCCAGATCCTGTTCCGTTTACGTTATTTTTAATTCCGTATTTTGTTCCGTTAGTAGCACTTCGGTTGGTATTTTCTATCCCATAAGTGGTCTTTACATTTTCTTCAGAATTTTGATTGTCTATTTCTATTCCTTTTTTTATAGAATCATCTTCGTTTTCGCGCACTTCAATCTGTATTTTAGACTCAACTTCATCGGTGCCAATACCAACATTTCCGGTTCTATAGAGAGGATCTTCAATATTATTTGGGGGTTCCGAGGTGTCAATTCCGTAAAAATTTGCTTCAGAAAATTTACCTTTTATAGGTGCCCATGTGATCTCTTCAGCATTCCAAAAGTAAAAGCCTTTAGCGTAATTTTGAATATCGGTATTAAGATAAATGAGCATTCCATCTTGTGCATCGGCGGGATTATTAGAGGGAAATTTAGATATACGCGGAATCAATATTCCGTCTGTAACAGAAGGATTTTTCGCATCTGAACTTTTAATATCTAAAGAAGCTTTAGGATCATCTGTATTTATACCTACCTGAGCATTAGTGGAAATAATAAGAGCGAACAACGAAAAAATAAAGAATTGACTTTTCATAAGTAGTTAATTTTAAATTACTTATAAAGCCTCGGTTTTTTGGGTAATGCAGAGAATTTCTTCTAATTTATATTATAAAAACCTTCTAATCAATGTGTTGTGCGTTAATTCTATTTTAATTTTTTATAAAACTATGCTAATTCCTTCAATTTATCCTGAAGAATTTTTATTTCATCTCGCAATCTGGCGGCTTCCATAAAATCAAGTTCTTTAGCAGCAGTTTCCATGGCTTTTCTCTTTTCTTTTATTTTTTTGTCGATTTGCGGTTTTGTTAAATAAGCACCTTCTTCTTCTGCAGCTTGCATTGGCGGCTTATTATCACCTTCAAAAATCTCTAGTTTCTTCTTTACAAGAGTGGACGTCTCTAATTTTTTCGTTAGCGGTTTAGGAGTGATGTTATGAGCCTTGTTATAATTTATTTGCTTTGTACGACGATATTCGGTTTCGTCCATAGTTTTTTGCATACTATCTGTAATTTTGTCAGCATACAAAATAGCTTTTCCTTCAACATTACGGGCGGCACGTCCTATAGTTTGCGTTAACGAGCGATTACTTCTTAAAAATCCTTCTTTATCAGCATCAATTATGGCAACAAGGGAAACTTCAGGTAAGTCCAATCCTTCTCTTAAAAGGTTTACTCCAATTAAAACATCAAATAAGCCACGGCGTAAATCTTGCATAATTTCAACACGCTCTAAGGTATCTACATCACTATGAATATAGCGGCATCGAACATCGATTCTGGTTAAATATTTAGCTAATTCTTCCGCCATTCTTTTAGTTAAGGTCGTAACTAAAGTTCTTTCATCCTTTTCAACCCTTATTTGAATTTCTTCAATTAAATCATCAATTTGGTTTTGGCTGGGACGCACTTCAATAACTGGATCTAATAATCCAGTAGGTCGTATCACCTGTTCCACGTAAACACCTTCACTTTTCTGAAGTTCATAGTCGGCAGGAGTAGCACTTACATAAATCACTTGATTTTGAAGCATCTCAAATTCTTCGAATTTCAATGGACGATTGTCCATCGCTGCGGGAAGTCTAAATCCATAATCTACTAATGTTTCTTTTCGAGAACGGTCACCACCGTACATCGCGTGTACTTGCGGTATGGTTACGTGAGACTCGTCTACCACCATTAAAAAATCATCTGGGAAATAATCTAAAAGGCAGAAAGGTCTGGTTCCCGGTTGGCGACCGTCAAGATAACGAGAGTAGTTTTCTATACCCGAGCAATAGCCAAGTTCTCTAATCATTTCAAGATCGAAATTGGTTCTTTCATCCAGTCTTTTCGCTTCAAGATGTTTACCAATATCTCTAAAATAATCAACCTGTTTTACTAAATCATCCTGAATGCTACGTATTGCATTTTGTAAAACATCAGGTGAAGTTACGAACATATTTGCAGGGTAAATATTTAATCGTTCGTATTTTTCAAGAATATCATTAGTAGCCGGATTAAAAGCTTCTATTTCTTCAATTTCATCTCCAAAAAAATGAATTCTGAAAGCATTATCCGCATAACTAGGAAATACATCTACGGTATCGCCTTTTATTCTGAAATTTCCGTGAACAAATTCTGCTTCGGTTCGAGAGTATAGACTCTGTACCAGGCTGTGCAGAAATTTGGTTCGGGAAATTTCCATATCTCTTTCAATGGAAACTACATTCTTTTTAAATTCAACCGGGTTACCAATACCATAAAGACAGGAAACCGAAGCGACAACGATCACATCACGCCTTCCGCTAAGTAGAGAAGAAGTGGTACTTAATCGTAGTTTTTCAATTTCTTCGTTTATCGAAAGATCTTTTTCAATATAGGTACCAGATGAGGGAATAAACGCTTCCGGTTGGTAATAATCGTAGTAACTAACAAAATATTCTACCGCATTATTTGGGAAAAATTGTTTGAATTCTGAATACAACTGGGCTGCAAGTGTTTTGTTATGGGCTAGCACCAGGGTAGGCTTTTGCACTTCTTCAATAACGTTTGCAACGGTGAAAGTTTTACCCGATCCGGTAACACCAAGTAAAGTTTGAAACTGGTCGTTTCTTTCTATTCCGTTTACCAATTGCTTAATCGCGTTGGGTTGATCTCCGGTAGGTTTATATTCAGATTCAATATTAAATTTCATGCGTTCTTTTTCTTAGCCTTACGAAGTTAAGCAATAAATGTGCCTATTCAAATACGGCTTAGAAATTTATCGTATTAGGCTAAAATGACCTTTAAAAATCTTCCCATTTTCTAATTCTACCTTAAACCAATAATCATCTTCCGGAAGTGTTTTACCTTTAAAAGTTCCATCCCATCCTTCATCTCCAGGTTGTAATCTTGCGACCAGAACACCATACCTGTCATAAATCTGAATGTCGCTTTTGGCTTCTATTTTAGAATTTATTCCTTTTATCCTCCAATAATCATTACTGCCATCGTTATTAGGTGTGAAAAATTTATCATAGCCTATTATAGCCACTTCAGTTTCTATAATTCCGCAACCATTTTTATCCTGAATAAAAAAAGTAACAAATCCCGAAGGAACATTTTCAAAAACATTATGATCCTGAAAATTTTCTGGGCTCTCGATAGCATACTCATAGTTACCTTCACCTTCTGCAAATATTGTAACGATGTTATTATCTGAGATATCTTTTACTTCTGGATCTCTGGCTATTTTGGCAATATTCGATACCTCTACCTTAAATTCTTTTTCTGAAGAACACGAAAGTCCGTTAGCTGTATTTGTAACAATCAATCGATAAGTGCCAGTTTCTGTAATATTTATAGAACTTCCAGAACCTAAACTGATAAATGATCCTGAAGATTCTTTTTGCCATTCGTAGCTAATAAAGTCTGCCGCCTTTATCTGTAAATTACCTTTATTTAGACACAAATTATAAAGATCTTTTAATTGAATTTTAGGATTTTCGCGTACAATTAATTCTACACTTTCGATACCCTGGCATTGATTGTCTATTTCTAATCTTGCATAAATACTTGTGGTGCTTGTTATAAATTCATTACCTAAAGCATCAATTTCTAGCGAAGCATTTTCAAGAGTTTCATAAAAATTGACTTCTAAGTTTTGGTAGCTTTCAGCAATTTTGTCCAGATTAAAAATGCCTAAAATTTGTTCATCACTTTCACTAATATTACAGCTATAATACGGGCCGATTTCTGGTAAGCTCGCAGTAGTAGGTTCTACCTGAAGTAATAAGTTTGATGTAGAAAAGCAACCAGTTTTCTCATTTAAAATTTGCACTAACAGATTTTGTTGAAAAGGAATATTATTTGAAAAACGCTCAGGATTTTCTATTGGATTGTTGTTATTAAAATCAGACTGGTTTTTGAAAAATGAAAAAACATACGAAGAATCTGAAGAAGCTATAAAGCTATTAGCTTCAGTTAAATTAACACGAGTAAGGCCATCTGTCGAATTTCCCAAATCTACATCGCACTGAATTAACGTATAATCGTTAACAATCGGAGTAGGGGTGAGTTCCAAAGAAATATTTGATATACTGAAACAACCCAAATCATCAAGTTCAGTAACACGAGCATAAATTTCCGTTGGATTTGCGGTATAATTTTCTGCTAACAAGTTTGTATTATTTATTGCTGAAATACTATCCTTATGAAAGCTTACGTGATAATCATTTTTGTTTAAATTATTTAAAATTTCAGATGAAATAGAATTCAGGTCAAAAATTTCTTCGCCATTATTACCAATATCGCATGTAGTGAGCGTCACATTCTCCTGCACAACGGGACCGTGATTTACTTCAAGATCTAACTCCACAATTTCGTAACATTCTACTTGTGGATTAGAAACTCTAGCAAAAATTGTGGTAGAATTGGCAGTTTTGTAATATTGATCGAGAGCATTGATTTTATCATTTGCATCGGCTAGAGAAGAATAGAAGATAACATTATCAGTCTTGTTTGTTCTAATCTCATCTATTTTACTAAAAAGATCAAATTCAGCTTGATTTTCGATAGCACAAGCTATCATGGGATCTGGGGTATTTGCTGTCACACCTTCTGGGAATGCATTTCCGTCTTGCATAGCAGTACCATTCCATTCCAGATCAAAAGTGCTGTTTCCTATAGGCCTGTCTATCACTAGAAAATAAGTTTCCCCTTCTTTTACTTCCAAATTTTTAACAAAATTATCGCCGTCGGGTCCCGGACCTTCAAAATATTCAGGACTGGTTTCGTTCATTCCTGTAATATTACTCGAACTTCCTGCTGCATTGGGATTGGTAGTAGAACATCTAATACTTGTTCCTAAATTATCACAGGTGGCATTAGGGCCAAAAATAAAAAAGTCGTAATCTACTTGAATATTTCTACTGGTAGGTGTTAATGTAAAACCTAAAGTACCGCTTTGGACAATTTCAATTTTTAACCAGATACTGTTATGCTCGTAACTGTTGCAGCTATTTAAACTATTGATCTCTTCTATGCCGGCTCCAATAGCATTAGAAGATATCGCCCCATTGCCACAAACTAAAATAGCGTTACTACAATCGTTGGGCAGTTTATTTTGAGCGTTACAAACTAGCGGTAATGCTCCTAATAATATAACGATTAGGAGCGTGTAAACTTTGGGCATCGACAAATAATTAGATAACTCCTCAAGTTATAAAAGGAAAATTAAAAATTTGAAAAATTAACGTTTTAGTCTATAAATCCCTTTTCTTTAATAAAGCATAAGAGAAATAGACAAAGAGAGCAGTCCATACCAAAACGATAAAAATCTGATACCAGTGTATAGAATAATCTTTTTCAAAAGCAGATCCTAATTGATTAGCGGCAGATTGTACTGCATTCAGTCGGGAAAATGGTTCTTTCACCAAATTACTCATTGATTCTAGCGGAAAAAACTGAACGATTTTATCTGCTATTTCAGTTCCAAAAATTTTCCATCTTAAAACAGCGTATAAAATACTTTCTATAATCCACCAGATAAATAAGAATCCAAGCGCGAATGCCGAGCGTTTTACCAAAATTCCCAAAAACAAACAGAATGCAAAGAATCCGGTTAATTTTACAAAGTATGCCAAGATGTATTCAAGATCAGAAAAGATAATAGAAAACTCATTGTAATCTGAAAAAGAAAGTCCTAGAATCAACGAAACTACAAAAAGGAAAATGGTCGAAACTATAGAAAATACCATTACCGTGATGAATTTCGATAAAATAAATTCTTTTTTTGACAGGCCGTCGATAAGATTCTGTTTCAGCGTTCTATTGCTGTATTCATTAGACATCATCGAGACAATCACAATTGCCAAAAATAATTTCAAAGTCGCAGCAATATAACTATTGAAATGCCATATAAATGGAAAATTAAAAATTCCTTGATCGGCAATTCTAAAATTAACTTGCCCAATAGGAAATTCGATTGAGGCTATGAGGGCAATAAAAGTGATTAAAATAAAATAGGTACAAATCAAGATCTTCGAAGATCTACTATATCTAAGTTTAAGATATTCTATATTTAAGAGTCGTAACATTACGCGGTAGTTTGATTGGTTAGTTGAAGGAATTGTTCTTCCAGGCTTTCTTTACGCTTAATCAGGTAGCTTAAAGAAAGTCCTTTTTCGAAAAGATAACTATTGATTTCTGAAGCTCCCATAGGATTTTCGATGATGGCAGTCACAAGGGTGCCATTTAGCGTTACTTTTCCTATGGATGGATGTTCACGTAGCAATTGCTGAAGTAATTCGGTATTTTCAGCTTCCAATTCAAAAAAGCCATGGCTGGCGTTAATTCCATCTACCGGGCCACTATATAATTTTACACCTTTTCTAATAATTACCACGTGGCTACACACTTTTTCAACTTCATCTAAAAGATGCGAAGCCAATAAAATAGTAGTACCGCCAGCAGCAATGTTTCGAATTATTTCTCTAATTTGATGGATTCCCTGTGGATCCAATCCATTAGTAGGTTCATCTAAAATTAAAATTTCAGGATCGTTTAACAGCGCAGAGGCAATGGCTAAACGTTGTTTCATCCCTAAAGAGAAAGCTTTAAATTTGCTGTCTTTTCGATCTAAAAGTCCTACAACTTCTAATTTTTCTTCAACTTTATGCTCGGGAACACCTTTAATTTTACAAACCAGTTTAAGGTTTTGAGATGCCGTCATGTAAGGATAGAAGTTAGGATGCTCGATGATAGCTCCAACTTTTTTCAAGGCTTCGTGTGTAGATTCGCTACCTTCAAACCACTTAAAATCTCCAGAGGTTTTATTCACCACATTAAGTACCATTCCCAAAGTGGTCGATTTTCCACTTCCGTTAGGACCTAAAATTCCGTACACGTTTCCTTTCTCTATTGTAAAGGAAAGATTGTCTACGGCCTTCAACGGCCCATAGACTTTTGTTAATTGATTAATGCTAAGGATTGTTTCCAAAATAGATGGTTTCTTTTCTTGTACGACGACTAATATACATTTTTGTTACATTATCCGCAGTAGTATCGTTATTTTTACTCGATAATAGAAAGTTAAACGGGATTAAGAAAAAGTCTTGAACAATATTTTTCTAAAAACGTTTTTTCTAGTAATGGCTCTAATCCAATTTAAGAATTGTATTATACTTAAAATTTTATAAACTTTCTACGGAAGAGTTTAATCAAAGCGCAAGAATATGGAACCTAAACTGATGTCTAAAAAGAAACCTTCTTTTGCCGTAAACGAACGTTTCAATAAATATCTGGCACGCTATAATCGAAACACGAAAATCCCTGTTTTTTACGAGGATTTATTGCGATTTTCAGGCTCGATAGTCGTTTACGATCAAGATGATGAAGATACGTTTTGGGTGCGCTGTTATTATCCTGAATTTGAGCGGCAGGAGATTGATGAAAGTCTGAAAAAGATTTATAACATTTTGCATTCTGATGGTAGTGACGACATGTTAGAGTTTTTAGCGGTGGATGCGATAGATTATTGCACCTTTGGAAATTCTAAACCTTTTCGTATAAAAGTACGGAATATTTTGAATGACGTCTTCACTTATTTTTACGTGAAAAAAGCTGATGCTTCCCGAATTTATGGTCTCGAATTAGAGCATTTGCTTTCACCGCATCGAATCACATTCTTGGTCTATAAAGACACATTAATTGAAGCTCATATTGCAGGAATTCCCGGTGATGTTTTTATAGAAGATCATTTACCAAAATTAAGCGAATGGGAAAAAGCACAGATCGCCAAACAATTTGTAAAGTTTAACGAACGCTGTACGGTAAGGCTTTTGGGCGATATGCGGTCTTATAATTATGTCGTGATTCCAACGCATGATTTTGATCACGTGCAATACCAGATAAGAGCAATAGATTTTGATCAACAATGTTTTGAAGGAAAATTTAAGGTTTACCGTCCACAGTTCTTTAAAGAGAATTATAAGATGGTAAAATTAGTTTCAGAACGTTTGCAATTATCGTCTATAGAGCAGTATCGAAAAGAAGAGCGCTCACTTTTGGCCAAAAGAATGATAAACACGCAGGCAAGGTTTAAGCGATTGATAAAGTGTATGAGCAACGATCACGTTTCTACAAAAGAAAATGTGCACCAGCTGCGAACAGAGTTGTATCATTTTACCAAAGATGTGAAATTTAAGCGCGCCAGTACGATGGGACAGATTTTAAGAACCGCTCTCGATTTTGTCCAACGAAATTATGAGGATGTAAATATGAAACGCCTATTGCAATAAATCACATTTTATAAATTCTAAAAAAACAAAGGCCGAAATTCGATAATTTCGGCCTTTGTTTTTTCGCTATTTAATTATCTAGCTTTTTTCTTCTTTGTTGAAATAAACCAGGTAATAATACATTTGTTTTTCTTCGTCCCAACCTTTTTCAACGAATTTGTCGGCAGAATCTGCATTTACAAAATCCATTTTAATTTGAATATTCGTATCTAGATTAATTACGTTTTTCAGCTTTTTACGTGCATCGGTTACCGCTTTGTTCGCAATTGGGAATGTGGTTAGATCTTCGATCTTATATTTTGGTGCTTTTTCTGTTTTATAATTCTGAAATTCAGGAACCAAATCTGGATTATCGATCACCGAATTAAGGAAATTTGATTCTTCAAAATCGTCGTTTTTTGCGAAGTAATCCATACTTCGGTTCATAAACATCACTTCCTCTTTTTTATCTTCCGCAGGCAACACCACGTCTTTAGCAAAATTCTGGCAGAATTTTAAATACTTTTTAGTGTAGTAATTTTCATCTGCCATAACATCAACTCCCAAAAAGTTTTCTAACCAATATTTAGTGTCATATTTGTTAGAATCGATCGATAAAATCTTGTATCCTTCTTCTCTTTGTTTGTTGAAGATTAAGGCGCCTTTATCTAATTTTTGAAGATTAATCCCTTGCTGAACAATCATTTCGAGAATGCTTCCTTTTTCCTGAAATTGCAAGAAATCATGCTTCAATTCAGATTTAAAAATTCCAATCGCAGGAAGTTTTTCGTTATCCAGCTGTGCATTTTCAAAATAAACCACATATACTTCACCACTTTTAATGTGAGGATGTGCAGATTGCTCAAAAAGTAATGTTGTTATTTTTTTTGAAGCTTCGTGGATATTTTCAGGATTATCAAAAATCGCATTCGCAAGATTATAAAGTTCATTGAACTCTATATCTGTTTCATGCTGAAATTTGTAATAATTCTCTTCTTTTTCTCTGAAGGGTTTTAAGAAATATTCCTTGATTAAAGGGGTGATCTCGTCGTTTAACTGAAAGGGTGCAGCCGAAAGAAAGATATTTTCATTACGACTTTTGTTACCCACACGATGAATCGATAGAGATTCTATCTGGGCGTTATATAAATTGATCATTTCGTGTAAAAGTTAAAATCGATAAAATTAGCTAGAAAAATATAGCGTATTAATTCCAGTTCTCGTCAAAAGAAAAGCTGTCGTAATCGTCTACATCAAAATCATCATTAAAGTTTTCATCAGCTTCAGGATCACCTTCCGCTTTAAATTCTTTATCTGGTGCGTTTGATGGAATTTGCCCGTGTACAAACATCAAATTAGGATAATCTCTACCTTCTTCAACTTCAGCAATTTGAGCAAGTTCTACCATAAAGGTCCACATATTGAAGAAATCGTAAACGTAAAGCAGTTTGGTCTGGTCTTCAGAAAGTACACTGTCTAAAGCTGTCTCGTTCATTAACCGGATATCATTATCGGCACCACTCATGTCAAATTGGTGAATTTCTTCTCCTTGATTCCATTCATCATCACTTATATAAAAAGAAGCCATTTCAGATCCATCAAAGCCAAAAGCCTGTACAATAGAGTTATGTAAGTCTTCTAACGTATCGGTTTTTAAAATTTCAATATCTCTAAAAACATCTTCTGCCGTGTCGAGAATTACTCTAAATCTGTAAACCATAATTGAAAAATTTGAGCGTCAAAGTTAAGAAGTTTTAAGCGTTTTGCCACTTTTAAAACATTCTAATAATAAATAAAACTGTACCCCAAATAATACCGAAGCAATTACCAGGTGTAGTGGCTGACTTAAAAACGGGAAATCCAGATAATACATGGCCATTCCCGTAAAAATTTCGATCACAATTAGAAAAAGGATCCAGTTGGTTAAGTTAAGATTGTAAAATTTTTGCTTGTTTTTCCACCAGATAAAAAGATTCACTAAAAAGACCAAAATCGAAAATGAGCGGTGAATATAAAATGAAACATCAGGATTGTTAAGCCATAGATCGCGAGTTCCGTATCCTAAAATTTTTACCTGCTCGTCCACAAATTGTCGTACCTGTGTTCCTAAAACTACCTGGATCAAACTCAAAATAATCGAAATAAGTACAACTTTTTTAAAAGTTTTAGAAACTTTGAAGTCGTATATTTTTGTTGAAGAATCTGCCAGAATATAGAATAAGATCGCTACAATTACCAGCGCCATTACCATGTGTAAGGTAATTCTAACTGGCGCTAAAACTGAATACACTACAGTAGCACCAAGCCAGGCCTGAAATACCATTAAAAAAACTGAAAGCCAAGATAGGATCGTAAGCCGTTTTCTGGTTTTCCATTTTCTAAAAGATAAGATGGCCATGATTAAGACAGCAAAACCGGCTAAAGCGCCCACTAATCGGTTAATATATTCAGTCCAGGTATGCAGCGGATTAAATATTGCGTAATCGTGTTTGGTGTAGTTTTCCCAATTATTAGGATTATAATTTTCTGCGGAAGTAAAATCGCTTTTGGCAACTTTTAAACTTTCGTCTACAATAATTACCTGCCCTTTTTCATAATCTCGATCTGTCTGAAAAAGAAGTTCAGATTCTTGGGTAGGAGGGATGTAATAACCAAAACATTTAGGCCAGTCTGGACATCCCATTCCGCTTCCCGTCATTCTTACCACTGCACCTGCGATGATCACAAGGTACACTAAAACCAGTGCAATTTTTACCGAATTTCGATACACAATTTCAATTTTTTAAAAGTGAATTATTGGGAATTTCCTGATATTTTAATCTTGTTTTGATATTTCTTTTAATCCAAGTTTTTTACCTCTTTTAAGCATAAGTTCTTTTGCAGCGGCATGCTCATTTGGGATATCACCTTCTAAAATAGCTTCTTTAATGGCATCTTTTATAATACCTACTTCTCGGCAAGGTTTTATATTGAAGGTTTCCATAATTTCTTCACCACTTACCGGTGGTTGAAAATTGCGAACATGGTCTCGTTCTTCAACCTCTTTCATCTTCTGTCTAACAATTTTAAAATTGTTATGGTATTTTTTATAACGACGAGGGTTTTTAGTGGTGATATCGGCTTCGCACAAGGTCATCAAATCGTCTATATTTTCACCGGCATCAAAGATTAAACGGCGCACTGCAGAGTCGGTTACATTATCATCTACTACCGCAATTGGTCGCGAACTCATTAACACCATTTTCTGTACAAATTTCATTTTATCATTCAATGGCATTCTTAGGCGCTTAAATAATTTAAACACCATTTTAGAACCAATAAATTCATGCCCATGGAATGTCCATCCAATCTTTTTATGAAATTTCTTGGTGGGCGCTTTACCAATATCATGTAGCAAAGCAGCCCATCGCAACCAAAGATTATCGGTGTTCTCGCTTATGTTATCAACTACTTCAAGAGTGTGCCAAAAGTTGTCTTTATGGCGCTGGCCTTCAATTTCATCGATTCCTTCTAAAGCAGTAAGTTCAGGAAGGATAATTTTTAAAAGCTTAGTTTTATGTAAAAGTGCAAAACCTTTAGAAGGTCTGTCGGATAATAATATTTTGTGTAACTCTTCAGTAATCCTTTCGTTAGAAATGATTTTGATGCGCTTATAATTTTCTTTAATAGCATCTAATGATTTCTTCTGAATAATAAAATTAAGTTGTGAAGCGAATCTAATGGCTCTTAGCATTCGCAAAGGATCGTCTGAATAAGTGATTCCTGGTTCTAGCGGAGTTCTAAGTAATTGTGTTTTTAAATCTTCGAGTCCGTTAAAAGGATCAAGCAAATCGCCAAAACTGCTTTTGTTCAAACTTAATGCTAATGCATTTATGGTAAAATCACGGCGATTTTGGTCGTCTTCCAGCGTTCCGTTTTCCACTACGGGATTTCTGCTATCTTCAGAATAACTTTCTTTTCTTGCGCCAACAAATTCGATTTCCATATCGAAAGCACGCAGCATTGCCGTACCGTAATTTTTAAAAACCTGTACTTTGGGTTTATGCGGTAGAAGTTCTGATACTTTTAATGCAAGATCGATACCGCTGCCTACGGCAACAATATCAATATCTTTGGCATTGCCGCGTTGCAAGATAAAATCTCTTACAAAACCACCAATAACGTAACTTTCTAATTGTAGTTCTTCGGCAGCCTGAGAAATTACCTTAAAAATCTGATGATCTAAAGCTTTTTTGTAATTCTGTAAATTGGGCATGTTTTATTTCCGTATCACTTTAACCTTTCCATCATTATTCAGTTTTATTATAGCTGAAGGTTTTGATGATTTTTTAGACTGGTGCAAATTTACTACATAGTCCACACCTTTTAAAATTTCAGGGCTAATTTGCGAAAATGAATTTGGTGTGTTTTCTCCACTAATATTAGCAGATGTAGAAACTATTGGACGTCGAAATCTTCTGGTAAGTTCTTTACAAAATGGATCTTTTGTAACTCGTATTGCAAGTGAATTATCTTCAGCAATTAAATTTTCAGCTACTCTAATGGGATCATCGTAGATAATAGAAGTTGGTTTTGCGGCATATTTCAGTATATCATAAGCTACTTCAGGAACTTCTTCAACATACTCATTCAGCATTTTAAAATCTGAAACTAAACAAATCATAGATTTGCTTTCTGCCCTTTTTTTAAGTGCAAAAATTTTATCAATAGCATCTGCATTGGTGGCATCACAGCCAATCCCCCAAACTGTATCTGTAGGGTAAAGAATAAGTCCGCCTTTTTTTAAAATGGCTAAACAATTTTGAATTTCAGTCTTTTTATCTTCCATAATTTCCTTGCTAACGACCTGCAAAGGTACTTCAGAAAAAATAAAAGGCAGGGATTTTGTAAGAAAAGCTTTAGTTTGAAGGTTTAGAAGCAATCGATATTAAGTCCTTACAAATTAAATTGGAGAAATGTATTTCTAAATTTTTAAACAAAGATTATAAATTTGTACCTTTTATTACTTAATCGATAAAAAGATTAGAATCTAAAATTTAATGAAAATAGCTCTTCTTATTTCTACTTATAATTGGCCTAAAGCATTGAAGTTGGTACTTAAAAGTGCTGCTAAACAAAGCCTTATGCCCGATGAGATTTTGATTGCCGATGATGGTTCTAAAAATAAAACCAAGTCTATTATTACCAAATATCAAAAGAAATACAATTTACCACTAAAGCATATTTGGCATGAGGACAAAGGTTTTAGGAGAACAGTGATTTTAAATAAAGCTCTGGCCGCTACAAATGCAGATTACATCGTTCAATTAGATGGTGATTGTATAATGCACCACAATTTTGTGCGAGATCATGTTCAACATGCAAAGAAAAATAGATTTCTATTTGGGAGTAGAGTTAATCTTAAAGAGAGTTGCTTGGAAGAAATTTTTAAAAATAAAGAAACTGAATTTGATTTCTTTGATCAACGAATTACAAAACGTACCAGAAATTTACATATTGATTTCTTAGCGAAATTGTATAAAGAATCCCCAGAGTTGAGTTCTAAAGTTCGTGGTTGCAACATTTCTTATTGGCGCGAGGATTTTTTAAAAGTGAACGGTTATAACGAAGATATGACCGGCTGGGGAAAAGAAGATTCTGAATTTGTGATAAGGCTACTTAACAATAATATTTATGGTAAGCGAATGCGTTATAATGCCATTGTGTACCATATTTGGCATAAAAATGCATGCAGAGCGAAAGAAGTGGTGAACACAAAAATTCAAGCCGAATCTATAGAAAATCGATCGAAAAGATGCGAAAATGGAGTTTCTAAATATCTAGAAAATGCTACTCCTTCAAGTATTCCGAAATAATTTCAGCTATATTTTCTGAAGCGGTTTTATCTTTCGGTATAAAAAAGTTTTCAGAATTTAATTTGGACTGAATGGGTTCAAAATCTTTAAAAGTTTTGAAAGCCATTTTTAGAGCTGAAGTAAAATCTTCTAAATTTTCTATAACCGGTCCACTTTGCCAAAATCGATAGTCAAATTTATTATCGTAATTGATAGCGCTAGGATTCAGGAATAAGCAAGGTCTGGGATTTATTATAAACTCGTAAACCTGGCTGCTCACGTCACCAAGGTATAAATCTGCCACACGGGTATATTGCATATCTACACTATCGCTGCTGCCAAGATCAATATAGATATTTCCAAAATCATAAATTTCCTGAGGGATTTCATCTATATTTCTATTTCCTTTTTTTTGCTGAAATAAATGTAAATGTGGAGCAAATATGAGATTGTAAGTATTTTGTTGAGAAAAGTATTTCAGAATTTCAACTCCAAATTTATCCCAACTACTAAATTCAGCATCAAAATGAGGATTATATAGAACTATTGGTTTTTCGTTTTCAAAATAGCGCTTTGCAGGTATTTCTTTAACCACATCTAACTTGGGGTAACCGCCAATTGCATGATTCTTAGCTAATATATTTTTCTCGCTTAAAACTTTTTGCTGAAAACTTCCTACTAACACCTGCATGTCAAACTCACTTTGGGCTGCTTTAAATGCGTAGGCTCTTCCCGGTATGCCGTGATTTAATTTGATTACTTTGGGGTGTTTTTTTTCGCCACGTGCTTTTTGTAAATATTTGTGAAAATAATCTGTAAAAATTACAGCATCAAATTGTAGTAGATAATCCAGGTTTTTCTTTATCCAGAATCCTTTTCTGGGAATTTTTATATCCTTTAGTTTATCTGTAAATGCCCGAAATCGCTTGGTGGGTAGCTCTTCAATTTTTACATCTTCAGCCTTTATAGTTTTTACTCTGTCGTACAAATATTGAGTTGCGTTTTTATAAGTAAGAATCTTTACTTCATGATTTTTAGATAATTCTTTAGCCACACTGATAAAGTGAGAAACATGATGAATTTCATCTAAAAAAAGAAAAGCAATTTTTAATTTTTGCATCTAAGCGATTTTAAAAGAGTAATAAATAAATGAAATATTGCCCAATTGTGTATGGATACAAATTTATAATTATAATTTTGTAGTATGAAAATCGAATATGCAGATGCTTTTAAGGGGGAAGCAAAAAGAATAGAACAAATTTTAGCTGATTTTTCTGAAAGCGGAAAAACTCTTAGCAGCGGCCGAAATACTATTAAAACCTTCGATCTAAATGGGAGGCAAGTAAACGTAAAGTCTTTTAGAGTCCCAAATCTAATCAATAAAATTGTTTATCGATTTTTTCGTAAATCAAAAGCAGAGCGTAGTTTTAGCTATGCACAATATCTCCTATCTCGTGAAATAGCAACGCCCTTTCCCGTAGCTTATGCCGAAGAATGTAAATGGTTAAGCTTAGGTCATAGCTTTTATATTTGTGATCACTTAGAATACGATTTCACCTTTAGGGATATCGAAAATTTTGAAGATAAAGAACAAAAAGAAGAGGTTTTAAGAGCCTTTACACGCTTTACCTACGATATCCATGAAAAAAATATTGAGTTTCTAGATCACTCTCCAGGTAATACACTAATACGTATAAATGGTGATCATTTTGAATTCTTTTTGGTTGATTTAAACCGAATGAATTTTAAGCGTCTAGATTTTAAACAGCGCATGAAAAATTTCTCACGTTTAACGCCAAGCAAGGAAATTATTGAAATCATAGCAAACGAATATGCTACACTTACCGCCTGGAACGAGCAAGAAGTATTTGAAACCATGTGGCAATTCACACAAGAATTTCAGGAGAAATTTTATCGCAAGAAACGACTAAAAAAACAGCTTAAGTTTTGGAAAAACTAATCTTTTTAATTTAGCGTAAAAGGTTTCCTATAGCTTTTCAATGTAAAGTACCCTAGTTTTTTTCTTAGTTGATATCGTCTTACTAAATTCAGTGGTTTTTTTGCTAAATCTGGCTTTTCGGCGTGCAATACTTCAATACAAGTCGAAATCACACGTTCACTGCTTTTACCGTCAAAGTAGGGATGAGTTTCATGGATGTAAGCATCAATATTAGTTAGTAGTTCTTCTGGATATGATATAGCTTTTCGTATTGCATCTTCGATTTCTCCAGGATTGGTAATATTAATAAGGTGAGGAGCGGGTTTATTATTTCTGAAAGTAACTACTGGTTTTTTCTGAAGAATAAATTCTGTTATCGCTGAGGTAGTATCTGAAAACATGATATCTGCCTGGCGAAACAGCGGAATAATATCTGTGGTATCGTAATATTTGAAGTTTTCGTGCTGCATTTTTTTAACGATCTCAATTTTCTCTTTAGCTATTTTAGGATGCAGCACAACCAGAAATTCAAATTCGCCGGTTTTAGATAATCTTTTTATTTCAGCGATCACCTCTTCATTATACAACCAACTGTATTTTGGAGAGAAGGTAGAAGACAAAAGGATAGTAGGCTTACGTCGTTCTTTTTCTTCAATTTTGAATAATGGATCTACTTTAGACCATCCCGTTTCGCGTACTAAAAAATGTTTCTTTTTCTGCTGAATTTCTTTAAAAGGAATAGTAGTCGACGGTCCTTGCGTGCAATAAAGATCAAATAACCCTCTAATTCTAAAATGCCCTTTTGCATCGCTATGTTTGTTGGCTAAAAATCCATGGAATATTTGAACTTTCAAACCGGGTAAAAAATCGGCAACAACATCTGTAATACAAAGGACGATGTGCGGTTCGTATTTAATAGCGTCATCTATATGTTCTATTAAATCACCATTTTCAGGAAAATAGGATTTTGGAGGATTTAGCTCTGTAAACCATTTAACCTCATAGTCTCTTTTCCTGATTTCCTCCTGAAGCGGTAAACCAATCGGCAACGCGTAAGTATGACTTATGTAAATTAAAAAGCGATAGGTCATTTAGTGTTCAGTTTTAGGAATTGATCCAGATGTTCTTCAATATAAGCGGGTGAAAATTTCTCGTAAAGCTCAAACACATCTTTGTGCAAATCATCCTGATTTTTTTTTTCAGCAAATAATTCCGGAGAAAAATCTTTTAAATGAACTGAAACATTCTGCTTTCCATCTTCATAAATATTCCAGTTCGCTTTGTTTAATGGAGGTGAAAATATTGCAAAAGATGGAACATTTAACGCCTTTGCCATGTTTATAGCGCCACCTTCATTCCCAATGATTGCGTCACAAAAACTGGTTAGCGCTAAAAATTCTCTCAGGCTTTTTCCGTAGATATCAAGATAGATTTTATGTTTGGTTTGCGCATTGCAATAGCCAATTAATGTTGAAATTTGTTCTTTTTGGCTTGGGATATAATTGAATAAAATAGCCGTTTTTTCTTTGGCTGCGATCTGGTCTAAAAGCTTGGCCAAATAGGGGAGGGGATAGGTTTTCTTTTCTGAACTTCCTAAAGCTCCAATCATATAAATTGAATCTGTAAGTGTTATTCCTCCCTTAATTAACCTTTCCTTTGCTTTGTCCTTTTCAGCAGTACTCAAATATATTTTAGGCTTTATTTGGATTGGCGCATCTTTGATGATGGGTTTTAGTAACTGCATCCTTTTTTCTATTGCTGCGCCCGCATTTGTTTTCGCCTGTATATTTCTACTAAAAATATGTGTATAGAATGGCCGGGTGTATTTTTTATCGAATCCAATTTTGTATTTCGCACCAGATAAATTGGTGATAATTGAAGTCTTTACCGTAGAATATGCATCGATAATAGCGTAGTATTCTTCAGATCTAATTTCCTGCAATAATCTATAAAAAGGAAGTTCATTTTTACCAAATATCAGCTTATCAATAAATGGGTTGTTTTCTACAACCGCTTTAGTGTGTGGATAAATTAGGTAATGCAACTTCGCTTCGGGATAAGCTTCCCGGAGTGCCTCAAATAAGATTGAGGACGTAAGAACGTCCCCAATCATTTTTTGCTGTATTACCAGTATTTTCATTACACCGCGACATCATATTCTCTAAGCGCATCGTTTAGAGAAGTTTTTTTATTGGTGCTTTCTTTACGTTTCCCAATAATCAAAGCGCAAGGCACATTATACTCTCCTGCTGGGAATTTTTTAGTATAGCTACCAGGAATAACTACAGATCTTGCAGGAACAATACCTTTCATCTCTACAGGTTCGTCGCCAGTAACATCAATTATTTTTGTTGAAGCTGTTAGAACAACATTAGCTCCAAGAACAGCTTCTCTTTCTACACGAACACCCTCTACAACGATACTAC